>DASULG010000001.1:0-3343 GCA_036278335.1 Pedococcus sp.
TGGGAAGACCGTCTGGTTCGAGGTCGACCGCTGAGCAACGAGCCCGTTTGGGCTGCACCGAGAACGACGCGCCCGCAGTCGCGGCGTCCCGGTAGCCCCGAGGGGTCTCTCGCTGCGCTGGCAGACTCTGGGCATGGCCGAGCGCGCCGCCAGCTTCACGGCTGTCCTGGTCTGCTCTACCCGCGGACAACAACGGCGCGCTGCGCCACGGTCGCGTGTTGGTCGCCGCGCGTCGCTGACCGACCGGCGTCGCGCACCGAAGGTTCCAGCGCGGCATACGGCATGGGTCTGCGGTCATGGGCCCACCAGCCGGAGTGCGGCCCACGGGCCCTTCCGGTCGCCGGGTGGGTGGCGGCATGCTGGTGGCCGCGTCGCAGCCCGGCGACCAGTGGGGAGGACCAGTGGGGAGGACCAGTGGGGCTCGGTCAGCGTGAGGGGCCCAGGCGCATCGTCGTGATCGGCGCCAGCCTCGCCGGCGCCTTCGCGGCCGCTGCGGCCCGGGGGCAAGGCCGCTCCGTGACGGTGATCGAGCGGGACATCCTCCCGGGAGCGCCCCGGGCGAGGAGCGGGGTGCCACAAGGGCGCCAGCCGCATGTGTTCTTGTACCGGGGGCTCCTCGCCGTTGAGGAGCTGCTGCCCGGCATCGGGGTGGAGCTGCGTCGGGCAGGCGCGGCGACCTTCGACACCGGCGACCTCGCCTGGCTCGGGGAGTTCGGCTGGGCCCCGGCCCCGCGTCGGGAGTTCCAGGTGCTCTCGGCGAGCCGACCCCTGTTCGAGCACCTCGTGCTCCGCCGCCTCAGCGCCATGCCCGGGGTCGAGCTGCGCGACGGCACCCGGGTCGAGAGGATCCGCCGGGGCGGACAAGCAGCGCCCTGGCTCGTCGACCTGGAGGACGGCTCCACTGAGGCGGCCGACCTGGTGATCGACGCCTCCGGCCGCGCATCCCGGCTTCCGTCGTGGCTGGCCGCCGCGGGAGTCGGACCCGCGAGGACCTCCGAGGTCGACGCTCGACTCGGGTACGCCACCCGTGTCTACGCGCTCGACGCACGGCGACTCGCGGTGCCCGGCGTGGTGCTGCTGCAGACGCCGCAGACGCGGGCAGGGGGCCTGGCGCTCCCAGTGGAGGGCGGCCGGTGGCTGGTGTGCGCCGTGGGCTCCGGGGACCGCCGTCCGCCGCGAGACCCGGCTGGCTTCGACGCGTATGTCGACGGGTTGCGCGACAGCGCCCTCTCGGAGCTGGTCCACGCCGGGCAGCCCGAAGGTGACATCGCGGTCCACCGGCAGACGTCCAACCGTCGCCACCACTACGAGAAGGTCCCGCACTGGCCCGACGGGCTGCTCCCCATCGGAGATGCGCTGTGCGCGTTCAACCCGATCTACGGGCAGGGCATCACCGTCGCGGCGTGCGAGGCCCTCCTGCTGCAGCGCGCGCTGGCACGCGGGCTGCGTCGGGGCGGGGAGCGGCGGCTGCTTCGCCAGTTCGTCAAGGTCACGGCCTTGCCCTGGGCCATCGCGACCGGTGAGGACCTTCGCTACCCCGCCACCGTGGGCGAGGCGCCGTGGGGCCAGGCCATGCTGGGTCGGTGGACGCGCGAGCTGGGACGGCTCGCGGCGCACGGCGACGAGCTGGCGCAGGGAACGGTGGCCCGGGTCTACCACCTGATGGCGCCGCCCTGGCTGCTGTTCCGGCCCGGACTGGTCGCCGCCGCTCTCCGGGCTCGCATCCGCGGATACGGCCCCCTGCAGCCCCGCCCTCGCATCCTGCGTGACCCTCCCCTGCGGACGGGGGCCGGGTAGCACGACTGCTCAGACTCCTGGGGTGTCGCCCGGTCTGGGTGGATGCTTGAGGCGTGGACGTTCCGCAGGCCGGATGGAGGGTCGGCCATCGTCCCGCGCTCGACGGGTTGCGGGGTGTGGCGGTGCTCCTCGTGGTCGCCGACCACGCCGGGTTCCTGCCCGAGCCGTCCGGAGGCATCGGTGTCGCGGTGTTCTTCGTGCTGTCCGGGTTCCTCATCACTCGCGTGGTCGTGGAAGCTCGTGAGGCCGGCTCCTGGTCGATGCCGCGCTTCGTGGCCAACCGCTTCGTCCGGCTGTTCCCGGCGTTGGCTCTGATGGTCGTCGTCGTGTCGACGGTCCTGCTGGCGCGTGGCTTCCCGGCAGAGGGCGTGGCCGCTCGAGCGCTGCGGGCCCTGACCTACGTGGAGAACATGGCGCCGCCGATGCGGTTCCCGGTCTTCAGCCACACCTGGTCGCTGGGAATCGAGGAGCAGTTCTACCTGCTGTGGCCTCTCGCGCTGCCCTGGGTCTTGCGTCGACGCGGTCCGCTTCCGGCGCTCGTCGCGCTCATCGCCGCCTCGGTCACGGTGGCGATCGTGGTGCCGGTGGACTGGCTGCCGATGCATGCCTACGCACTGCTCTCCGGCTGCGGACTGGCCCTTGCGGGTCCGCCTTCGCCACGGCGCTGGCTTCTCCCTGTCGGCGCCCTGGGGCTCGTCGGCGCGGTCGCGGTCGCGCCGCACTTCTCGCAGATCTACCTCTACGGCCCGATGCTCGCCACACCCGCGGCCGTCCTGCTGGTCGCCGGCGCAGCGGCCAGCAGCCGCGTCCTCGAGCTGCCGCACCTGCGCTTCGCCGGCCGGATCTCCTACGCGCTCTACCTCTGGCACGTGCCGCTGTTCCGCCTGTCGGGCACGACGTATGCCGGCACGGCCGCGCTGCCGTGGATCGTCCTCGCGGGTGTGTTGGCAGTTGTTTCCACCCTGGTGCTGGAGGAGCCACTTCGGCGAGCATGGCGCCGCCGAGGCGACTGGCCAGCGACACACCGGGCGCCCGCGCCCGGGGAGATACGGAGTTACTCGGTCCCTCGAGGGATCAGGAGCCTCACCTCGACCGCACCCCAGGTTGGAGTGACCGAATGCGCGGCGAGCTCCAAGAACAGGGTCTCGTTGCGGCAGCCCCGAGCCCGTTGACGCTTGTTCGACCGGGGGGTTGAAACTGGTCTTCTGGTCCTCTGGCACCCAGGGGGTTCGATGTCATGGAACTTGACGGGTGACTACTTCGAGACCTGCTCGTGTGAGCTCATGTGCCCCCGCAACCTGTCCTTTGACCACGGAGCCACCTACGACTTCTGCCGCGTGACTCTCGTGTTCAGCGTTCGTCAGGGAACGGTCGACAGCTCCGACGTCGCCGGATGCAAAGTGGCGCTCATCGCCGATACTCCCAAGGTGATGACGGAGGGGAACTGGCGGGTCGGTCTGTTCATTGACGACGGTGCCACCGACGAGCAGTTCGAGAAGCTTGTCCAGGTCTTCAGTGCCCAGATCGGTGGGCAATTGGCAGCGCT
>DASULG010000002.1:0-5668 GCA_036278335.1 Pedococcus sp.
GCGTTCGACTCGATGCTGGCCAAGCTCATCGTGACGGGCCACGACCGCAAGCAGGCCCTGCAGCGCGCCCGCCGGGCCCTGGCCGAGTTCACGATCGAGGGCATGCCCACCGTCCTGCCCTTCCACCGGGCGGTCGTCGACGACCCCGCCTTCGACCCCGCGGACCCGGGCGAGCCCTTCACCGTGCACACCCGCTGGATCGAGACCGAGTGGGTGAACACCGTCGAGCCGTACGCCGGCCCCGCGGCGGAGGCGCCCGAGGAGGCCGGCGAGCGGCAGACGGTCGTGGTCGAGGTCGGCGGCAAGCGGCTGGAGGTCGTGCTGCCCGGTGGTCTCGCGCTCGGCGGCGGCACCAGCGCCAAGAAGAAGGCGCCACGGCGCTCCGGCGCCGGCAAGTCGGGCGCCGCTGCCTCCGGCGACTCCCTCACCGCTCCCATGCAGGGCACCATCGTCAAGATCGCCGTCGTGGACGGTCAGGACGTGGCCGAGGGAGACCTCGTCGTCGTCCTGGAGGCCATGAAGATGGAGCAGCCGATCACCGCCCACAAGGCCGGGACGATCACCGGGCTGCAGGCAGAAGTCGGCCAGACGGTCACCAACGGTGCCGTCATCGCCGACATCAAGGACTGACGGCCCGGTGCGCTAGCTGCGGCCGAACGGCGGCAGCTCCTTCTCGGGGCCGCCGGTGTCGGGCTGCTCGCCACCGGGGGCCGGTGAGGCGGACTGCTCCTCACCCTGCTGCGTCGGCCCACCCTGCGGCAGCGGCTCGGGCGAGTCGGTGGAGGAGCTGTCCCCGCCCCCGGGCCGCAGCCCCTCGTCGAGCGGACCGCCGGGCTCGCCGGGGCGCTGCGGACCTCCGGGCGTCATGGGCTCCTCGATGGAGCCGGGCTGCTGAGGGTCGTCGGGCATCGGCTCGGGGTTGGGAGCCGGCGTGGAGTCCGTCGTCGTCGGAGGCTCCGGCTCGGGCGTCGGGGTCGGACCCGGCTCGGGCATGGGGGTCGGACCCGGTTCGGGGACGGGCGTCGGGCCGGGCTCGGGGACGGGGGTCGGGCCCGGCTCGGGGACGGGCGTCGGCCCCGGCTCCGGGACGGGCGTCGGGCCGGGAGCGGGCTTGCCGGGGACCGGGATCGACTGCTCGGGCGGCAGGCCCAGCTGCTCGCGCAAGGTGTCTGCCCCCTTGTCGATCTGCTCGGAGTACTTGCCGCCGGTGCGCTCGTCGACGAGGTCCTCGACCTTGTCGATGGCCCCGCCCGCCTGCTCGGGGTTGCCCTTGACGAAGTCCTTGATCTTGTCCATGAAGCCCTCGGCCACGCTCGTGCCTCGTTTCGCATCGGGTCGGAAGAAGCAGGCCGTGCCTCGGCAGGCCACTTCTCAGCACCCTACACACGCAGCGGGCACCCGGCTCGGGGAGAGAGGAGCCGCCTCCGGGGGCTACTGCGGGTCGTGCAGCTGGCGGGCCGCCTCGGCGACCGAGCCGGACAGCGACGGGTACACCGTGAAGGTCCCTGCGAGCTGGTCGACGGTCAGCCCGTGCTGGACAGCCAGGGTCACGGGGTAGATGAGCTCGGAGGCGCGGGGCGCGACGATCACCCCACCCACCACGGTGCCAATCCCCTTGCGGGCGAACAGTTTCACGAATCCGTCGGTGATGCCCTGCATCTTGGCCCGGGGGTTCGTCGCGAGCGGGAGCATCAGCGACGCAGCGTCGACCAGACCCTCGTCGACGTCCTTCTGCGAGAAGCCGACGGTGGCGATCTCGGGGTCGGTGAAGATGTTGGCCGACACCGCCCGCAGGTTCAGCGGCGTCACGGCGTCTCCGAGGGCATGGGCCATCGCGATGCGGCCCTGCATCGCCGCCACGGACGCAAGGGGAAGGACGCCGGTGCAGTCGCCGGCGGCATACACCCCGCGCACCGACGTGCGCGAGACGCGGTCGACCGAGACGTGGCCCGAGGCCGCGAGCTGGACGCCGACCTCCTCGAGGCCCAGGCCACTGGTCTGCGGCACGGAGCCGACCGCCAGCAGGGCGTGGGAGCCCTCCACCTCGCGGCCGTCCTCGAGCCGGACCAGCACGCCCTTCTCGGTGCGCTCTACCGCGGCCATGCGGGAGCGGTTGAGGACCTCCATGCCGCGCTTGCGGAAGACCTCCTCGATCACGGTGGCGGCATCCGCGTCCTCGCCGGGCAGGACCCGGTCGCGCGAGGACACCAGGGTCACCTCGGAGCCCAGGCCGAGGTAGGCCTGGGCGAGCTCGGCACCGGTGACGCCCGAGCCGACGACGACGAGCTTCTCGGGGAGCTCCTGCAGCCCGTAGATCTGCTGCCACGTGAGGATGCGCTCGCCGTCGGGCTGGGCCGTGGCCATCACCCGCGGCGTCGCCCCGGTCGCCACGAGCACGACTTCGGCGGGGATCTCCTCGACTCCACCGTCCTCGAGCTCGGCGCGCACCCTCGAGGCCGACTCCAGGCGCCCCACGCCGCGCAGCACGCGAACCCCGTCAGCCTCGAGCCGGCGCCCGATGTCACGGCTCTGGGCGGCGGCGAGCCGCATGACCCGGCGGTTGACGGCGGCCAGCTCGGCGACCGAGTCGGAGACCTCGTCCCCCTCGTTGTCCTCGAGGTGCACCCCGAGGTCGGCAGCCGTCTCGAACTGGGACATGAAGTCCGCGGTCGAGATCAGCGCCTTCGAGGGGACGCAGTCGGTGAGCACGGCGGCGCCGCCGAGTCCGTCGCGGTCGACCACGGTGACCCGCGCCCCGAGGTGGGCCCCTACCAAGGCCGCCTCGTAGCCACCAGGGCCGCCGCCGAGGATCACCACGGACGTCTCACGCGCATTCACGGCCCCCATCCAACCACTGCCCTCGCACCGTGCGCCGGGCTGGGGGCGTGAGCCCGCTGCGGGGTGGGCGGGCCGGCGGGGCCAGGACGCGGGTCAGTGCATGGCACACGCGCGTCAGCGCATGTGGGACGGGAGTCAGCGCATGTTGCCGGTGTGGCCGAGCGAGAACGAGCCGGGCTGGGGCCACACGCACAGCCCATGCGGTCCGGCGTCGACGCGGATCCGGTGCGTGACCTTGCCGGTCGCGGTGTCGAAGACGTAGACCTCGGCGTCGTAGCGGCCGGTCAGCCACAGCTCGCGGCCGTCCGAGGTCACCCCGCCCATGTCGGGCGAGCCGCCACCGGGGACCTTCCAGCGGGCGACCTGCTTGAGGGTGTGGGCGTCCAGGACCGAGACGGTGCCGGCGTCCCGGTTGGCGACGAAGATCCGCTTGGCGTCCCGCGAGGGGTAGATGCCGTGGGCGCCCATGCCGGTCGGCAGGAAGCGGGAGTACTTCAGGGTCGCGGCGTCGATGACCCAGACGCCGTTGCGGAGCATGTCAGCGGCGAGGAAGTAGCGGCCGTCGGGGGTGAGGCGGACGTCCTGCGGCATGGCCGAGGCGCCCGGCGCCAGCCCCTGCTTGGGGCTGCCGTGCATGTGCATGGCCTCGTGGGGCGTGGTGGCGCCCGGGGTCTTGATGGCGTTGAGGTCGATGACCTTCCGGACCTTGGTCGCCTCCTTGTCGATGACGAGCAGCTTCCCGCTGAACTCGCAGCTCGCCACGAAGAAGGACTGGTCGGCGGAGTAGTCGGCGTGGTTGATCCCCTGGCAGGGCACCTTCAGCGAGCGCTGGAACTCCATCGTGCGCGGGTCCCTGACGTCGATCCGGCGCAGGCGCTCGGCCATGACCAGGGCGTGCGCCCCGTCGGGCGTGAAGTACAGGTTGTACGGGTCCTCGACCGGCACCCGCTTGCCCGCCTTGCCGGTCTTGGGGTCTATCGGCACCAGGTCGTTGCCGAGGTCGTCGTTGACCCACAGCGTCTTCAGGTCCCAGGACGGCACCACGTGCTGCGGCTCACGACCCGTGGAGAAGCGGTCGACGACCTTGTAGGTGGCCGGGTCGATGAGCTGCACGCTGTCGGACAGGGTGTTCGGCACGTAGACCATCGGCCGCGCCGTCCTTGCGGCGCCGGTGAGGGCGCCGGCGGCGTTCGCGGCATACACGTTGCGCACGGGCGCGGAGGTCGCGGCGCTGGGGGTGCCCGCACGGGTCGACCCCGAGGCCGAGGGCGTGGCGGACGCATCTGCGACCGGCCCCGAGCGGTCCTGGGCCGAGGAACAGCCCCCGAGCAGCAGCGCCGTCAGCGCTCCCAGCGTGGCGACGCCGCGCAGCCCCCTGTGCCGGTACATGCCTCAGTCCCGGAGCAGCACGGACAGCGTGACCGGCCGCAGTCCGGCAGTCGACAGGTCGGACAGGATCCCCGGGAGCGCTTGCACGGTCCCAGCATGGCCTAGGTGGAGGCTGATGATCGATCCAGGGCGCGCGTGTCGGCGTGTTCTCGTCCTCACAAGCGCTGCGCCGGGGTCCCGGTAGTCCTCCGGGTCGACGTCGTAGGAGATGCACCGCTGGTAGCCGCTCTTGAGGGCAGCAGCCCGGATGGTGGCCGTGCTGTGCGGGGTCCCTGAGGGCCGGAACCACCAACCGGCCGAGCCCACCGCCGCCTCCAGGGCGGCAGCGCCCCGGGCGACCTCCTCAGCGGCCTGGCCCGCGTCGAGCTGCGGCATCTGCTGGTGGCTCCAGGTGTGGTTGCCCAGCTCGTGGCCGGCAGCCACGATGGCCCGGCCCAGGCCAGGGTTGGCCGCCAGCCAGGCGCCCACCGCGAAGACGGTGATCCCCGCATCGGCCGCCCGGCACTCGGCGAGGACCCGCCGGGTCAACGCCTCGGGGCCCTGCCCGTGGAAGGTCAGGCCAACCTCCTCACGGGTCCGCGGGCCGTTGGTGATGTCCGGCCCGGGAGCCGACAGCAGGGCGGGGCGGGGCGCCCGCGCGGGCGTCGCCGGGGCCGCTGCTGTGCTGGTCTGGGGGCCGGCACTCGGCGCCGCAGTGGCTGCGGTGGTGCTTCCGGACGCGCCTGCGCGAGTGCTGGACGAGGCGCCGGGGGTGCCCTCGGCGGAGCACGCCGCGGCGGTGAGGGCTGCGCCGGCGGCGGCGCCGAGGAAGGCACGGCGGCCGTACTGCCTTGACGCTGGCTCGGTGTCTGCTGGTTCCCGATCACTCACCGCGGCAGGGTGTCACCGGATCCTGTGAGTGCGCTGAACCTGCCTTCAACCGGCGCGGCGCGACCACGGGGCATCTGTACGCTGCCGCCGTGAGCCAACAGCGAGCCATGCCCGACCTTGCCGACCCCGCCACCGACCCCCTCGACGTGGCCAGGGCCGCTGCAGCGGTGATCGCCGACCGGACGGGCGCGTCGCGCCACGACGTCGCGCTGGTCCTCGGCTCCGGGTGGGGGCAGACGGCGGACCTCATCGGGGAGACGCTGGCCACCGTCGACAACGCCGACGTCCCCGGCTTCGCCAAGGCCGCCGTCGAGGGCCACTCCGGCACCATGCGGTCCGTCGCGATCGGCGACACCGGCCGGCGCGCGCTCGTCTTCGGCACCCGCACCCACTTCTACGAGGGCCGCGGGGTGCGTGCGGTGGTGCACGCCGTGCGCACCGCCGCAGCCGCAGGCTGCGGGACCATCGTGCTCACCAACGGCTGCGGCGGCCTCAACCCGGCGTGGGCGCCGGGCACGCCCGTGCTGATCCGCGACCACATCAACCTGACCGCCCACTCCCCCATCGAGGG
>DASULG010000003.1:0-5439 GCA_036278335.1 Pedococcus sp.
GGTTCCCCGACCTGAGATTTGTTGGCTGACAACTCAATTACGGATTAGTGAGGTTTTTGCATGACTGACCTGGAACGGCACACCTACGACGTCGTCGTGATCGGTGCCGGCGGGGCGGGACTACGCGCGGTGATCGAGGCCCGGCTGGCCGGCAAGAAGGTCGCCATCATCTCGAAGTCGCTGTTCGGCAAGGCCCACACGGTCATGGCCGAGGGCGGGATCGCGGCCTCCATGGGCAACGCTAACGAGAAGGACTCCTGGCAGACGCACTTCCGCGACACCATGCGCGGCGGGAAGTTCCTCAACAACCCGCGGATGGCCGAGCTGCACGCCAAGGAGGCCCCGCACCGGGTCTGGGAGCTCGAGACCTACGGCGCCCTGTTCGACCGCACGCCCGACGGGCGGATCAGCCAGCGCAACTTCGGCGGCCACGAGTACCCGCGGCTCGCCCACGTGGGTGACCGCACCGGCCTCGAGCTGATCCGCACGCTGCAGCAGAAGATCGTCAGCCTCCAGCAGGAGGACCACCGCGAGACCGGTGACTACGAGTCGCGCCTGAAGGTCTTCGCCGAGCTGACCATCACCGAGATCCTCAAGGAGGACGGCGCCGTCGCCGGGGCCTTCGGGTACTGGCGCGAGTCGGGGCGGTTCGTGCTGTTCGAGGCGCCGGCGGTCATCCTCGCCACCGGCGGGATCGGCAAGTCCTTCAAGGTCACCAGCAACTCCTGGGAGTACACCGGCGACGGCCATGCGCTAGCCCTGCGCGCCGGCGCCGCCCTGATCAACATGGAGTTCATCCAGTTCCACCCGACGGGCATGGTCTGGCCGCCGTCGGTCAAGGGCATCCTCGTGACCGAGTCGGTGCGCGGCGACGGGGGAGTGCTGCGCAACTCCGAGGGCAAGCGGTTCATGTTCGACTACGTGCCCGACGTCTTCCGCACCCAGTACGCCGACTCCGAGGAGGAGGCGGACCGCTGGTACGACGACCCCGAGAACAACAAGCGGCCGCCTGAGCTGCTGCCACGTGACGAGGTGGCCCGGGCCATCAACAGCGAGGTCAAGGCCGGACGCGGCACACCGCACGGGGGCGTCTTCCTCGACGTCTCGACCCGTCTTCCCGCGGAGGAGATCACCCGACGCCTGCCCTCGATGTACCACCAGTTCAAAGAGCTGGCCGACGTCGACATCACCGCCGAGGCGATGGAGGTCGGGCCCACCTGCCACTACGTCATGGGCGGGGTGGAGGTCGACGCGGACACCGCGGCGACGGCTGTCCCCGGCCTGTACGCCGCCGGTGAGGTGGCCGGCGGCATGCACGGCTCCAACCGCCTCGGCGGCAACAGCCTCTCGGACCTCCTCGTGTTCGGGCGCCGGGCCGGTGCGGGCGCGGCCGAGTACGTCGGCGCCCTGCCACGCCGGCCCGCGGTGGCAGAGGCCGACCTCGCCGCTGCGAGCCAGACGGCCCTGGCGCCGTTCCGCGACGAGGCCGCCGAGAACCCCTACTCGCTCCACCAGGAGCTCCAGCAGCGCATGAACGACCTCGTGGGCATCATCAGGCGCGAGGCTGAGATCCTCGAGGCGCTCTCGGTCCTCGACGACCTCCAGGCCCGCGCGGACCGTGCCGGTGTCGAAGGCCACCGCCAGTTCAACCCGGGCTGGCACCTCGCCCTCGACCTGCGCAACATGCTGGCGGTCTCCCGCTGCGTGGCGATGGCTGCCCTCGAGCGCACCGAGAGCCGGGGGGGCCACACGCGCGAGGACTTCCCGGCGATGGACCCGCAGTGGCGAGGGGTCAACCTCGTGTGCCGCGCGGACGCCACCGGCCGCGCGGTCACCCTCCAGCACCAGCCGGTGCCCGAGATCCGGGTCGACATGCTCGCGCTCTTCGAGCGCTCGGAGCTGTCGAAGTACCTCACCGAGCCTGAGCTGTCCCGACTCGACACTGGGAGCGAGCAATGAGCTATCAGGGCAGGTTTCGCGTCTGGCGCGGCGACGCCGACGGGGGCGAGCTGCAGGACTTCACGGTCGAGGTCAACGAGGGGGAGGTCGTCCTCGACATCATCCACCGGCTGCAGGCGACGCAGACACCGGACCTGGCCGTCCGGTGGAACTGCAAGGCCGGCAAGTGCGGCTCGTGCAGCGCCGAGGTCAACGGCAGGCCGCGCCTGCTGTGCATGACCCGCATGAGCACGTTCGCGGAGGACGACACGATCATCGTGACCCCGCTGCGCGCCTTCCCGGTGCAGCGCGACCTGGTCACCGACGTCTCGTTCAACTACCAGAAGGCCCGGGAGATCCCGGCGTTCGCCCCGCCGGCAGACCTGCAGCCCGGGGAGTACCGCATGCAGCAGGTCGACGTGGAGCGCAGCCAGGAGTTCCGCAAGTGCATCGAGTGCTTCCTGTGCCAGGACGTCTGCCACGTCGTGCGCGACCACGAGGACAACAAGGAGGCCTTCGCCGGGCCGCGCTTCCTCATGCGCATCGCTGAGCTCGACATGCACCCCCTCGACACCGCCGACCGGCGCACCGCGGCGCGCGAGGAGCACGGCCTGGGGCTGTGCAACATCACCAAGTGCTGCACGGAGGTCTGCCCCGAGCACATCAAGATCACCGACAACGCGCTCATCCCCCTCAAGGAGCGCGTCGTCGACCGCCACTACGATCCCGTGGTGTGGCTGGGCAACAAGATCCGGCGCCGTCGGGACTGAGCGGCCGCCCCCTCTCGCGCGACTTCTTCCGCGAGGACGTGCTCGACGTGGCCCCGGCCCTGCTCGGGTCCACCCTCACGCACGCCGGGGTCACGGTCCGGCTCACCGAGGTCGAGGCGTATGCCGGCGAGCAGGACCCGGGCTCGCACGCCTTCCGGGGTCGGACGCCGCGGACCCTGGTGATGTTCGGCCAGGCCGGGCACCTCTACGTGTACTTCACCTACGGAATGCACTGGTGCGCCAATGTCGTCACGGGTCCCCAGGGCCACGCCAGCGCGGTCCTGCTCCGGGCCGGGGAGGTCGTCGACGGCCACGAGGTGGCGGCGGCGCGCCGGCCCGGCATCGCCGAGCGGGACTGGGCGCGCGGGCCCGCGCGCCTGGCGAGCACGCTGGGCCTGTCCGGGGAGCACAGCGGGCTCGACGCCTGCGCGCCCGGGAGCGCGGCGCTGTTCCGCGCGCCGACTCGGCACGTCGACCTCGCGCGCGTGCGCACCGGCCCGCGCGTGGGGGTAGCCGGAGCCGGCGGGGACGCTGCCTCCTACCCGTGGAGGTTCTACCTCGAGGGGGAGCGGAGCGTCTCCGTGTACCGTCCCGCGAAACCGCGTCGCAGGCCCAGTGGCGCATAGGGCAGGCTTGCCCTGCAGGCACCAGCCGGTCACCCGACACCAACGACTCGGCACCAGTCACCCCGCCACCCGGTGCCGGCCACCCGGCATACCAACCACCGAAGGAGCACCAGAACCGTGAGCGACATCCTCGACGAGCTGCAGTGGCGGGGGTTGGTGGCCCAGACCACCGACGAGTCCGCGCTGCGCAAGGCACTCGCCGACGGGCCCATCACGCTCTACTGCGGCTTCGACCCGACCGCGCCGAGCCTGCACATCGGCAACCTCGTCCAGCTGGTCACCATGCGCCACCTGCAGCGGGCCGGGCACCGGGTGCTCTGCCTCGTCGGCGGCTCGACAGGCCTGATCGGCGACCCCAAGTCGACCTCCGAGCGCGACCTCCACGAGCCAGAGGTCGTGGCGGACTGGGTCAAGCGGATCCAGCAGCAGGTGCAGCCGTTCCTCGACTTCGAGGGCGAGAACCCGGCGGTGATGGTCAACAACCTCGACTGGACCGCGCCGATGACCGCTCTGGAGTTCCTGCGGGACGTGGGCAAGCACTTCCGGGTCAACCAGATGATCAAGAAGGACGCCATCGCGGCGCGGCTGGGCAGCGAGCAGGGGATCTCGTACACCGAGTTCAGCTACCAGCTGCTGCAGGGCCTGGACTACCTGCACCTGTTCCGCGAGTTCGGGTGCACCCTCCAGACGGGCGGCGCCGACCAGTGGGGCAACCTCACCGCTGGGTCAGACCTGATCCACCGCGTCGAGGGCAGGTCGGTCCACCTGCTGACCACCCCGCTGGTCACGAAGGCAGACGGCTCGAAGTTCGGCAAGACCGAGTCCGGCACGGTCTGGCTGGACGCCGACATGATGTCGCCCTACGCCTTCTACCAGTTCTGGATCAACGTCGAGGACGCGTCGGTCATCTCCTACCTCAAGGTCTTCACGGACCGCGGGCCCGAGGAGATCGCCGCGCTCGAGCACTCCCTGGCCGTCAAGCCGTTCCTGCGGGAGGCGCAGAAGACCCTGGCGGCCGATGTCACCACCCTGGTCCACGGGGCGGAGCACACCGCGGCGGTGCAGGCGGCCTCCGAGGCGCTGTTCGGCAAGGGCGATGTCCGGGCGCTGGACGCCCGGACCCTGGCCGACGCCACCAGCGAGCTGCCCGGGGGAGACGTGTCGGTCGGGATGTCGGTCACCGACGCGCTGGTGGCGGTCGGACTGGTGGAGTCGCGCAATGCCGCGCGCCGGGCCATCGGTGACGGCGGGGCCTCGCTCAACAACGCCAAGATCACCGACCCGGAGGCCCTCCTGGCGCAGGGTGACTTCCTGTACGACCAGGTCGCGCTGTTCCGGCGTGGTCGCAAGTCGCTCGCCGCAGGCCGCCCCTCCGGCTGAGGCGGCCGGCAGCCGGCTCGACTGGAGGGTCCACCCCGACGAGGGGTGGGCTCTCTCCGCGTGTCTGGCGCAGCGGGGGCTCCAGGCCGCTGACCTGCGGACTTGTCTTCTCCCGGGTGGTCCCTCTACTGTTCTCTTCGTCAGCCCGACAGGGAGGAACGGACACCACCGCGGTCACCACCGCGAAGCAGGCCGGTCCCGGGGCAGACTCACCAGCAGGACGTGGTTTCGACCGCGTCAGGCACGGCGCCCAGCGCCAGGTGGAACTCTTCAGCACAGCCGCCGCCCAGCTCCACGGAGTGGATTTGGAAGCGGGCCGCGCAGAGAGTAAGTTGGAATGGTTGCCCCGAACGCAGCGCCTCACGGCAAAGCGAACGGTGAGCGTCCGGATCTTGAGAACTCAACAGCGTGTCAAAAATCGATGCCAATTACCTCGTCTCGAGGTGGCGGCTTGTTGGGTCTGTTGGCCTGGTGGGTTGTTGCTTCGAACGAAAATCCTTTGGTTGGACAATGAATGATCAGTTTTTTGCTGGTTGTTTGACTTCAGCCTGTGTGACGACCCTTTTTTGGGTTCAGTTATTGCCGCGGGCCTTTGGGTCTGTGGTGTTTGAACATCAATGGAGAGTTTGATCCTGGCTCAGGACGAACGCTGGCGGCGTGCTTAACACATGCAAGTCGAACGGTGATCTTGAGAGCTTGCTCTTGGGTGATCAGTGGCGAACGGG
>DASULG010000004.1:0-3919 GCA_036278335.1 Pedococcus sp.
AGATGACCGCATCACCCTCCGCGAGCGAGGCGATCACGCCGACGGCCACGGCCTCCTCCCCGATGCACAGGTGCAGGAAGCCGCGGATCTTGGTGGCGCTGTAGAGCTCGGCGCACTTCTCCTCGAACCGGCGGATGCGCATCATCTGGCGCAGCAGCTGCGGCGCACCGGCGGCGAGCAGCGCCTCGCGGTCCTGGGCCAGCGCCGTCATGACGGCCTCTCCACCGTCGAGAGGTCCCCCTCGGGCAGGCCGAGCTCACGGGCCTTGAGCAGCCGGCGCATCACCTTCCCGCTGCGGGGGTGCGGGAGGTGCTCCTCGCACTCCACCTCCCGCGGCGCCACCGACCCCAGGCGCCGACGGCCGACCATGAGGAGCTCGCGGCGCAGGGCGTCGCTCGGCGAGTGGTCGGCCTTGAGCGTGACGAACGCCTTGACGATCTCTCCTGCGAGCGGGTCCGGCTTGCCGATGACCCCGACCTCCGCGACGGCCGGGTGCTCCATCAGCGCGCTCTCCACCTCGAACGGGCCGATCAGGTGGCCTGCCGACTTGATCACGTCGTCAGCCCGCCCGACGAACCACAGGTAGCCGTCGGCGTCCGTCTGGGCCAGGTCGCCGGTCAGGTACCACCCGTCGGCGAATGCCCGGGCGTACCGCTCTGGCTCCCCGAGGTAGTCGCGGAACATCGAGGGCCACCCCGGGCGCAGCGCGAGCTCGCCCACGCCCGAAGGGTTCCCGAGGACCCGGACATGCCCGTCGACCACTGCGGCCCGGCCGTCCGCCCCCCGCTCGAGGATCCCCGTCTCCACCCCCGGCATCGGGCGTCCCATCGATCCCGGGCACACCGGCATACCGGGGAAGTTGCTGACCATGATCGCCCCGGTCTCGGTCTGCCACCACGTGTCGTGCACGGGCAGCCCGAAGGCCTCCAGTCCCCACACCACGGCTTCCGGGTTGAGCGGCTCGCCGACGCTGACGATGTGGCGCAGCGCGGTGAGGTCGTACCCGTGGGCCAGCTCGGCGCCCTTGCGCATGAGCATCCGCAGCGCCGTGGGCGCGGTGTAGAAGACCGAGATCCGCTCGTCCTGCAGGATCGAGTACCAGCGCTTCGCGTCGAAGTCCGCGGAGTCGGTGACGACCGTCGCGCCGCAGGTGAGCGGCCCGATGATGCCGTATGACGTGCCCGTCACCCATCCGGGGTCGGCGGTGCACCAGTAGAGGTCGCGGGGCAGCAGGTCGAGGGAGAACCGCGTGGTGGCATGGTGCGCCACGACGGCCTCGTGGACGTGCACCGCACCCTTCGGCCGCCCCGTGGTTCCGCTCGTGAAGTGCAGCAGTGCCGGGTCGCCCGGCCCGGTGTCGGCGATCGTGAACCCGTCGCGGTCGAGGGCGGCGCCCGCCTCGGCCATCGTCGTGTCCCACGCCGCCGTCCCGGCGGGGGGCCCCTCGGCAGGTGGGTCGACCACGAGCACGGTCTCCAACGCGGGGAGCTGCTCGCGCACCGGCGCGACCTTGCGGGTGTAGGACTCGCTGTCGGTGACGAGCACGCGCACGCCGCCGAGCTCGAGGCGCTGGCGCACCGGGTCCATGCCGAACGCGGGGAACAGCGGGCAGTAGACCGCGCCGGCCTTGAGGGCGCCGAGCGCGGTGAGGTAGAGCGCAGGGGAGCGCGGCAGCAGGGTGCACACCCGCTCTCCGCGGGCGATGCCCATCAGGCCCAAGGCCACCGCGACGGTGTCGGTCTGTCGGGCGAGTGCGGCGTAGGTCAGCTCCGTCGTGGGGCTGGTGCGGCTGAGGAAGCGCAGTGCCACCACGTCGGCCAGCGGGCCGCGGGCGTGCCGGTCGACCGCCTCGTGCGCGATGTTCAGCCGGCCGTCCGGGAGGCCGTCGAGCCAGCCGCGCGCCTCGTCCCACGTGAAGGATGCCCGGCGGTCGGCGTAGTCGCCGATCTGCGGCGGCCGGGCGGGCGGGTGGTCGATGGGAGGGCGCCGTCCGAGGCCGTCTCCCGCCGCCGTCCCCTGGTCCAGCACCGTCTCACCCATGCGACCACGATGCGCTGAGGCCGGTGGCCGGGACAGGGACCAAAGCCACTGTTTGGCGCTCAGGCGGCGGCGTGGACTGGACAGTGGGCCGGCTGTCCGCCTGCCCCATCCCCACGAAGGAGGAACCGATGTCGACGAGCACCACGAACCGATCCACGGAGCTGCGCCGACGCTCGCCCTGGGAGGAGTTCTCCCCTTGGAGCGCCCGGATGCGCGAGCTGATGGAGGACATGTGGCCGAGCCTGTCGGCCGCGGTCGACTTCGCTCCCGGCGGCGACATCCACGAGACGGACGAGGGGTTCACCGTCGAGCTCGACCTGCCGGGTGTCACCAAGGAGGACATCGAGATCGACATGTCCGAGCGGCGCCTCACGGTCCACGGCAACAGGGTCGTCAAGGAGCGCAAGGGTGTGCTGCGCCACTCGACCCGGGTGACCGGCACGTTCCGCTACGAGGCGATTCTGCCCTCGCCTGTGGACGAGAAGGGAGTGACCGCCGTGCTCGAGGAGGGCGTCCTGACCATCACGATGCCCAAGGCCACCGAAGCGAAGACGACGCACGTCAAGGTCACGTGACCGAGCCGCGGATGCGCGCCTGGGCCGTCACCCGGCCCGGGCCCCTCGAGCAGCGGCCGCTCCAGCCAGTGGTGCGGCCGCTCCCTTCGCCAGAACGGGGACAGGTGCTCGTGCGCGTGCGTGTCTGCGGGGTCTGTCGCACCGACCTGCACCTGGCCGAGGGCGACCTCCTCCCACGTCGGGCCTCCACCATCCCCGGGCACGAGGTGGTGGGAGACGTGGTGGCGAGCGGGCCCGACGCCGCCCGGTTCGCGGTGGGGGACCTGGTCGGCATCGCGTGGCTGCGGCACACCTGCGGGGTATGCCGTTTCTGCCGTTCCGGTCGCGAGAACCTCTGCGAGCAGTCGCGCTACACCGGGTGGGACGCCGACGGCGGCTACGCCGAGTTCGCCGCGGTGCCAGAGGCCTTCGCCTACCGCCTCCCTGACGGCTTCACCGACGAGGAGGCAGCTCCGCTGCTGTGCGCCGGCATCATCGGCTACCGGTCCCTGCTGCGCGCCGAGCTGCCGCCCGGTGGTCGGCTGGGCATCTACGGCTTCGGCGCCAGTGCGCACCTGACCGCGCAGGTGGCGATCGCCCAGGGCGCCGAGGTGCACGTCCTGACCCGCGGGCCGCAGGCCCGCCAGCTCGCCCGGGAGCTTGGCGCTGCGTCCGTCGGCGACGCCCGGGATGCCGCACCGGTGCCGCTGGACTCGGCCATCATCTTCGCCCCGGCCGGCGACCTGGTGCCGGTGGCCCTGGAGGCCCTCGGGCCGGGAGGGACCCTCGCGCTGGCGGGAATCCACCTCAGCGAGATCCCGCCGCTGGACTACCAGCGGCACCTGTTCCGCGAGCGCAGCGTCCGCTCCGTCACCAGCAACACCCGCCGCGACGGCGAGGAGTTCCTCACCCTCGCGGCCCGGCTCGGGCTGCGGCCCAGCACCACGGCATACCCCCTGGCCCTGGCCGAGGACGCGCTCAACCACGTGGCGGCCGGCGACCTGCGCGGGGCGGCCGTGCTGCGGGTCTTCCCCTGAGGTCCCGTCAGCCGACCCGCAGGTCCCGACGGTCAGTCGACGGTCAGTCGACGAGGACCCGCTCGCCGAACCGGGGCACCACCACGGTCCAGCCGGTCTCGTGGTGGATCCGCGCTGCCAGGGCCGAGGCTGCATCGGCCTCACCGTGCACGATGTACACCGTCTCGGGGGGCTCGGGGAGGCGCTGGACCCAGTCCACGAGCTCGGAGGCGTCGGCGTGCACCGAGAACTCCTCGTCGTTGACGATCTCGGCGCGGACGGGCACGTAGCGGCCCATGATCTTCACCT
>DASULG010000005.1:0-6289 GCA_036278335.1 Pedococcus sp.
CAGCGAAGATGACCCAGACGCACCACCAGGACCCGGGAATGTCCACAGGCAGCGACCCCTACGGGACCACCGAGCGCACGGAGCGCACTGCGGAGATCCCTCAGCAGGAGACCCGTCCCGTCTGGTTCGGCGAGGCCCCGGGGCCCACGCACGCCGCTCCGGGCACCCCATCCGGCCCGTTCGGGGCCACCCCCCAGACCCCGGCTGGGCCGCCCCCTCCCGCGCCACCGCGGGGCGGGGCAGAGCCTGCTCAGCCGGCCAAGTCGCGTCGCTGGGCGGAGCTGACCGCCGTCGCGGCGCTCGCCGCCGTGCTGGCCAGCGGCGGCACCTACGCCGCGACCCAGCTGGGGTCGGAGGCGACGCAGCCCTCCTCCGCTGCGAGCGCCACTCCCAGCCTGGGTCGCGGCACGGACACCGCACCCGTGCAGCAGGCAGACCCGAACAACCCCAACTGGACCGCGACCTCGGCGGCGGTCTCCCCCAGCGTGGTGGCGATCTCGGTGTCCTCTGACGCGGGCAGCGGCCAGGGCTCCGGCGTGGTGATCGACCGCGAGGGCCACATCCTGACCAACAACCACGTGGTGACAGGCGCCGGCTCCAGTCCCCAGATCGAGGTGACCCTCAACGACGGGCGCACCTACGCGGCCAAGATCGCGGGCACCGACGCCAGCACCGACCTGGCAGTCATCACCCTGTCCGACCCGCCGAAGGACCTCGCGCCCATCGCGCTCGGCGACTCCGACGCGCTCAAGGTCGGCGACCCCGTCATGGCAGTGGGCAACCCGCTCGGCCTCGCGGGCACCGTCACGACCGGCATCGTCAGCGCCCTCGACCGGCCCGTGAGCACCGGCGCCGACGAGGGTGGCTCGGACCAGCCCGGGCAGGCCCCGCCCGTGGTGACCAACGCCATCCAGACCTCGGCGGCGATCAACCCCGGCAACAGCGGCGGCGCGCTGGTCAACGCCGGCGGCCAGCTCGTCGGCATCAACTCCTCGATCGCCACGCTCGGGTCCTCCGGCGGGTCCCAGAGCGGCAGCATCGGCATCGGCTTCGCCATCCCGGTGAACGAGGCCAAGACCATCGCCGGCCAGCTCATCAAGGACGGCTCCGCCAAGCACGCGCTGCTCGGCGTCACCTCCCGCGACGGCACCGCCACCGACGGCAGCGCCAAGCGTGCCGGCGCGACGATCGTCGAGGTCTCCCCCGGCACCCCGGCCGCCGAGGCCGGGCTGCGCACCGGTGACACCGTCATCGCCGTTGATGGCGACCGCGTCGACTCCACGCTCTCGCTCGTGGCGCATGTGCGCGAGCGGTCCGTGGGCGACAAGGTCACCCTGATCGTCCTGCGCGATGGCAAGCGCCTCGAGCTCAACGCCACCCTCACCGCGAAGAGCACGAGCAGCCAGTAGCAGGACCCCGCGGGGGCAGCGTGGTCGTCATGGCAGGGCCACGCTGCCCCTTTCGGTGTCACAGGGCCGACAACCCGTTGGCGCTGACCCGTACCGGGATGGCAGGGTAGGTCCTTGTGTCTGGCGCCCCCGAGCTGAACCGAGAGCAGGACTACCTCACGCAGGCACGGGCGGCCCTGGCGCGGATGCGCGAGCAGACCCTCTCCCTCAAGGTCCAGGCCCACGACCCCATCTCGGCCGAGCACCTGGCGCGCACCCTCCACCTGCGAGCCGCCTCCCTCCAGGACGACCCGTCCAGCACCCTCTTCTTCGGCAGGATCGACACCGAGTCGGCAGAGCGCTGGTACATCGGCCGCCGCCACGTGACCGACGACCACGGCGACCCCCTGGTCATCGACTGGCGGGCCGGTATGTCGACGGCCTTCTACCGCGCGTCGCGCGCCGAGCCGATGGACGTGGTGCTCCGCCGACGTTTCGGGCTCGACCATGGCCGGATCACCGCCTACGAGGACGAGCACCTGCAGGACCGCTCCGAGCACGAGGCCCGCAGCCAGATCCTCGCCGAGGAGATCGAGCGCCCCCGCGTCGGGCCCATGCGCGACATCGTCGCGACCATCCAGCCCGAGCAGGACGAGATCGTGCGTGCGGGGGCAGACCAGACCATCTGCGTCCAGGGCGCACCGGGCACGGGCAAGACCGCTGTCGGGCTCCACCGCGCCGCATGGCTGCTCTACGCGTTCCGCGACAGGCTCGCGCGCTCCGGCGTGCTCGTCATCGGCCCCAACCGGGCCTTCCTCGAGCACATCGGTGCCGTCCTGCCTGCCCTCGGCGAGGTGGCGGTGGGCCACACCACCATCGAGGAGCTAACCGCCAGCGTCCCGGTGCGTGGTACCGACCGCACGGGAACCGCTGTGCTCAAGGGCGATGCCCGTCTTGCGGAGGTGCTGCGACGTGCCGTGTGGTCACATCTGCGCCGCGCCGACGAGGCTCTGGTGGTGCCACGCGGGTCACGGAAGTGGCGCGTGCCGGCATACGAGGTCAACGAGCTGCTCGACGAGCTGCGCGACCGGGGGGTGCGCTACGACGCGGCCCGGCAGATGCTGCCGCAGCGGCTCGCCCACGCCGTGCTCCTGCAGATGGAGGGCACCGGCGACTCCCCTGACGACCGGGTCCAGGACACCGTGGCGCGCAGCACCGCGGTGAAGCGGTATGCCGCGTCGCTGTGGCCGGCGCTCGACCCCAGGGCCGTCCTCTTCACCCTGCTCGCCGACGCCGCGGAGCTCGCCAAGCACGCCGACGGTCTGCTCAGCGCCGCGGAGCAGCGGATCCTGCTGTGGGACAAGGCCCCTCGCGGCAAGGGTTCCGCCCCTTGGTCCTCAGCCGACGCTGTCCTGCTCGACGAGCTGAGCGACCACCTGCAGCGCACCCCCAGCCTGGGCCACGTCGTCCTGGACGAGGCGCAGGACCTCTCCCCGATGCAGCTGCGCGCCGTGGGCCGGCGCTGCAGCACCGGGGCCGCGACCGTACTGGGCGACATCGCCCAGGGCACGACGCCGTGGGCGACCTCCTCGTGGGAGGAGTCCCTGGGCCACCTCGGCAAGCCGGGAAGTCACGTGGAGATCCTCGACCGCGGGTTCCGCGTGCCCGCCAGCGTCATCGAGTACGCCGCCAGGCTGTTGCCCAGCATGGCGGCCGGCCTCGGCGCGCCGGTCTCGGTCCGCGACAACCCCGGTCGGCTCGAGGTGGCCGAGGTCGACGAGACGGAGGTCCTCGGACACGCCGTGGACGTCGTCTCCCACGAGCGGGTGGAGCCCGGGTCCATCGGCGTCATCGTGCCCGACGCCCTGGTCGATGCAATGTCGAGGGCGCTGCAGGACAAGGGGATCGACCATGGCGTCCTGGGACAGGACCACGGTGACATCGACCACCAGGTCGACGTCGTCCCGGCCAGCGTCGCCAAGGGCCTGGAGTTCGACCGGGTCGTCGTGGTCGAGCCCGCGGCCATCGTCGCCGCCGAGCCCGACGAGCGCACAGGCCTTCGCCGGCTCTACGTCGTCCTCACGCGTGCGGTCTCGGCCCTCACCGTGGTGCACAGCCAGCCCCTGCCGGCCGAGCTCGAGCTCGTGGCGGCGCCCGTCTGACAGACTGCGAGGGTGCCTGCGCTGCTGACCTGGTGGACCCTCGACGTCGGGCAGCTCGCGCCTGGGGCGCACTCCGACGCGGTCGCGGCCATCGGCACCGACCTGCACCGCAGGCTGCGCGAGGAACACCGCCGGTACCACACGGACCAGCACGTCGTGGAGATGTTCCTCGCGCTCGAGGAACTCTCGGGCGAGGGCGCGCTCGGCGACCGTGACGCGGCCCTCGCCCGCGTGGCGGCGTGCTTCCACGACGCCGTCTACGACCCCGCCGCGCCCCCCGGCGCCAACGAGGCCGACAGCGCGGAGCTCGCCGTGCGCGACCTGCGGGCGCTCGGCGTGGGTGACGACGACGTCGCTGCGGTGCGCCAGCTCGTGCTGGCCACCGAGCGGCACGACGCACCAGGCACCCCGGGGCTCGGCGCTGCGTTCCACGACGCAGACCTGTGGATCCTCTCGGCCCCGCCGGAGCGGTTCGACGAGTACTGCGTCCAGGTCCGGGCGGAGTATGCCGCCGTGCCCGACGACGCCTTCGCCGCGGGCCGGACGGCTGTCCTCCAGCCGTTCCTGCGCCGCGACACGGTCTACGCGACCCGGCACGCCCGGCGCGCGTGGACCGACCGCGCGCGTCTCAACCTCGCCCGCGAGCTGTCCCGCCTGTCGGGCTGAACAGGGCCGCCGCGAGCGGCCACCAGAACGCCGTCCCGCACAGGGTCTCGAACTCGGCGAAGGTCACCCAGCGGTGGCCGGTCACGTCGTCGGCCCCGGCGGCCATCGGCGGCCGGCTCGCGTCGAGCCGGGCGCGAAACGCCTGGAGGCAGCCACCGGCGGCCGGCCAGCGGCCCGCCGTCAGGGGCCTGAACCGCTCGTACCCACAGGGGTGGAGGTCGTCGGCGCCGATGGCCAGCCCGGTCTCCTCGAGCACCTCCCGCACGACCGTCGCGCGCACGTCCTCGCCGGGCTCCCTGCCCCCGCCGGGGGACGCCCACTCGGCGCGGCGCGGGCTGTAGACCAGCGCGAACCGGCCCTCGCGGTCCTGGAGGAACACCAGCGCGGCGAAGACCTCCGCCTCGGCAGCCGGAGCATCGGCGACGACGAGCTCGACAGCGGTCGCGCTGCGGTCGGGGAAGACCACCTCGCCCAGCGAGGCGACCGTGCGGTGCTGCTCCGGCCCCGTCACCGCTCAGTGCACCGGTCGGCTGAAGAACTCGGGCAGCAGCGGCCACCAGTGGCGCTCGCCGAGCCGGTCCGCCGCCTCGTTGAGGCTGATCCAGTGGCCCCGGCCGAACGGTTGCGCGGGGTCGACCTCGCGCGCGAACAGGGCGAAGCAGGCCTGCGGGGTCGGCCACGGGTAGCCCGGTTCGGGGCGGGGCACGGTGTTGCGGACGTAGCCGAGGTGGTGGGCCGGGCCAAGGCCGCCGAGGGCCTCCTGCTGCACCCCGGCCAGGGCCTCCTCGAGCGCACCTGCGAGCACGCGGGCGCTCGGCAGGTCGAGCCCGCCATCCTCGCGCGTCACGACGAGGACGGATCCGGCCGCGTGGGCCAGCAGCCGCACGACCGCGGTGCTCGTCGGCGGGCCACCCTGGCGGGAGGCGATGACATCGACGCGGCTGCCCGCAGGCAGCCACGGGGGGTTGGGTTCGGAGTGCAGCACGCGCTCGTGGCGCCGCTTGGGGATGCGCAGACCGCTGACCTGCAGCATGCGCACGATCTCACGGCCTTCGGCGGGGCGGGCACCCGCCGCGAGCAGCGCGGCATACCGGTCGTCGGGCACGTCGTAGTGGTCGCCCTCGAAGCCGCGGCGCGGCAGGCCGTTGGCCGCAGCGAAGGCGTGCAGCTCCTCGAAGGAGGTGTCGCTGACCAAGTGGGACCAGAGCCGCCCGTGAGCCGGCCAGGCGGGAGCGTCGATCCAGATCGTCACGCTGCGACGGTAGCCGGTCCGAGGGACCTGTGGACAACCCAGCGGCCGCCTCCGCGCACCGCCCTAGCCTTCCCGTACCCGGCCCAGCGCGGCCGAGACCGTCACACAGGGAGGGAACCATGGCGACGCAATTCCAGGTCGACACCGAGCGCATCCAGGCCGCCTCGGCCGACATCGCCCGCATCTCGGGCGAGATCGAAGGCCAGGTCAACACGATGATGGCGCGGCTCGTCGCGCTGCAGGATGCCTGGACGGGCCAGGCGTCCGCGCGCTTCCAGGGGGTGGTCGGCGAGTGGCAGGGCACCCAGCGGCAGGTCCGCGGCGGGCTCGACGCGATCGGGTCGGTGCTGGCCGCAGCCGGCGCCCAGTACGCCGAGACCGAGGCCAACGCGGTCCGCCTGTTCACGTGAGGACACCCTCGCGCCCGGGCCGCAGGGCGGTCCGGACGCGAGGAGGATGCAGGTGAACAGCTCGGGGTTGGTCACTCCGAGGTGATCGCCTGCAGCACGTCGAGCCGAGCTGCCCGGCGCCCGGGCCAGACCGCTGCCAGCACCCCCACCACGGCAGCCAGGCCCACGAACAGCGCGAGCTGGTCGACGGGGATGGACAGCACGTCGATGCCCTCGCTGGCCATGGCCCGCTGGAGGGCGACCCCGAAGACCACCCCGAGCCCCACGCCCAGGGAAGCCCCGAGGAGGGCGATGACCACCGACTCCAGCCGGAGCATGGTGCGCAGCTGACGGCGGCTCAGGCCGACCGCCCGCAGCAGGCCGATCTCGCGGGTGCGCTCGATGACCGACAGCGCCAGCGTGTTGACGATG
>DASULG010000006.1:0-11429 GCA_036278335.1 Pedococcus sp.
GCCAGCAGGCGGGCGGTGGCGCGCAGCAGGGTGGCCGGGACGCCGCACTCGCGCTCGGCCCGCTCGGGCCACCACGACGCGACCGACCGCCGCAGCTCCTCGAGCCCGGCGGTGCGCTCCGCGAGGTATGCCGTGTCGGCCAGGCCCTCGGCGAGGACGACGTGCAGCAGGGCGAGCAGGACGACGAGGTCGGTGCCCGGCATCGGCTGGAGGTGGTGGCCCTGGCCGTCCACGGTGAGCTCCGCGGTGGCGCTCCGGCGCGGGTCGACCACGACGAGTCCGGCCCGCGACCTGGCGCCGGCGAGGTGCTGCACGAACGGCGGCATGGTCTCGGCGACGTTGCTGCCGAGCAGGAGAACCGCCTGCGCGCCGCCGAGGTCGACCAGCGGGAACGGCAGGCCCCGGTCCACCCCGAGGGACCGGTTGGCCGCGGCCGCGGCGCTGGCCATGCAGAAACGGCCGTTGTAGTCGATGTTGGCGGTCCCCAGCGCGACTCTCGCGAACTTGCCCAGCTGGTAGGCCTTCTCGTTGGTCAGGCCGCCGCCCCCGAACACCGCGACGGCGTCGGGCCCGTGCGACTCCCGGATCCCGGCCAGACGCCCCGCCACCAGGTCGAGGGCCTCGGTCCACGAGGCTGGGCTCAGCTCTCCGTCGTCACCGCGGACCAGGGGCGTCGTGAGACGGTCGCTCGCCTGCAGGACCGACGCGGCAGTCCAGCCCTTCTGGCACAGCCCCCCGCGGTTGGTCGGGAAGTCGCGGCCCTCCACCTGCACGGTGCCGTCGGTGGGGGTGAGGGTCTGGGCGCACTGCAGCGCGCAGTAGGGGCAGTGCGTGGCAGCAGGTCGTGCCATGGGCTACACCCGCGCTGCGGCGAGGGCGGCGCCACGCCGCGCGTACACGGCATACGTCACCGCGGCCATGACCACGTAGGCGCCGACGAAGACCCACAGGGCGGGCACCAGGGACCCGAAGGACTCCTTGGCCACGGCGAAACCGCGGGGGATGAGGAAGCCGCCGTACGCCCCCACGGCCCCGGCGATGCCGATGCAGCCGGCCGCGGCAGTCCGCGCGGCCGCCAGCCCGTCGGGGCCACTGGCCCCGGCGCGGAACACGGCCGGGATCATCCGGTAGGTCGCGCCGTTGCCGATCCCTGCCCCGGTGAACAGGACCAGGAACGAGCCGAAGAAGAGCACGGGGCTGTGCTGGTGGAGGGCGCTGATCGCACCCACGGCGCCGGCGGCCAGCATCCCGAAGGACGCCATCGTGATGCGCGCGCCCCCGACCCGGTCCGCGACGATCCCGCCGAGCGGACGGGTCAGGGCACCGACGAGGGCACCGCTGAACGCCAGGGTCAGAGGTGCGTTCGGGAACTGGGTCTTCAGCAGGGTGGGAAAGACGCCGGCGTACCCGATGAAGGAGCCGAACGTACCGATGTACAGGAACGAGATGGTCCAGGTGTGGCGGTTGCGAGCGGCGCTGGCGAAGGACCGGTAGTCGGCCTTCGCGCCGGAGAGGTTGTCCATGCCGCGCCAGGCGAGCAGGGCCGCCAGCAGGGCGAGCGGGATGAAGACCAGGCCTGCGCGCTCGAGGCGCGTGGCGGCACCGACGGCGATGATGGCCGGCACTGCCAGCTGGACGATGCCGGTGCCGAGGTTGCCGCCGGCTGCGTTGAGCCCCAGCGCCTTCCCCTTCTCCGCCTCGGGGAAGAAGAAGGAGATGTTCGTCATCGATGAGGCGAAGTTGCCGCCGCCCAGACCAGCGAGGGCGGCGCAGAGCAGCAGGGTGCCGAATGACGTGCCGGGCTGGGAGACCGCCCAGGCGAGCGCGGCGGCGGGCAGCACCAGCAGGAGGGCGGAGACGATGGTCCAGTTGCGGCCGCCGAAGACCGGCACGGCGAACGTGTAGGGGATCCGGACCGTGGCACCGACCAGGCTGGGGAGGGCGATGAGCCAGAACTGCTGGTCCAGCGTCAGGCTGAAACCGGCTGCGGGCAGGTGGGGCACCACCACGCTCCAGAGGGCCCAGACGCAGAAGCCGAGGAACTCGGCGAAGACCGAGACCGCCAGGTTGCGCCGGGCAATGGCTCTGCCGCCGCCGCGCCAGAAGACCGGGTCCTCAGGGTCCCAGTGGTCGATCCAGCGACCCGACCGGTGCACGGGGAGGCGGGGGCGGGCGATGGCACCCTGCGGGGGTGCCTCCTGCGAGGAGAGGGACTCGCGGGCGGGAGCGGACATCGGGGCTCCTTCTCGGACGGGCCTGCGTGGGCGTGACCCGAGAAGCGTCGCAATGTCGTGTTTCCGAGCGCGGCGTCCGCCGTTAAAGGTCCGTAACGCCCACCGCACAGCGGCCGGACGCCGGCTGTGAGGTCGAGTGCCGCCGGGACCTTCTGCCCTGCCCGCCCCGCGTCGCCCCTCCTAGCGTCAAGAGCACACAACGTCAGGAGGAGCACATGTTTGCTGTGGTCTACCACGGTCCCGGGAACAAGGCATGGGAGGAAGTCGCCGATCCCGTCATCATCGACGACACCGACGCCATCGTCCGGGTCGACTCGGTCACCATCTGCGGGACCGATCTGCACATCCTCAAGGGCGACGTGCCCGCAGTGACCGACGGCAGGATCCTCGGGCACGAGGCTGTCGGCACCGTCGAGGAGGTCGGGGCAGGGGTCAAGAACGTCAATGTCGGCGACCACGTGCTCGTCTCCTGCATCACGGCGTGTGGCGCCTGCCGCTACTGCCGGGAGGGGATGTACGGCCAGTGCCTCGGAGGCGGCGGCTGGATCCTCGGACACAAGATCAACGGGACCCAGGCCGAGCGCGTGCGGGTGCCGTTCGCGGACACCTCGACCCACGCGGTGCCCGAGGGTGTCAGCGATGAGGAGGTCCTGATGCTGGCCGACATCCTGCCCACGGGGTACGAGGTCGGTGTGCTCAACGGGGCCGTGCGCCCTGGTGACACCGTCGCTGTGGTCGGCTCCGGTCCCATCGGCCTCGCGGCCATCATGGGTGCGAAGCTGTTCAGCCCGGCGCACGTCGTGGCGATCGACCTCGCGGACTCGCGTCTCGAGGCCGCCAAGCGCTTCGGCGCGGACATGACCGTCAACTCCACGCGGGAGGACGCCCTTACCGTGGTCCACGGGCTCACCGGCGGACTCGGGGCCGACACGGCCATCGAGGCAGTCGGGGTCCCCGCGTCCTTCGAGCAGTGCACCGAGCTGATCCGCCCCGGTGGGCGCGTGGCCAACGTCGGCGTGCACGGCACCCCCGCCGCGCTGCACCTCGAGAGCCTGTGGATCAAGAACGTCACGATCACCACCGGCCTCGTCGACACGTACTCGACGCCGACGCTGCTGCGCCTGGTGACGAGCAAGCAGCTGGACTCCACCAAGTTCGTCACGCACAGGTTCGCGCTGAGTGACTTCATGGAGGCCTATGACGTCTTCTCGCGGGCCGCGGACACCGGCGCGCTCAAGGTCGTACTGACCCGCAGCTGATCCCCGGAGCAGGACGGGACTTTGGTCCCTGTTGCGGACCGATTCCCTTGGGGGATAAAGGAATAGCCGCAACCGGCAACGGAAGCGGCCCCGCTGGCCAGCAAGGCCTGCAGGGGAATCTGCAGGGGAACCTGTAGGGAGACCTGTAGACCCGCCCAAGACGAGGGTGGCACGGCCCCAGGCGAGCCAGCGCGAATGCCCGGCAGCCGTCATACCGGACAGACGAGGCCCCGACGATTCTGAATCAGCCGGGGCCTCGCCGGTGTCCGGGCGCGGGCAGGGGGCCGGACCGGGAGGGACGGGCCGGCCCCAGCGCCAGGCCAGGTCAGGCCAGGTCGGGCCGGGGCCAGCCCCGGGGTCAGGTCGGGGATCAGAGGAGGGTGACGCCGGCCGCCGCGAGGTCGCGGAGGGCCCGGTCGCTGCTGGCCGGAGCGACGCCGGCGGTCAGGTCGACCAGCACCCGGGTCAGGAAGAGCTCGTCGACGGCATCCAGGGCGGTGGCGCGCACGCAGTAGTCGGTCGCGATGCCGACGACATCCACCTCCTCGATGGCCCGGCCGCGCAGCCAGGCGGCAAGCCCCTGGCGGTGCTCCGCCTCCACGGTGAAGCCCTCGAACCCGCTGTAGGCCGCGGTGCGCTGGCCCTTGCGGAAGACCGCCTCAACGCTCCCGAGGGCGCCCGCGAGGTTGGCGTGGAAGAGCGCGCCGTCGGTCCCCGTCCGGCAGTGCGCAGGCCACGAGTCCACGAAGTCCGGGACGTCGCTGAAGTGGGCACCCGGGTCGTCGTGCCAGTCCGCGGTTGCCACCACCGCCGCATACGCCTCACCGCTCCCGACCACGTGCTCGCTGATGCGGCGCGCGACCTCGGCGCCGCCCCTCACGGCGAGGGAGCCGCCCTCGCAGAAGTCGTTCTGCACGTCGACGATGATCAGGGCGCGCGCTGCCTCAGCCATGGCTGTAACGCTAGTCGCTGGCCCGGCTGACGTGGAGGTCGGCATCGAGGTGGCGGTGCGGGGTGCGGCCGCCGCCAGGCCCGAGCAGGGCGGTCTACTCGAAGACGGTCGGGACCGCGGGCTCTCCTCGCTGCAGCCGGTGCGCGGCGGCGGGAAGCTCGGCGCGCGAGGCCAGGTGCCGCGCGCGGGCCGACTCGATGCTGCACGCCTCGGCACCCACCACCCTGCCGGCCTCGACGAGCTGGATGAGCAGGGCGCGGTCGTTGCCGTCGTCGGCGGGGGCCGCACCCACTCCGAGCACCTCGGCCTCCGCACGGCCCCTGGCGCCGAGCCGGCGCAGCGCGAACTTGCGGCCTCCCACCGACTGCTTGTCCTTGCTCTTCTTCGCCACGCTCACCATCTCGCCGGAGTCATCGGTGCGCGCGACCAGCTTGTAGACCATCCCCGCGGTCGGGGCGCCGGAGCCGGTGACCAGCGAGGTGCCCACGCCGTAGAGGTCCACCGGGCCCGCCGCGAGTCCGGCGATGGCGTACTCGTCGAGGTCGGAGGTGACGACGATCCGGGTGTCGTGTGCCCCGAGGCCGTCGAGCTGGGCCCGCACCTCGCGGGCCTGGCTCAGCAGGTCCCCGGAGTCGAGCCGCACCGCGCCCAGCTCCGGGCCGGCGAGCTCGACGGCGACGTTCACGGCGCTCGTGACGTCGTAGGTGTCGACCAGGAGCGTGGTGCCCTTGCCGAGGGACTCGATCTGCGCCGCGAACGCCTCCCGCTCGTCATCGTGCAGCAGGCTGAACGCGTGTGCGGCGGTGCCCGCCGTGGGCACGCCGTAGCGGCGGCCCGCCTCGAGGTTCGAGGTGGTGGCAAAGCCGGCGATGTATGCCGCGCGGGCGGCCGCGATGGCCGCCTCCTCGTGCGTGCGCCGGGAGCCCATCTCGATGCAGGGCCGGTCTCCGGCCGCCGAGGTCATCCGCGAGGCGGCGCTGGCGACGGCGCTGTCGTGGTTGAGGATGCTGAGCACCAGGGTCTCCAGCACGACGCCGTGGGCGAAGTCGGCCTCGACCACGAGCACCGGTGAGTAGGGGAAGTAGCACTCGCCCTCGGCATACCCCCAGATGTTGCCGTTGAAGCGGTAGCCCGCCAGGAACTCCAGCGTCGCCTCGTCGACGACCCGCGTGCGTCGCAGGTGCTCGATCTCCTCGTCGCCGAAGCGGAAACGCTCGATCGCCTCGAGCAGGCGGCCCGTGCCCGCGACCACGCCGTAGCGCCGTCCCTCGGGCAGCCGCCGGGCAAAGACCTCGAAGACACACTGGCGGGACGCGGCCCCGCTGCGCAGGGCGGCCTCCACCATCGTGAGCTCGTAGTGGTCGGTGAGCAGGGCGGTGCTGGGTGCCGTGGCAGTCACGCTGGCAGCCTATGGTGGGAGCGTGTCGATTGCCCCCGTGGAGCAGCAGAGCGTCTCCACCAGCGAGGACGCGGAGGTCGACGTCCCCTGGATCACGCTGGTGTGGAACGACCCCGTCAACCTCATGTCCTACGTGACCTTCGTGTTCCAGACCTACTTCGGCTACTCCAAGACCAAGGCCGAGAAGCTCATGATGGACGTGCACGTCAAGGGACGGGCCGTGGTCTCGACCGGCGCGCGCGAGAAGATGGAGACCGACACCGAGGCGCTGCAGGGCTACGGCCTGTGGGCCACCTTCCAGAAGGACAGCTGAGTGGCCCGCGGTTTCAAGCGCAAGGGCGGGCGGTATGTCGCCAAGCTCGACCCGGTCGAGCGCGGGCTGGTGGTGGGGCTCATGGAGCAGGTGCTCGAGCTCGTGGCCCCCGAGGGCCACGACGTCGGTGGGGCGGGCGAGCCGTCGGGCCCGGCGCAGGGCAGGGGAGACGCCTTCGACCAGATCGTGGCAGGCCTCGGTGGCTCGGGCTGGGGGGTCTCGGTCTCAGCCGAGGACCAGTCGCTGGATGCTCCCTCGTCGCCGGGCTCGCTGGGCGAGCGGGATCCCGCCCTCGAGCGGCTGCTGCCCTGCGCCAACCGCGAGGACGACCAGATCGCAGCCGAGTTCCGCCGCCTCACCGAGCAGGGGCTGCGCTCACGGAAGGCGGCCAACCTGTCCACCGCGATCCTCGCGCTGGCGAACGTCGAGGAGCAGCGGGTCGAGCTCGGTCCTGCCGAGGCTGTGGCCATGGTCGTCGCCCTCACCGACGTGCGGCTGGTGCTGGGGGAGCGCCTGGGTCTGCGGACCGACGAGGACCTCGACGAGCTCGAGGCCCAGGTGGCCTCGCTCGATGACGACGACCCCGCCGTGTACGCCCTCGCGGTGTACGACTTCCTCACGTGGCTGCAGGAGACGCTGGCCCACGCCCTCGCGCCCTGAGCCAGTGACCGACCTGAAGGCTGTGGCCGACGTGACTCCACTGTGACCGACGTGACGCGCCGCGGGTGCGGGCTCTGACGGTGCCCGGCCCTACCCTGATGCGGTGGCAGATGCACCCATCGGGATCTTCGACTCGGGCTATGGCGGGCTGACCGTCGCCCGCGCCGTGCTCGACCAGCTGCCGCACGAGCCGGTGCTCTACCTCGCCGACACGGCCCGCCAGCCGTACGGGCCCAAGCCCATCGCGCAGACCCGCGAGTACGCGCTGGAGTGCCTGGACCGGCTGGTCGACCGCGGCGTCAAAGCACTCGTCATCGCCTGCAACACCGCCAGCGCGGCCGTCCTGCACGACGCCCGCGAGCGCTACGACGTGCCCGTCATCGAGGTGATCCGGCCGGCCGTGCGGCGCGCGGCGGCAGCCACGCGCAACGACCGGGTCGGCGTCATCTCCACCCGGGGCACGCACCAGTCAGGCGCCTACCCCGACGCCTTCGCGGCGGCCCCGCACGTGCAGGTGACCTCCCAGCCGTGCCCCCGGTTCGTCGAGTTCGTCGAGGCCGGCGTCACCAGCGGGGCGGAGCTGCTCGGGGTCGCCCACGAGTACCTCGCGCCGGTCCAGGCCAGTGGCGTCGACACCCTCATCCTCGGCTGCACGCACTACCCCCTGCTGACCGGCGTCATCTCCTACGTCATGGGCGACGGCGTCACGCTCGTCTCCAGCGCCGAGGAGACCGCCAAGGATGTCTTCCGGGTGCTCGCTGATGCCGATGCGCTCAGGCCCGACCACCTGCCGCAGCCCGGCCACGAGTTCCTCACCACGGGCGACCCCGACGAGTTCGTCCGGCTGGCGCGGCGTTTCCTCGGGCCCGAGGCGGTCGTGGCCCGCCCAGAAGCGGTGGTGACGGCGTGAGGGTCACCGTCGTCGGGTGCTCGGGATCCTTCGCCGGGCCGACATCGCCCGCCTCCTCCTACCTCGTCCGGGCTGAGCACGAGGGCCGCGAGTTCAACCTGCTGCTCGACCTGGGCAGCGGCGCGCTGGGCGCCCTGCAGCGGCACATCGAGCTCGGTGACCTCGATGCCGTCATGGTCAGCCATATGCATCCCGACCACTGCGTCGACCTGCTCGGCCTCTACGTCACCCGCAAGTACCAGCCGTCGGGCCCGCTGCCGGAGCAGCTGCCGGTCTACGGCCCTGCGGCCCTGGAGGCGCAGCTGACCCGCGCCTACCCGGGACTCGAGGAGGGCGCGCTCGCCAAGGAGTTCGCCTTCCACGACGTCGTCGACCAGCAGGCGGTGACGATCGGCCCGTTCACGGTGGGGGCGTTCCGGGTCAACCACCCCGTCGAGACCTACGGCTACCGGGTCGAGGCCGACGGCGCTGTCCTCGCCTACAGCGGCGACACCGACGCCTGCCCCGCGCTCAACCCGCTGTTCACCGGCGCCGACCTCGTCCTGGTCGACGCGGCCTTCGTCGACGGCCGCGACGAGGCCGAGGGCGTCCACCTCTCGGGGAGCCGCGCGGCGCAGGCCGCCCTTGACGCGGGGGGAGTGCGGCGCCTGATGCTCACCCACATCCCGCCGTGGAACGACCCCGAGGTGTGCCGCACCCAGGCTGCGGCCGTCTGGCCCGGCGAGGTCGAGCTCGCGCGGCCCGACGCGACGTACCCGATCTAGCCCTCTGGCCCGACGCGACGTACCCGATCCAGCCTCGCGCCCATCACCCCCGCCCTAGGCTGGCGAGGTGATCACCATCGACACCGCGGCAGTGGAGCGGATGTGGGCTGAGTACTGCCACGCCCACCCTGACCGCCACCACGACACCGAGTCGCCGCCCGCCGAGTACTTCGGGGACTCTCCCGAGATGGCGGACGAGCTGCTCGAGGCAGTGATCACCGGCCCCAAGCGCGCCACGGCAGCCCTGGTGGCCGAGTTCGCCGACGGCGACGAGGAGCTGCCGCGGATCGGCTCGCACTGGGTCGCCTGTGACGGCAAGGGCCTTCCCCGGCTGGTGATGCGCTCCGTCGAGCTGCGCGTGGGGCCGGTCAACAGCGTCGACGAGGCGTTCGCCTACGACGAGGGCGAGGGCGAGCGCACCCGCGACTGGTGGCTGGACGCGCACCGCGGCATCTGGCAGCGCTCCTGCACCCGGATGGGACTGGAGTACGACGACACGTTGGAGGCGGTGTTCGAGCGGTTCACCGTCGTCTGGCCACCCGAGCACGCCGACACCGAATGAGGCCCGTGACCCGCTACCCGCGGCCGCTGCGGCCAGGGGACAGGATCGGGGTGACCGCGCCGTCCAGTGGCGTCGTGGACGGGCTGCGTCCACGACTCGACTTCTGTGTGCGCACGCTGCGTGAGCGGGGCTTCGACGTGGTGGTCGGGGAGTGCATGAGCGGCGACGGCGTGGTGAGCGCCCCCGCCGCGGACCGTGCGCGGGAGCTGACCGCGATGCTCACCGACCCGCAGATCGCCGCCGTCGTGCCGCCCTGGGGCGGGGAGCTCGCCATCGAGCTCCTCGACCTGCTCGACTTCGAGGCCATCGGCTCGGCCGAGCCGACCTGGCTGGTCGGGTTCAGCGATCTGACCACCGTGATGCTCCCGCTCACGCTGCTGACCGGCTGGGCGACGCTGCACGGGGAGAACCTCATGGACACCCCGTATGCCGTGGACCCGGGGCACGCGCCGTGGTGGGAGATCGCGGGCGGCAGCGAAGGCGAGGCGTTCACGCAACGGGCCGCGGCGGCATACCGGAGCACCGGCTTCGACGACTGGGAGGCCGACCCCACGGTGACCCAGCGGCGCCTCGACCGGAGTGGGAGATGGTCGCTCCTTGACCCGTCCGCAGGCGCCGTGGACGTGACCGGGCGGCTCATCGGCGGCTGCATCGACGTCCTCGCCCACGTGCGCGGGACCCCCTACGGCGACCTCCCGGCCTACGGTGCCGCCCACGCGCGCGACGGTCTCGTGGTCTACCTGGAGGCAGCGGAGCAGAGCGCCCTGGACGTCGCACGGGCCCTGCACGGGATGCGCCTCTCGGGCTGGTTCGAGCACGCGTCCGCGGTTCTGGTGGGGCGCACGCTCGCGCCCGACGCGGCCAGGTACACCCAGCGTGCCGCCGTGGTGGACGCCCTCGGGGGGCTGGGCGTGCCCGTCGTGCTCGACGTGGAGTGCGGGCATGTGCCGCCGCGGATGCCGCTGGTCAACGGGGCGCTCGCCCGGGTCGTCGTTGACGGCGCTCGACAGGAGGTCACCCAGACCCTCGTCTGAGGGCTCGCTAGCCTTGCCGCCATGACCCGTCACGATGGCCGTTCCCCTGACCAGCTCCGCGAGGTGCGCATCACGCGCAACTGGCTCGACCACGCCGAGGGCAGCGTGCTCGTCGAGTTCGGCCGCACGCGGGTGCTGTGCGCAGCGTCCTTCACCGCCGGGGTGCCGCGCTGGCTCAAGGGGAAGGGCACCGGCTGGGTCACCTCGGAGTACGAGATGCTCCCGCGCTCGACCAACACCCGCAGCGACCGTGAGTCCCGCAAGGGGCGGGTCGGCGGCCGCACCCACGAGATCTCGCGCCTGATCGGCCGCAGCCTCCGGGCGATCATCGACACCAAGGCCCTGGGTGAGAACACCATCGTGCTCGACTGCGACGTCCTCCAGGCTGACGGCGGGACGCGCACGGCGGCCATCACCGGGGCGTACGTCGCGCTCGTCGACGCGATCGAGGACGCGCGGGCCAAGTCGCTCCTGCCCGCCAGCGCCAAGCCGCTGACCGGGTCGATCGCCGCGGTCTCGGTGGGCATCGTCGACGGCGAGGCGGTGCTCGACCTTGACTACCCTGAGGACGTCGGTGCCGGCACCGACATGAACGTCGTCATGACCGGTGACGGGGAGTTCGTGGAGGTACAGGGCACCGCCGAGGGCAAGCCCTTCGACCGCGACCTGCTCAACGCCCTGCTGGACCTGGCGGCCAAGGGCTGCTCGGACCTGAGCGCCATGCAGCAGGCGGCGCTCGCGGCGACCCCGCGGGAGCGCGTGCAGTGACGCGGGTCGTCCTGGCGACGCGCAACGAGCACAAGGTGGTCGAGCTGCGCCACATCCTCGCTGACGTGTGCGACGAGCTCGGTCTCGAGATCGTCGGTGCGAGCGAGTTCCCCGACGCGCCGGACGTCGTCGAGGACGGCGTCACCTTCGAGGAGAACGCCCGGCTGAAGGCCGTGGCGCTGGCGAAGGCGACCGGCCTGCCCGCGCTGGCCGATGACTCCGGTCTCGCGGTCGACGTGCTCGGGGGCGCGCCGGGGATCTTCAGTGCCCGCTGGGCCGGCAGCCACGGCAACGACCGCGCCAACCTCGACCTGCTGCTCGACCAGCTCTCCGACGTCAAGGACGAGCACCGTGGTGCGGCCTTCGTGTGCGCCGCCGTGCTGGCCCTGCCCGACGGCACGGTGCGCGCCGAGGAGGGACGTATGCCGGGAACCCTGGCGCGAGAGCCCAAGGGCACCAACGGCTTCGGTTACGACCCGATCCTCGTGGTTGAGGGCGACAGGCGTCACTGCGCCGAGCTCAGCGCCGAGGAGAAGAACGCGATTTCCCACCGCGGCAAGGCGTTTCGCGCCAT
>DASULG010000007.1:0-5299 GCA_036278335.1 Pedococcus sp.
GACGTCGCAAACCAGGCGTGATGGTCGCGGCGCGGGGTGGATCCGCCAGGAAAGGCATTGCCCCGAGAGGACGCCCGGGCGGATGACACGAGCCATCCGCGCATCTGCCCAGCGGGGTTGCCCTTCGGCGTCGACGCTCACGAGACGACCTTGCGCGTGAAGGTGAGGTGGGTGACACCGCTGGGGGCGGTGACCACCTCCACGTCGTAGGCATCCTCAAGGGCCTCGAGACCGTCCCAGATGCGGACGCCGCGGCCGAGCACGATCGGGACCTGGACGAGATGCATGTGGTCGACGAGCCCGGCGGCCAGGAAGTTGCGTACGACGGTGGGGCCGCCGCCGATCCGGACGTCCTGCCCATCGGCTGCTTCGCGAGCAGTCTCGAGCGCCTCGGCCGGGGCGGCGTCGAGGAAGTGGAACGTGGTGCCGCCCTCCATCTCAATGGGGGGCCGCGGGTGGTGGGTGAGCACGAAGGTCGGTGTGTGAAACGGGGGGTTCGGGCCCCACCAGCCCTTCCAGTCCGGGTCGTCCCGCCAGCCGGGCGGACCGAACTTGTTGGAGCCCATGATCTCGGCGCCGATGCCGTAGCTGTGGCGCTCAGCGAACGCGTCGTCGACTCCGGCGGTTCCGCCCGCGTCCCAGAACCGAGTACCGAACATCCACTGGTGCAGACGCTGGCCCGCATGGCCGAAGGGTGCATCGGCGGACTGCGGCTCGCCGGTGGCGAATCCGTCGAGGGAGATGGACAAGTTGTGGATCCGTGTAATTGACATCGGCGCGCTCCTCGGTTGGTGATGGCGCTGTGCAGTCGGTTCTACGAAGACCGACCAGGGCGACCGGAGACTCTCATCGGCCGGCAGGGGGGAGGCGCGATCAACGCCTCTCGAGATGCTCGGCAACCCAAGGTCGATGCTAGTTCTCGGCGACGTGATCTTGGGCCGCTCATCGGCGGGGGCGGCGGGGCGCTTCGGCTACACCGCTTCAGCCAGCTCCATCAGGTTCGAGGATCACCAGCCCCTGGTCCCCATCCACGGTGATGCGCTGGCCATGGCGGATCCGCCGGCTCGCGGACCCCGTCCCGAGCACCGCAGGGATGCCGTACTCGCGTGCCACGATCGAGCCGTGGGCCAGGACCCCGCCGACATCGGTTACCAGGCCGTGGGCCTGCGAGAACAGCGGCGTCCAGGCGGGCGTCGTGGTCGGGCACACCAGGATCGTGCCGGGCTCCATCAGGGAGAAGTCGGCCGGCGAAAGGATGACGCTGGCAGCGGCACTCGTCCGGCCCGGGCTGACAGCGAAGCCGCGCAGGGTCGTGCCCTCCAGGACGTTGCGCCGCTGTGTTTCGAAGGCCGACATGTCGAACGGACCGAACCGCAGCTTGTAGCCCTGGGGCACCACCGGCGGCGGGTGTAGGCGCTTCCTGGCGTCGCGCAGCTGGCGGCGCTGGTGCGCCACGGATGCGAGCTCGGGCGTGGCTCGTCCTGCTTTCCGCGCCGAGCTGGCCGTCCGTAGCTCTGAGGTCTGCAGGAAGAAGATGTCCTCGGCCAGGCGCAGCGATCCGCTCTCGGTCAGCCGGCGTCCCAGCTCTAGTGCCAACCGCCGCAGGGTGGGCCAGCCGGCGCCCATGTAGAACAGCGCCTGCTCCCGGTCCGGCCCGCAGCGTTGGGCCCAGCCGAGCAGCACCCCCAGCAGCCGACGACGCAAAGGTCCCAGGGATCTCGCCGTCGCGTCCACAAGGGTGTCGCGTTCGGCGATGATGGCCCGCTGACGAGCTCGTGGGTCACGACCGGGCCGCTGAGTCATCGTCTTCAGGCTGATGAGGACGGGCAGCGGGTCGTCCGCCTGAGTCGGGACGACGAAGTCCAGGTTGTAGATCTGGTGACCGTACCGGTCGAGGTAGCGGGTGAAGGCGGTGAGCCACCGCTGGCCGGCAGCTCTGCCGGCGAGCGAGCCAGGCAGTTCCACCGCTGGCGTGGCACCCACCAAGGTTCGTAGCTCGTCGGAGTCCCTGAGTTGCTCGGCCAATCCCTCCAGCTCGGTCTCGGCGTCCACCGTCGGTGAGGGGAAGCCACGCAGAAACATTCCGCTGGTCAAGTGGCGTCCGGGCGCCGCGAGGGTCAAGAAGCGGCCCAGGAGGGCATCCGTCAGCTTGGCCCTGCCGATCATCAGGCTGCAGGCGAACCAGTAGCGGGCATCGGCCAGGGCGAGCTCCCGCACCCCGTCCAGGAGGCGTTCGTCGGGTTCGGTCGCCGGGTCGGTCGCCTTCCATCGCTCGGCCGCCGCGAGATAGGCGGGCAGCGCCTGGTCGCGCCAGTACGCCAGCATCCTGACGCCGAACATGATCCGGAACTCCTCGAACGTGACGCGCAGCAGCTGCGGAGCGGACCTCCAACTGAGCTTGTAGTTGGCGCGGGAGTAGGCAAAGCCGTTGATAGTCGTGAACATCGGCCGGTCCACGACGTCGTCCAGACTGAACTGGACGTTCTCGAAAAGCTCCGTCAAGGCGTCGATCGAGCGCTCGAGGCCTTCTCGCACGTACAGCTCGTCGAAGAGGGGTGAGAGCGGCTCCGGAAGATTCTCGACCACCTGCCGCCGCCACCAGGCCGAGTCGGGGAACGGCGGCTCCCACCGCACGCCGTGCAGGGGCTCCGGCGGCAGGTTGGTGATCGGGCGCGCCTGGAGCACCCAGAACCGCCCCTCGGCGTATGCCCATTCAATATCCTGGGGCGTCTCGAACCGGCCCTCGACATCGAGCCCGATCCGGGCGAGCGCCGCGAGCTGCGCGTCGTTCAAGGTGGGCCGGGGGGAGCGGCCGGGTTCGAGCTGGCGAACCTCGGTGCCATGCTCGGCCAGGACGGTCTCGACCTCGTGTCGTCCCGCCCGCCGCTCCCGCACCGTCAGGGTCGCGTGATCGAGCGCGAATCTGTCGGGTGTGGTCGAGCCCCCGACGACCGCCTCCCCAAGTCCCGGGGCGGCATTGACGATGATCTCGTCGCGGGCGCCAGTGACCGGGTTGGCGGTGAACAACACGCCAGACACCTCCGCGGCAATGAGCCGCTGGACCACCACCGCGATCTCGTCCCGGTCGTGACGCAACCCACGGCGCTCCCGGTAGGCAATGGCCCTCGCCGACCAGAGTGACGCCCAGCAGTGCCGGACCGCATCGAGCAGCTCATCTGCGCCACGGACGTTCAGGGATGTGGAGTGCTGACCGGCGAAGCTGGCGTCGGCCAGGTCCTCAGCGGTGGCGCTGGAGCGGACCGCGACCGGCGGCATACCAAGCGTTCGATAGGCCTTCAGGATCTCCTCGCCCAGATCCGTCGGCAGTTGCACATCATGGAAGAGCACGGCGATCCGTGCTGCTGCCCGCTCCGCGGAGGCGGGATCACCAGGACGGACATCGCGTACCGCGCGTTCGATCGCCACGGCAAGGCCGGTCGCCACGACGGCCTGCCGGTAGCCTGCGGTGGTCACACAGAAACCAGGCGGCACGTGAAGCCCCGCCGCGATCAGCTCGCCCAGGTTGGCGCCCTTGCCGCCACCCCGCTCGACGGCGTCCCGGCCAAGGGCCTCCAGCGGTACCACGGTGCGCTCCGGAGGCGGATGCGGGGTGCGCAGTTCCTTCATATCCGGTTTCCCACCTCTCCCATGTCATCTCTCACCGAGCACACACCTTGAGGAGCACTGCGACCAGCCCCTCGGAGCGAGATTTCCCGGGCCCGCGGCTGAGGCGGCACCACCCCGAAGCCAAAGAAGTCCGGTTCCGGACCGCCATTGGGGAAGGTCAGTGGTGCGCGACCATCGGCTGGCTGAGATCAAGGCGAGAGGGGCTATGACAGGCCCTCCCAGGACCTGACCCGCCTGCCTAGTGTCGATGACATGACGCAGAACATGATGAAGCTGACCCTGAACAACGGCATCGACATGCCCGCCCTCGGACTCGGGGTGTTCCAGACGCCACCCGACGAGACGCGAACGGCGGTGGAAGCGGCGCTGAGCGTCGGCTACCGGCACGTCGACACTGCCGCCGCCTACGGCAACGAGCGTGAGGTCGGTGAGGCCGTCCGCAGTTCAGGGGTCCCGCGCAGCGAGGTCTTCGTCGAGACCAAGATCTGGATCAGCGACTACGGGTACGCCGAGACGCTGCACGGCTTCGAGAAGAGCGCCGCCAAGCTCGGTGTCGACCAGATCGACCTGCTGATCCTGCACCAGGCGCTGCCGTCGGACTTCGACAAGACGCTGGAGGCATACCGGGCGCTCGAGACCCTGCTGGCCGACGGCAAGGCCCGTGCCATCGGGGTCAGCAACTTCATGGTCAACCACCTCACCTCGCTGCTGGAGAACGCGACCGTCGTGCCGGCTGTCAACCAGATCGAAGTGCACCCCTACTTCCAACAGCGCGAGGTCCAGGCGTTCGGGGCTGAGCACGGCATCCTGACCCAGGCCTGGTCACCCATCGGCGGCATCACCTTCTACCGCGACGGCAGCCATGGAAGCACCCTCGACGACGTCGTCATCGGGCAGATCGCGAAGGTGCACGGCAAGACTCCGGCCCAGGTCATGCTGCGCTGGCACCTGCAGGAGGGCCGCTCGGTCATCCCGAAGTCGACCAAGCCGCACCGCATCGCCGAGAACTTCGACGTCTTCGACTTCGACCTCGCTGACGACGAGCTGGCCGCCATCGAAGCCTTGGACACCGACCAGCGCGGCGGCCCGGAACCGGCCGAGGTCACCCTGGAGAGCTTCGGCCGGCCGATCCCCGAAGCCTGAGACCGACGCACGACGAACACACGCCACGGAGAGTGAAGGACCATGAACACCACCAACGACCAGCCACGGGTTGCCGTCGTCACCGGCGCATCGTCGGGCATTGGCGAGGAGGCAACCACCCGGGCCCTCGCGGCCGACGGCCACCGCGCCAGATGATCGAGGTCAACCTCTGGTCACCGCGGACGACATAGTCGGGGGCATCGGTTTCGTCCTCAGCCGCCCCCGGCACCTCGCCATCAACGAAGTCCTGCTGCGACCCGCCGGACAGCTCTGATACCGGCCCAAGACAAAGGAGATCCACGATGCACACACGCACCCTCGGCGCCCAAGGCCTTCAGGTATCCGCCCTTGGCCTCGGCTGCATGGGCATGAGCCAGTCGTTCGGTCAACCACCACCACGAGACGAGATGATCACGTTCATCCGTGCAGCGGTCGACCGTGGCGTCACCCTGTTCGACACCGCGGAGGTCTACGGTCCCTTCCACAACGAGGAGCTGGTGGGTGAGGCACTGCAACCCGTCCGCAACGA
>DASULG010000008.1:0-10129 GCA_036278335.1 Pedococcus sp.
TGCTCCCGACACCTACCGTGGGGACCCTGATGCGCACCATTCCCTTCGCCGACCCCGGCACCCCGGACACGCGCGGCCCCCTGTGGTTCCTCCTCTGGGTCGGCCGGCAGCAGTGGCGAACCCAGGTGGCGGTGCTGGTGATGGGCGTGGCCTGGATGGTCACCATCGCCCTGGTGCCGGCGGCGGTGGGCCGGGGCATCGACGAGGGGATCGTGGCCGGCGACACCGGCGGCCTGGTCCGCTGGTCGCTGGTGCTGCTGGGGCTCGGAACCGTCGCCGCCGCCGCGGGCGCGGCGCGTCACTACTTCGCGGTGTCCTGCTGGCTGTACGCCTCCTACCGCAGCGCCCAGCTCACCGCGGGCGGCATCGACCGCGCCGGCCCCGCGCTGACCCGGACCCTGCCCTCGGGGGAGGTGATCGCGGTGTTCGCCAACGACGTGATGCGGATCGGCGGCCTCTTCGACGTCGCCGGCCGGTTCGCGGGAGCCCTGGTCAGCTACGTCGTGGTCGGCGCGATCCTGCTCGCCGCGTCACCGCCGCTGGGCTGGATGGTGCTGCTCGGCGGGCCGGTGCTGCTGGCCCTGCTGACCTTCGTCGTCCGCCCGTTGCAGCGCCGCCAGGCCGAGCAGCGTGAGCAGGCTGGTCGGCTGACCACGCTTGGCGCGGACACCGTCGCGGGCCTGCGCGTGCTGCGCGGCATCGGCGGCGAGCACACCTTCCTGCGCCGCTACGAGGACCAGTCCCAGCGGGTGCGCGCCGTCGGCGTCCAGGTTGCCGGCGTGCAGGCCGCCCTCGACTCCGCCCAGGTGCTGCTGCCCGGGGTGTTCGTGGTGCTCGTGACCTGGGTCGGGTCCCGCTTCGCGCTTGACGGCCAGATCAGCGCCGGCCAGCTCGTCGCCTTCTACGGTTATTCCGCGTTCCTCACCATCCCGCTGCGCACGGTCACGGAGTTCGTCGACCGGCTCATCCGCGCGCACATCGGCGCCAGGAAGGTGCTGCGGATCCTCGCGGTCCAGCCCGACCAGGAGCCCGGCGTCCCCGGCCTGGCGCCGCAGCCGGCTGCCGAGGGCGACCTGCACGACCCGTGCTCGGGCGTCCGGGTGCGGGCCGGGCGCCTGACGGCGCTGGTCTCGGCCCGTCCTGAGGACAGCGCGGCCATCGCCGACAGGCTGGGCCGGTTCGGCCCCGGCCCGCACGAGGTCACCTGGGGCGACCTCCCGCTGGCCGAGCTCGCCCTGAGCGAGGTCCGCGAGCGCATCGTCGTCAGCGAGGCCGACCCACGCCTGTTCACCGGTGTCCTGCGCGAGCAGCTCCTGGCCGGGCGCAGCGTCGACTCCGACGGCGCGCTCCTCGAGGCTCTCGAGGTGGCCAGCGCCCTCGACGTGCTCGAGGCGCTGCCGGAGGGCCTGGACGGGCTCGTCGAGGAGCGCGGACGCTCCTACTCCGGCGGTCAGCGCCAGCGCCTGGCCCTGACCAGGGCGCTGCTGTCCGAGCCCGAGGTCCTGGTGCTGGTGGAGCCCACCAGTGCCGTCGACGCGCACACCGAGGCGCGCATCGCCGCCCGGATGGCCGCGGCCCGTGCCGGGCGGACCACGGTCGTCACCACCGCCAGCCCGCTCCTGCTCGGGGAGGCCGACGAGGTCGTCTTCCTCCAGGACGGGAGGGTCGCCGCCACCGGCACCCACCATGACCTGCTCACCAGCCACCCGGCATACCGGGACGTCGTGATCCGAGGGGAGGGCGACTGACATGGGGATGATCACCGACCACGCACGCCGGACCCTGCCCATCGCGGACACCCCGGCGGTGGCGCGTCACACCCGGGCCCTGGTCCGCGAGCACCGACGCTACCTGGCGCTCGTGCTCGGGCTGCACGCGCTGGCCGCGCTCGCCGCGCTCGCCGGCCCCTGGCTGGTCGGGCGGATGGTCGACACCGTCAGCAGCCACGGGACGGTCGCCGCGGTGGACCGCCTGGCGCTGGGGCTGGCCACCGCGGTGCTGCTCCAGACCGGCCTGACCTGGGCCGCCCGCAGGGCGTCGTTCGTCCTCGGCGAGACGGTCTTCGCGCAGCTGCGGGAGCAGTTCGTGGGGCGGGCCGTCAGCCTGCCCCTGTCGACGGTGGAACGCGCCGGCACCGGTGACCTCGTCGCCCGCACGACCAACGACGTGGAGGCGCTCTCCCACGTGGTGCGCTTCGGCATCCCGTCGATCTTCGTCGCCTCGGTGACGGTGGTCATGACGGTGGTCGCGGCCGTTGCCACCGCGCCGCTGGCCGCGCTGCCGATGCTGCTCGGTGTGCCGCTCTACTGGCTCTCCACCCGCCGCTACCTGCGGTATGCCGGCAAGGGCTACCTGTGGGAGAGGGCCACCTACGCCCGCCTCAACGGCGTCGTCTCCGAGACCGTCGACGGTGCCCGCACCATCGACGCCCTGTCGCTGGGCCAGGCGCGGCACCGCCGGTTCAACGAGGGGCTGCGCGACTGCTACGACGCGGAGCGCTACACGCTCGGGCTGCGGCTGCGCTGGTTCCCGGCGGTCGAGTTCGGCTACTGGCTGCCTGTCGCCGGCGCCGTGCTGTGGGGCGGCCTGCTTGCCATGAACGGGCATGTCAGCGCCGGGGCGGCCACCGCGGTGACGCTCTACATCCACCAGATGATCGGCCCGCTCGACGACGTGCTGATGTGGCTCGACGAGATCCAGGTCGGCGCCACCTCGCTGGCGCGGATCATCGGCGTCGGCGAGGTGCCGGCGGACCGCGTGGCCACCGGTGCCACCCCGCGCGGGAACGACCTGGACGTCGATGACGTGCACTACGCCTACCGCAGCGGGCACGACGTCCTGCGGGGCGTCTCCCTGGGCCTGGTGCCCGGCGAGCGCCTTGCCATCGTCGGGCCGTCGGGCGCCGGCAAGTCGACCCTGGGCCGCCTCATGGCCGGGATCGACGGGCCGCGGGCCGGGTCCGTGACCGTCGGCGGCGTGCCGCTCGTCGACCTCGAGCTCGACGACCTGCGCCGCGAGGTGGCCCTGGTCACGCAGGAGCACCACATCTTCGTGGGGACCCTCGCCGACAACCTCCTGCTCGCGCGGCCGGAGGCTGGTCGCGAGCGGCTGCTCGAGGCGCTGGCCGCCGTCGACGCCCTCGACTGGGCGCTCACCCTCCCCGACGGCCTCGACACCGTCGTGGGCAGCGGCGGCCACCCCCTCGGAGAGGCGCAGGCCCAGCAGGTGGCGCTGGCCCGCCTCGTCCTGGCCGACCCGCACACGCTGGTGCTCGACGAGGCGACCTCGCTGCTGGACCCTCGGGCGGCCAGACACCTGGAGCGGTCGCTGGCCGCGGTGGTGCAGGGCCGCACGGTCGTCGCGATCGCCCACCGGCTGCACACGGCCCACGACGCCGACCGGGTGGCGGTCGTCGAGGACGGCCTCGTCAGCGAGATCGGCACGCATGACGAGCTCATCGCCGCCGACGGCCCGTATGCCGCGCTGTGGCGCTCCTGGCGTGACGAGCGCCCGTCGGAGCGGGTGCTGGCCCGGCAGAGGTTCTCGGCGCCGAGGGCGTAACGCGAGGCCGCCCCGGTCGTTGTCTGGGTGGTGCGGCTGGAGAAACCACCCCCGGCTCATCTCCAGCCGCACCGGCTCGGCGGGCAGTCCCCGGCGCTCAGGGGGCGCCGGGGATGTGCCTGCGCCAGCGCGGCCCGAAAGGCCCTGGCTGCACCAGTTGCCCTGTGCGGCAGTCGAGTCGGGGTCGGCTCTTCACACCCTGAGTCTTCCCACCCTGCGTCGTCTCTGGGCACAATGGAAGGCACAGCGCGCGGTCCGCCGCGGGGGCGGGCCGACAGTGACGCAGGAGGTGCTCGAGGTGGCAGTTGTCTTTGATCCCTTCCGTGAGATGGACCGGCTCGCGAGCCAGCTGATGGGCAGCCAGGGCGCCTCTCGAGCGCCGCGCTGGATGCCCATGGACCTCTACCGCGCCGGCGACCACTACGTAGTCAACATCGACCTCCCGGGCGTGGACCCCGGCTCGATCGACGTCGATGTGGACGGCAACACCCTCACCATCCGGGCGCAGCGGACGCTTCAGAGCGAGGCCGAAGCCGAGTGGATCGCCCAGGAACGGCCGGGCGGCAGCTACATGCGCCAGCTCAGCCTCGGCGAGGGCCTTGACCTCGAGGCGATCCACGCCAACTACGAGAACGGCGTGCTCTCGATGACGATCCCCGTCAGCGAGCGCGCCCGTCCGCGCAAGATCGAGGTCCAGAGCCGCGGCGGCCAGCAGCAGATCGGTACGGGCGAAGGCGCCCAGGGCGCCACCGTCGAAGGACAGGTCTCCGAGTCGACCGGCAGCTAGCCAGCCGCAGGCACCGGCGTCCGTCCCGCCCGGGGCCGGGCGCCGGTGTCATGCCCGGCGGTGCCCGACCTGGCTGCTCTGGTGCGTGAAGCGCGTGACGGCCGGGCTCTTCGCGGGGATGGGCGCCAGGGTGACGTAGTCCTCCCCCTGTGCGGGCCGCACGTCGGACTCGTGGTGGTTCGGCCACAGCGACATCGCCCGCTCCGCCTGCGCGGTGATCGTCAGCGACGGGTTGACCCCGAGGTTGGCCGAGACCGCCGAGCCGTCGACCACGTGCAGCCCGGGGTAGCCCCACACCCGGTGGTAGGGGTCGATGACTCCGCTGGCCCGATCGGCCCCGATGACCACGCCGCCGAGGAAGTGGGCCGTCATCGGCACGTCGACGACCTCGCTGATGGAGCTGCCCGGGAAGGCGCGAATTCCGGTGACCTGCGCCAGGCGCCCCGCAAGGGCGACCAGCGCGCGGTGACCGGCCGGGATCCAGGTGGGGTTGGGCTCGCCGTGACCCTGACGTGAGGTGAGCACCCGGCCGCCGAGGAGCCCGCGACGACTCGAGACGGTCAGGGAGTTGTCGCGGGTCTGCATCACCAGGCCGATGACGGTGCGCTCGCTCCAGCGGTACTGCGAGAGCGAGCGGACGAACACGACGGGGTGGCGCGCCGCCTCGAGGAGGAACCGGACGGGGCGCGGGAGCGGCCCGCCGCCGTCGACCAGGATCGTGCCCAGGGCCCCCATCGCGTTGGAGCCCTTGCCGAAACGGACGTTCTCGACATGGGTGTCGTCCTCGGGGTGGAACGACGAGGTGATGGCCACGCCTCTCGTGAGGTCGACCCCGGGAGGGACACGCTCGAGCGTGGCGCCGCCGAGCGCCTCCGAGTTGGTGCGCGTCAGGTGCCCCAGCCGGTCGGACAGGCTCGGGAGGGCACCGGCGTCGCGCAGCGTGTGCAGCAGGCGCTGGGTGCCCCAGGCCCCGGCCGCGAAGACCACCTGCTGGGCGGTGACCGTTCGGCGGTCCTTGCGCAGCCACGCCCCGGTGGCCTCGGTGGTGACCCGGTATGCCGTGCTGCCGGGTAGGGGGCGCACGTCGACGACGGTGCGCAGCGGCTCGATCGTCGCGCCGAGGCGCTCGGCCAGGGCGAGGTAGTTCTTCACCAGCGTGTTCTTCGCCCCGACCCGGCAGCCGACCATGCAGTTGCCGCACTCCGTGCACCCCGTCCGAGCCGGCCCGGCGCCGCCGAAGTAGGGGTCGGGAACCCGCACCCCTGGCATACCGAAGAAGACGCCCACGGGCGTCTTGCGGAAGGTGTCGCCGACCCCGAGGTCCTGCGCCGTGCGGCGCATCACCTCCTCCACCGGCCCCTCGCACGGGTTGGTGACCACCCCGAGCATGCTCGCGGCGACCCGGTAGTGCGCGGCCAGCTCGGACTCCCAGTCGGTGATGTCGCGCCACTGGGGGTCCTGGAAGAACGGGGTCGGCGGCACGTAGAGCGTGTTCGCGTAGTTCAGCGAGCCGCCCCCCACCCCGGCGCCCGCGAGGATCATGACGTCCGGCAGGCGGTGGATGCGCTGGACGCCGAAGCACTTCAGCCGTGGCGCCCACAGGTAGCGCCGAACGTCCCACGAGGTCTTGGCGAAGTCGTGGTCGGCGAAGCGGCGGCCGGACTCGAAGACGTGGACGCGGTAGCCCTTCTCCGCCAGGCGCAGGGCCGCGACCGAGCCGCCGAAGCCCGAGCCGACCACGACCACGTCGTAGTCGGTCACCGGCGGCCCCCGGCCTTGAGCGCCCGCAGGGCGGCGGTCATGCCGCGCACCCACGTCTCGTCGGACATCCCCAGGAAGGGGGCCAGCGGCACCACGTGCTGGGCCGAGACGGTCTGGGACTCGGTGTACTTCAGGATCCCCTCGGCGCCGTGCCGCCGCGAGAGGCCCGAGGCCTTCATGCCGCCCATGGGCGCCGCGACGCTGCCCCAGGCCGCACCGTAGGCCTCGTTGATGTTGACGGTCCCGGCGTGGATGGCTGCGGCGATCCGCCGGCCACGGCGCACGTCCCGGGTGAACACCGAGGCGTTGAGCCCGTAGTCGGTGTCGTTGGCCAGCCGGATGGCCTCCTCGTCCGACCCGACCCGGTAGATGGTCACGACCGGCCCGAAGGTCTCCTCGTCGCGCACGTCCATGGCAGCGGTGACGCCGGCAAGGACGGTCGGCTCGTAGACGAAGGGCCCGACGTCCGGGCGGCTGTGGCCGCCGGTCAGCACCCGAGCGCCCTTGGCGCGGGCATCCTCGACATGCGCCTCCACCCTGGCCAGCTGCTCCGCGGAGACGAGGGAGCCCATGTCGGGGCCGAAGGCCAGCTCGGTGCCCAGCCGCATCCTTCTCACGGCCTCGACGAACCGTGCGGTGAACTCGTCGGCGATCGACTCGTGGACGAGGATCCGCTCCTTGGAGATGCACAGCTGCCCCGCGGACGAGAAGCTGCCGCGCACCGCCCCGGGCACGGCCCGCAACAGGTCGGCATCCGCCGCGACGTACATGCTGTTCTTCCCCCCGAGCTCCAGGCTGGCGCCGACCAGCCGGGCGCCGGTAGCGGCCGCCACGTGCCGTCCCACCGGGGTGGACCCGGTGAAGCAGACGTAGTCGCTCTGGTCGACGACGGCCTGCCCGACGGTCGGCCCCTCGCCGAGGACGACCTGGAGCACCGACTCGGGCAGGCCCGCCTCGGTGAGCAGGGCGACGGCCTGCAGGGCGGTCAGGGACGCCTGCAGGTCGGGGCGGAGCACGACCGCGTTGCCGGCCATCAGCGCCGGGATGGCGTCGGAGACGGACAGCGCGAGGGGGTAGTTCCACGGCGAGACGATGCCCACGACGCCCTTGGGGTGGTGGTGCTCGACGGTCTGGGTCAGCACCGGGAAGATCCCGGCCCGGCGGCGCGGCCTGAGGTGGTCGGCGGCGGCGCGCGCGTAGTAGCGCGACACGAGGGCGACATCGGCCACCTCCTCGAAGGCCTGCCGCCTCGTCTTGCCCGACTCGAGCTGGATGATGTCGAGGAGCTGGACCTGCCGGTCGAGCACGAGGTCGTGGTAGCGCAGGAAGATGCGCTCGCGCAGCTGCATGGTCGTGCGGGCCCACGCGCGCTGGGCGGAGCGGGCCGCGCTCACGGCGGAGGCGACGTCCTCCTGCGTCGACAGGGGCAGCGAGGCGAGGGGGGCCCCGCCCATCGGCGAGTGCGTCAGCCGGTGCTCGGCGCGTGGGGAGCACACCACGCGGGCGGTGAGCCTGCGCACCACCGCCGGCTCCACGGCATACGTGGCGGTGGGGTCCGTCTCCGGGTCGGCGAGCATGTCCGGGGCCATAGGCAGAGGTTAGGTCGGTGTGCGCTAATTTACTAGCGGTAAGTTAGCGGTGAGACCCCTGCCACACCGGGGCGCCACACCCGGCCGTCACGACCCGCTGGCAGGACCTGCCGGCGCCGGGTGGTCACGGCTCCTCGGGGTCGTGCCCGTTCCCCAGGGCGGCCGCGTGGTCGGGGACCTCGTGCTGCAGCGAGCGGGAGGTCCGGACATAGCCCGAGGAGGGCGGACGCTCCGGGAGCGTGAGCAGCGGCAGCTCGACCTCCTCGTACGGGATCTGGGAGAGCAGGTGGGCGATCATGTTGATCCGCGAGCGCCGCTTGTCGTCGCTCTCGACGATGTTCCAGCGCGCCTCGCTGACATCGGTGTGCACGAGCATCTCGTCCTTGGCCCGGGAGTACTCCTCCCAGCGCGTGATCGACTCGAGGTCCATGGGGGACAGCTTCCACCGCCGCATCGGGTCGGTCAGCCGGGACTCGAAGCGGCGCTGCTGCTCGGTGTCGCTGACGGAGAACCAGTACTTGTGCAGGCGGATGCCGTCCTCCACGAGCATCCGCTCGAAGATCGGGCACTGCCGCAGGAACCTCTGGTGCTCCTCGGGAGTGCAGTAGCCCATCACCTTCTCGATGCCGGCCCGGTTGTACCAGCTGCGGTCGAACAGCACGATCTCGCCGGCGGCCGGCAGGTGCTCGACATAGCGCTGGAAGTACCACTGGGTGCGCTGCCGCTCCGTGGGCGCCGGCAGCGCGACGATCCGCGCCACCCGCGGGTTGAGGTACTCGGTGATGCGCTGGATGGTCGAACCCTTGCCGGCGGCGTCGCGGCCCTCGAAGACGATCACGACCCGCTGGCCCTCGCGCCGGACCCACTCCTGCATCTTGACCAGCTCGGCCTGCAGGCGGAACAGCTCGGTCTCGTACACCGCCTTCTTCAGCCGTCCCCGCCCTGCCATGTCGTCCCCGCTGCCCTCAGCTGCGCTCGTAGGGCGCGACCACGACCTCGACGCGCTGGAACTCCTTGAGGTCGGAGTAGCCCGTCGTGGCCATCGCGCGCCGCAGGGCGCCGACGATGTTGGTGCTGCCGTCCGCGAGCCGCCCCGGGCCGAAGAGGATCTCCTCAAGAGGGGCCACCGCCCCGACCTCGACCCGCTCGCCCCTGGGCAGCTGGGGGTGGTGGGCCTCAGGACCCCAGTGGAAGCCGCGGCCCGGCGCGTCCGTGGCGCGCGCGAGGGCGGCGCCGAGCATGACGGCATCGGCCCCGCACGCCACCGCCTTGACGATGTCGCCGCTGCTGCCCACGCCCCCGTCGGCGATGACGTGCACGTAGCGGCCACCGGACTCGTCGAGATAGTCGCGGCGGGCGGCTGCCACGTCGGCGATGGCCGAGGCCATCGGGGCGTGGATCCCGAGGGTGCGCCGGGTCGTGTGGGCGGCGCCGCCGCCGAACCCGACGAGCACGCCGGCGGCACCGGTGCGCATGAGGTGGAGGGCGGCCGTGTAGGACGCGGCCCCGCCGACGATGACCGGCACGTCCAGCTCGTAGATGAAGCGCTTGAGGTTCAGCGGCTCGGCCCGCCCGGAGACGTGCTCGGCGGAGACCGTCGTGCCGCGGATGACGAACAGGTCGACCCCGGCGTCGACGACCGTCTTCCACAGCTGCTGGGTGCGCTGCGGGGTCAGGGCGCCGGCGACGGTGACCCCGGCGTCACGCACCTGGCGCAGCCGCTCCGCGACCAGCTCTGGCTGGATCTCGGCCTCGTAGATCTCCTGCATCCGCGAGGTGGCCCGTGCCGGGTCGAGGCTGGCGATCTCGGCGAGCAGGCTGGTGGGGTCCTCGTAGCGGGTCCACAGGCCCTCGAGGTCGAGCACCGGCAGGCCGCCGAGCTTCCCGAGGGCGATGGCGGTGTCCGGAGACATCACCGAGTCCATGGGGGCCGCGATGACCGGAATGTCGAAGTGGTACGCGTCGATCTGCCAGGAGACCGAGACCTCCTCCGGGTCGCGCGTGCGGCGCGAGGGCACCACGGCGATGTCGTCAAAGGAGAAGGCCCGACGGCCCCGCTTGCCACGGCCGATTTCGATCTCAGTCACCGCCCGATCGTATCGGTCGCCCCGTGGCGGGAAGGGCTGGCGTCCCGCCGCCGGGTGAGGGGGCGGCCAGCGGCGGGACGTCAGCGGTTCGCCGGGCGGTCAGCTGCCCGCTGCGGCGAAGTCCTCCGCGAGCGTCCTCCCGACTGGCAGCCCCGAAGGGCCTGTGCCCACGTTAGGCCAGCGCGGCGTCCGCTCCATCGAGCAGAAGGCGTAACCGGGACCGTCCAATGCGCGCAGGCGCGGGCTACCGCGCGCAGGCGCGGGCGACGCTGCCCATCAGCGCGTCGGTCAGCGCCCGGAGTAGTTCGGGGCCTCGACGATCATCTGGATGTCGTGAGGGTGGC
>DASULG010000009.1:0-7521 GCA_036278335.1 Pedococcus sp.
CTGGGCTGGATCACCATCGACGACCTGACCGGCTCCCGGCCGCAGACGGCGTTCATCTACCGACCGGACAAGTGGTCCCTGATCGTGGCCGTCGTCGCCGCGGCGGCCGGCGTGCTGTCCCTCACGTCGGCGCGCGTCGGCGGGCTCACCGGGGTGTTCATCTCGGTCACCACCATCCCCGCGGCGGGCAACGTCGCCCTCGGCCTGGCCTTCGGCGCCTGGGCAGAAGTCCGGGGCAGCACCCTTCAGCTCCTCGTGAACCTGACCGGCATGGCCCTCGCAGGCTGGGCCACCCTCGCCCTGCAGCAGGCCGTGTGGTCGCGGGTGTCCACCCGTCGCGCGCGGCTGGTGGCGCGGCTGCGCCGCAGCTGACCTGGGACGTCAGGGCGTCGCGGCCTCTGCGGCCTCTGCAGGCCGCGGCACCAGGACGCGGATCTCCTCACCCAGCTCGGCCCCCTGGAGCAGCTCCAGGCCGTCACCGGACCAGAACATCCCCGGGTCGTAGTAGTTCGTCGGGCGTGCACCGTCGAGCAGGCCCATCGCCTGGTAGGTGGCGGCCACGACTTCGGCACAGTACGTGGACTCCACCGGGGCCGGTCGGCGCAGCCGGCCGCGGAACCACCGACCGGCGAGGGCCGCTGTCGCCGGGAACGGCGTGCCGTTCAGCCGGGCGACGGTGCGCAGGACGGCGTCCTCCTTCTCCCGTGTCATCGGTGTGCGGAGCTGGCGCAGCCACGCGCGCTGGTCGTAGCGGTTGCTCCACTGCTCGACCGCTGCGCGCAGGTCGTGAAGCTGAACGCCGCGGTGGTGCGTGCCGGTCCACACGTCCAGCAGCCCCTTGCCCAGCTCGGCGTGCCACATCAACGGCGGCAGGTCGTCCAGGACGATGGCCATGCCGACATGGTTGACCGGCGCGTTGGTGACGGCGCGGATGGCATGGTCGGCGGCCGACCGTCCTCGGAACAGCCACAGGTCGCCGGTCCTGGTGAGGTCGACCGCCGCGTCTAGGCTCAGCACTGCGTCGTTCACGCGAAAGGATCTCCTGTCATGAAGCTCTGGAAGGTACTCGGCCTCGCCGGGCTGGCCGGTGTCGCCGCCACAGGAGTCATCATGGCCCGCGAGCAGCGCCAGCGGGCCCAGCTCGAGCCCGAGGAGATCCGCAGCCGGCTCCACGAGCGGTTGCAGCAGGCGCAGATCAGCGCCGGTCCCGACGAGCGCGGGCGATGATCTCCTCCACCACGGCGGACTTCGCGTCGGCGTAGTCCTGGACCTGGACCCAGTGCCGGGTGGCGAGCTGGCGCTTGGTTCGCTCGTACCGTTCCCGCTCCTCCGGGTGCGTGCGCAGCCGGTCCCGGAAGAGGAGCATCCGCTCGGCCTCCTCCGACCCGGCGCTGAAGACGTGCAGGTTGACGGGTGGGTTGCTGCCACGCAACAGCCGGTGCTGGTGCCAGCCGGGCTCGCGCAGGTAGAGAAGGAGCTCCGCGGCCTCGAGCGCCGGCACGTAGGCCGCCTCGTCCGCCGCGTCTGGCACGAGGAGCAGGACGTCGATGATCGGCTTGGCGGCCAGACCGGGCACTGCCGTCGAGCCGGCGTGCTCGACCTCGATCACGAGCCCAGCCAACGTGGTACGGATCCTGGCCGCCACCGCGGCATACTGCCTCGCCCACTCGGGGCTGGCGTCGGCGAGGTGCACGCTGCCGTCGTGCGGCACCCGGGGCCGCACGAACTCCACGCCCTCCGGGGCTGCGCTCACTCAGTGCCCGTTCTCGCCGGCACTGGGCGCGGCTCGCTGTCGCTCGAGTCATCCATGGCTCGGCCAGTATGGGGCTTCGCCGTGGATCTGCGCCGGAGATCCCCTGCTGCCACGGCCGCTGCCGCCCCAGCCGCTCCGCCGGGGCCGGCAGTGGACGACTGTCATGATTGGCCCATGGCAACTCCGCTCGAGCGCATCACCTGGCCGGTGCGCACCGAACGGCTGTCACTGAGGCCGGCGACGCGCACGGACGTCGAGCCGACCTGGCGCTTTCGCAGGCTCGAGGCTGTCAGCCGCTGGCTGACCCGGGCCCCCGGGACGCTGTTGGACTACCGGACGCAGTTCGAGGACCCGGCATCGCTGTCGAAGACGATCATCATCGAGCTGGACGGCGAGGTCATCGGCGACCTGATGCTCGCCGTGGAGGACGGCTGGGCCCAGGCCGAGGTGGCTGAGCAGGCACGGGGGGTGCACGCGGAGCTCGGCTGGGTCCTGCATCCCGACCACGCGGGCCGCGGCTACGCCTCGGAGGCCGTGCGCGAGCTGGTCCGGCTCTGCTTCGAAGACCTCGGCCTGCGCCGGGTGACGGCCAACTGCTTCGCCGACAACGAGGCGTCGTGGCGCCTCATGGAGCGCGTCGGGATGCGTCGTGAGCTGTACACGGTCCGGGACTCGCTGCACCGGTCCGGCGAGTGGCTGGACGGCATGGGCTACGCGCTGCTCGCCGACGAGTGGAGGAACGCGCCTGCGCTGGGCAGCGCGTCATCGGATGGGTAGCCGCACAGCCACCCTCGAGGTCAGACGCCCGAGCATCGCCCCGACCGCTGCGCCCACGACGACGTCCCCGGGGTAGTGCACGCCGGTGTACACGCGTGAGAACCCCACGACCGCCGCCGCGGCTCGCAGTGGCACCCGGAGCCGGGGCAGCACCGTGCCGACCGCGACGCCGAACGCCGCCGCCGACGCCGAGTGACCGGAGGGGAACGAGGCCGACGACGGCATCCGCACCCAGCGCGTCTCCGGGACGCCCAGCCGCGCGCGTTGGGGGCGGCCACGCTCGCCGGCCAGCTTCATCGGCTGGTTGACCAGGAGCGAGGTCAGCCCGATCGCGCTCACCCCGGCCACGGCGCCGCGGCGCCCCTGGGCTCCGCCGAACAGCGCCAACGCTGCGGCGACGAGGAACCACGGCTTGGAGAAGTTGGCGAAGTGGGACACCCGGCGCAGCGGGCCGTCGAGCCACGGCGTGGGCAGCTCGGCCACGACGCGATACACGTCACGGTCGGCCTTGCCGAGCGTGCGAAGAGCCCACACCACCCCTGACAGCCTGCCGTCGCCGACCCGGACGCCCAGAAGGTCGGCGAGTCGCTCCTCGACCGGTTGCGCAGCTGCCGGGCTGGTCATCCGGTCGGCCTCCCGCGGCCGATCGCGGTCTGCCAGAGCGCGACCACTGTGGGCTTGGCGGTGACCCGTACCGTGCGTTCGGCGGGCGAGCGTCTCGGAGCCGTGCGCGGCAACCGGACCGTCACCGCCCCCGGCCGGATGGCGAAGTGCAGCGGCGGCTCGAGGACCAGGGCCTCCCCGTCGACGCCGACCTCCACCGGCCCGGCCGATCGGACCACGAGCTCGGATGTCGTCCACTCCTGCCAGCCGGCGAAGCGCCGGACCTGGCCCGCGGCCTCCAGCGCGGCAAGCTTCTGGGCGTCGGCCGCCCCATTGACTCGCAGCGAGACGACGCCAAGCATGCCGCCGTCGATGCGCTCGCGGGTGCCCCCGCCGCGCAGGTGCGCCAGGTCGTAGGGGTTGTTGGACACCAGCAGCAGCTGGCCCGCGACCGCCTCCTGGCCGGACGGCAGGGTGTAGTGCAGGTCGAGCGGCTTGGCCCCGGGCCCCAGCAGGTCTGGCAGCATGGCAGCGGCCGTCGCCACCTTGGCGTCCCGGTAGTCCGTCGACTGGACCACCTTGGCGTACACGCCCATCGATGCGTTGTTGACGAAGACGCGTCCGTTGATCTCGGCAAGATCCACCGCGGTGTCGACGCCGTCGTCGTAGGCATCCAGCGCACCGGGGACGTCGGCGCGGTCGAGACCCAGGTCAAGCGCGAAGTGGTTACGGGTCCCCGCAGGGACGACGACAAAGGGTATGCCGTGTCCGCTCACGACCGTGGCCACGATGGCAAGCGAGCCGTCCCCGCCAGCCATGCCCAGGAGGTCGGCGCCGCGCGCGACAGCGTCCTCGGCCACCTGGCGCAGGTCGTCGCCCGGACGGAGAACGTAGGGCTCGATGCCCCGCTGCCGGCACAGGTCGACCAGCCCGAACCGCTCGACCTTGCCCCCTCCGGACCGGGGGTTCATCAGCAGGACGGGGTGACGCGCCCGCGGCGCGCGCTCGGTGTCGCCAGCCGACCCGGCCGGGGTGAGCGCGTAGCCCGCTGCCGCCACCGACACTGCGGCGAGCCCGAGCCCGACGACGAGCACGCGAACGCTCTGACTCGCGACCATCACCACGACGAAGACGACCAGCGCGACCACGGCGAGGGCAGCAGCGGCAGCGCGGGCCGCCCCGCGTCGGGACACGACGTACCACGCGCCCACCACGGCGACGCCGAGGGAGATCACGCTGACCAGCAGGATGTCCCACCGGTTGATCGCCGCGACCGCCAGGAACAGCAAGGCCGCGGCCAGGGCGACCAGGGCCAGGGCCGCTGCGGCGCGGCGCATGGGGCTGGGCTTACCGGTGGCAACCGTCGTCGTCATGTCTTCCCCTTCGGACCGCGCCAGCTGGCGCCCGTTAGCCGTACGTACTCCGCGACAGCCTCGTCGAGGGTCGGGAGGAAGTGCGCCGGGTCGATCGTGCGCGTGAGCTCGTACCGCTCGATCTTCCGGCGCACCGGGTCCTTCATCTCCGCGAAGACCAGGGAGACACCGCGCGCGTTGAGCCACGCGTCCAGCTCCTGCAGCATGTCGGAGGCCGTGGTGTCGACGTCCGTGACGGGCTCGGCGGCCACGATGAGCCAGCGGAGGTCTGGGCGGTCCTCCGCCATCTCCCGCACTGCGTCACTGAACATCCGGGCGTTCGCGAAGATCAAGGGCGCGTCGAAACGGTAGACGACCAGACCGGGCAGGAGCTCGGCGTCGGGGTAGCTCGCGGTGTCGTGCAGGCCCGCGATCCCCGCCACCCGACCGAGCTCGGCCCGGTGCGGCCACCAGGTGCGGCGGAAGACGTTGAGGATGGACAGGCTCACGGCGATGAGGATGCCGGGCAGCACGCCCAGCAGGGCCACGCCGAGCAGGGCGATGACGGACAGCGAGAACTCCATCCGGCGCTGATGCCACAGCCGAAGCGTCCCGGCGACGTCGGCCAGCGACAGCGCGGCGGCGATGACGATCGCGCCCAGCGTCGGCTGGGGCACGTACTGCATCACTGAGGTGGCGAAGACCACGACGACGGCGATCACCCCGGCGCCGACGATGCCCGTCACCTGGGACCGGGAGCCGGCCTGCTCGGCGACGGCCGTGCGGGACCCGCTGGTGCTGACCGGAAAGCCCTGGAAGAACCCGGCCGCGATGTTGGCGGCACCGATGCCGATCATCTCCTGGTTGCCCCGGACCCGATCGCCTTTGCGCGCAGCGAACGCCGAGGCCGTGGACATCGTGTCCGCCAACGCGACGACGGCGATGGCAAGTGCCCCGAGGAACAGGGGCGCCACGTCGCTCCAGTTGACTGCGGGGAGCGTGAGGGGCGGAAAGCCCTGCGGGAGAACGCCGATCGTGTCGACGCCCTGGGACTGCAGGTCGAACGTGCTGACGAGGACGGCGGCCAACACCACGACGACGAGCACGCTGGGGACCTTGGGCAGCAGTCGGTTCAGGAGCAGGATGCCGACGAGCGAGCCGACCCCGAGCATGGCGGCCGTCGTGTTGGCCTCGCCGTGCGCGAGGCCCGACACGAAGGCGCGGGCCTCGGCCACCAGCCCGTTGGCATCGACGGAGAACCCGAAGAGCTTGGCCAGCTGGCCCACGACAATCGTCAGCGCCAGCCCGTTCATGTAGCCGATCTGGGTCGGCTTCGACAGCAGGTCCGCCACGAACCCGAAGCGGGCCAGCCCGGCACCCACCATCACCACGCCGACCAACACCGCCAGCAACGACGCGAGCGCGATGGCCCGAGCAGGGTCACCGTCAGCGAGCAGGAGAGGTGCGATGGTCGCAGCGATCATCGGGCCCAGGGACGAGTCGGGACCAAGCACCAGCACTCGGGAAGGCCCGAAGACCGCGTAGCCGAGCAGGCACAGGATCGAGGTGTAGAGCCCGGTCACAGGCGGCAGCCCGGCCAGCTGCGCGTACGCCATACCCTGCGGCACCAGCAGCGCCGACAGGACGAGGCCGGCGACGATGTCCTTGGGCAGCCATGCCCGCTGGTAGGACCTGGCCAGCCCCACACCCGGCACGTACTCCTGCCACCCAGGCGGTCCCACGTCGGGTCGGTCGGTGAGTGCGGCCATCGCGGTCAGCCCACCATCCGGTGCCAGCCCCGCACCGCCACGACCCGGTGCGGCTCTGGACAGGTGGCCGAGTGTGAGTGCCCGGGGTTGTCAGTCACTTTCGTCGTCCGCCTTCTCGGCCTGTTCTGCCTCGAACGGATCGGGAGCCGCCCCCTCTGGGGACTGTGCCTCAAGCGTCTTCTTGACCTCCTGGAGCGCATGCCGGGCCTCGCGGCCGATCGTGGGGTAGTGAGGGTCGATCTCGATCAGGGCGTTGGCGATCACCGCGGCAGCAGCGATTCGCGCATACCACTTGCGGTCGGCGGGAATCACGTGCCACGGCGCCCAGTCGGTGCTGGTGTGGGACAGCATCGCCGAGAACGCCCTCTGGTAGTCATCCCAGTACTCGCGCTCGCGGACGTCGGCCGAGGAGAACTTCCAGTTGTGGTCGGCAAGGTCGATCCGCCGCAGGAAGCGGGTTCGCTGCTCCTCCTTGGAGAGGTTCAGGAAGAGCTTCACGATCTTGATGCCGTTGTCGCTGAGGGTTCGCTCCCACTCGTTGATCTCGCGGTAACGCCGTGTCCACAGCCCCGGGCCCCGGGTGCCCTTCGGAAGCTTCTGGCGGTCGAGGAGCTCAGGGTGCACGCGGACGACCAGGACCTCCTCGTAGTGGGAACGGTTGAAGATGCCAATCTCACCGCGGGCGGGGACACGCAGGCTGTAGCGCCACAGATAGTCGTGATCCAGCTCCTCGTTGGAGGGGACCTTGAAGCTGTGCACCGACACACCCTGGGGGTTGACCCCGGTCATGACGTGGCGGATCGTGCCGTCCTTCCCACCGGCGTCGAGCGCCTGCAGCAGCACCAGCACGCCGTGCGTGTGCTGTGCGTACAGCCGGGACTGGTACTCGGCCAACAGCTCGACCCCCTGGGCAAGCAGGTCACGGCCGCGCTTCTTGGAACGGATCGTGCCCTTGAAGGCGGGGTCGAAGTCCTTGGCAAGAGTGACCTTCGAGCCAGGCTCGACTCGTAACGCCTCAACGAAGTCGGCGATCCGGCGCTCACGAGATGTCATCGGCCGCTCCCACCCGTCATGGAACAGCTCTCGAGCCAGCCGGTCTCGGAGCCCGCGGTGGCCGGCGGCAAACCCTCAAACGTCCTGACCGCCATCCCGGCGAGGACGGCCGGCCCAGCGGTTCCGCGACTGCGTCCGGCCATGTCACTCCTCCTGAGGTGCTCGCCTGGAGGGCATCGGTTCGACCACATCTTCCGCCACCCCGGCTCACCCC
>DASULG010000010.1:0-3568 GCA_036278335.1 Pedococcus sp.
CAGGAGCGCCCCCCTGGATCGCGCCGGTCGCGGCCCCGGGCCGGTTGCCCCACGTGTTGGGGCGAACCGTTTGGCGGGCGAGGACGCCTAGGGTGACACGCATGACTGCGTACAGCACTGCCGTCCGCGCCACCCACCTGCTGACCAACGCCGCCTGGTTCGGGGGCTCCCTGATGGGTGCCGTCGCGCTCAACCCGGCCGCGCAGGAAGGGGACACCCGCCGCGAGCGCGCCCAGATCTTGGACACCGGCTGGACGCGGTGGGGCCCGGTCCAGGGCGTCGCCATCGCCTTGCACCTGCTCAGCGGCCTCGCGATCGTCGCCGACAACCGTCGCCGCGCCCTCTTGCACCCGCCGACCACCGCCGCCGTCGTTGCCAAGACGGCGCTCACCGGCGCGGCGCTCGCGGCCACGGGCGCGGCATACCTCAACGGCGCCCGGCTGGGGGAGGCGCTCGCTGGGGCCACCGACCCCCAAACCAAGCGTGAGGCGGCGACGCGGGCCCAGCGGATGCGGTGGCTGCAGTGGGCGACGCCCGCGGCAACCGCCGGACTGCTCGTCCTCGACGCCTACCTCGGGGAGCAGCAGCGCGGGCCGGCCGGCCTGCTTGACCGTCCGTCCAACCGCCCGGGCCGCTCATGAGCGAGCGCTTCGACTTCGCGTTCGCCGCGAGCTACCGCCTGCCTGCGCTGCTCTGCGGCATCACGCCCGCGCGGGCGCTCGTGACGGTCACCGCTACTGAGCTGCAGGTGCGTTTCGGCGCGTGGCAGCTGATCAGCCGGCTCGACAACATCACCGGCACGGAGATGACCGGCGGCTTCCGGTGGCTGAAGACGGCCGGCCCGCCGCATCTCTCGTTCGCCGACCGCGGGGTGACCTTCGCGACCAACGGTGAGCGCGCGCTCTGCGTGTCGTTTCGCACACCGGTGCGCGGCATCGACCCGACGGGCATCCTGCGCCATCCGGGGGCGACGCTGACCGTGCGGGACCCGCTCGCCCTCCAGGCCGCCATCGAGCGCGGTCGCACCACCCTGACCCGAGGAGCCCCCGGTGACGCTGCCCGCTGACCTAGTAGCCCTGCTCCGGACGCCGGTCGGCTGCTACCTGGCGACCGTCATGCCGGATGGGTCTCCGCAGCTGACCCAGACGTGGGTCGACACCGACGGCACGCACATCCTGGTCAACACGGTCCGCGGCCACCAGAAGGAGCGCAACATCGGACGCGAACCGCGGGTGGCGCTCAACATCGCCGATCCCGCGCGCCCCTCGCGCTACTGGTTCGTCCGCGGCACGGTCACCGACCTGACCGAGGAGGGCGGCGCCGAGCACATCGACATGCTTTCCATGCGCTACACCGGCAAGCCGTATGCCTGGTACGGCGGCCGCGACCAGATGAGGGTCATCGCCTCGATCACCGCGCACTCTGTCCACCCGATGGGCTGAGACCCGAGACCTGTCACCGGACAGATGCGGACTTGACGAGTTCTACCCAAGGAACTCGCCACGCATCGCCAGCGACATGGGTCACCCGGCCCATGGGGGTGCATCGTGCCGACTGTTGTGCCGACGGTTGTCGGGCCGCGAGCGTGGCACCCGCCATCGACACGCGCCCGACTTTCAGAGCACCTCGCCGTGGTGGGTCATGCGTGCTCCGTCGCGGTGCCCCACCCCATCACCTGACGAGGGAGGCATCACCATGAAACCCCACCTGCGCAGCATCTGGCTGCGGTACCGACCACTTCGGCACGATGCAGGCGCCCCACCCACCGAGCCAGCGTCGCCCCCAGTCCCTGCCAGGCGGCGGCTGCATGAGCGTCATGTTGGGCACCGAGACACTGCTCACCCCTGTTCTACTTGGACTGGCTGACCGATCACAAAGCCGAGTTCCAGCTCCTCGTGCAGACCGCATCGACCAAGGCAGCGCCACCGCCATCGATTTGGAGTTCGCCCTGGGTCACCTGCATCGCCAACCAGTTCACCCGTTATGACGAGCACCCGTCCAGCAGATGGGGCGTCGCATCGAGCTGGTCCGCTATCGCGGCTTCCAGGGCGAGCTGCTGGCCTTCGAGCTGGGTCGGCCATTCGCAGCAACGGCCAGAGCACAGCAGACGTGACCAGTAGCAACTCCAGGAAGCGCATCAGTTCGGAGCGTTCGGTGACCCACCTCCTTGCTGCGGCACCCCACTCCCGAGGGCGGCCACGGCATGAATGATCAGGAGCTCGAGTGGGTTGCCGACACCGTCGCCGATCATGTGTTCGGTGCGATCGACAAGGCAACACGACGCCTGTTGGCCAACGACGAGCGTCACCGCTGAGCTGACTACCCGCCCACTTTGGCGGGGACTTGTGCGCGCGCCACGCGGCAGGAGCGGGCGAAACCGTTGGCAGCGCCGAAGGAGTAGGTCCAATGCCTCTGGCCCGTTCGCGCGGGCACCTGCCAGCCTTGATTCACGGGTGATGACGATGAACGAGTTCGGTCAGAGGTTGTTGGCTCGGGTCGCGGGTGTGGATGCGCTCCGGTGGAGCGCCCTAGCGGTCACGCTTGGGTTCGTTGGCCTGGTGACCCTGTTCGTCGGCGGGTCCGCCGTGACCGATCCCGGAGGATGGGCGGGGATCGGGGGCACGGCCGTCTGGGTGCTGGCCATGCTCGGGTTGTCCCTGCTGGCCTTGTATCGCCCCGGGGCTACGTTGGTGGTGCTGGCCGTCGCCGCATGCGCTCCTTTGGCTTTTGGCGTGTGGTCGCTGGTGGACCACGGCGCGGCTCACGATTGGGAGGACAGTCATGGCCCGCTGTCGCTGATGCTCGTCGTGGCCATTTGTGCACCGGCTGGCGTGGCGGGTCTGTTCCGTCCGCGTGCGGCCGGTTACTTCATTCTCACGGTGAGTGTGGTGCCCCTCCTGCTGGAAGCGGTGGGCGCAGCCTCCCACTTCTACGAGCCGTTGTTGGTGGGGCTGCTGCTTGCGCCCCTCGTGGCCTCGGGCGTCTTGTTCCTGTTGTCCGGTCGGCAGCATGGCCGACGGCATCCTTCGGCTCCCTTGCCCAGGAAGTCTGTGCTGCACTGACCCTTGGTGGGAGCCCGCTCATCGGGCACGAGAGGACGGCCAAACAGGCGACACGTCCAGGGTCATTTCGGCGGTGTCGTTCGGGCTGACTCCGACGGCCCGCTGGAGGGCCTCGGCGACGCGGATCCAGTGGGCACCGCGGCCGTCCGGCTCCACGACGGTCTCGAAGTCGTGCCCGCTGATCGAAATGCGCACGGCTACCTGCCCACGGGATGAAAGCCGCTCGCTGGCATTTGCTTTGGCAACCGCACGAGGGTCGTGCCCTCGATGGTGGACAGCGTGGCCGTGAAGCTGATCGGCGCCCGCTCGGACGATCGGGTGCCTGTGGGCATGACAACCTCCGTCGGTGTCCCCGCTTCTCGGTGCAGGGGTACCTGCCCATGGCCCTCACGTGTGGAGTCCAACTGCCGGCCCGACTAGCGAAACGGGCACATCTCAACGCTCGGTGGATCGGGTTGTCCGAGGACGGCCTCTGGCGGCGGTACGACGCATGGCGCGTGGCGCTC
>DASULG010000011.1:0-6849 GCA_036278335.1 Pedococcus sp.
GTGGGGCGTCCTGGACGCGGAGAAGCGGGTCGCAACCATGATGCGCGCTCAAGCGAAGACATTGCGTGAGACTGATCCCCCAGCCCAGCTTGGCGGCCTGTAGTCTCTGGGCGCCGTATTTGAGAGGGGAAGCACGTGTCGGAAGCGTCGGTCGACGGCTTTGGAGGTGCCCATCTCGGGGGCCGTTATCGCCTCCTTGACGAGATTGGCCGCGGCTCGATGGGTACCGTTCACCGGGCCAGAGACGAGTTCTTGGGCCGCGACGTCGCTGTAAAGCTCATCGAGCCGCCGGTGGTGGACGCCGAGGATCTGCGCAGAGACGAAGATGAGGTCAAGGTCCTCGCGCGACTGAACCACCACGGCTTGGTGACGCTGTTCGATGCCGGCTCCGATCGTTCGGACGCACAGCGGCCACGCATCTACCTGGTGATGGAACTCATCGACGGACCCGACCTTCGTGACCGCCTTGCCCAGGGGTCCTTGCCGTCAGCGGACGTGGCCCAGATCGGTTACGACCTGGCAATGGCGCTCGGCTACGTCCATGACCACGGCGTCATCCACCGGGACGTCAAGCCCGCGAACATCATGATGTTCGACTACGGCCACCACGCCGCACGGGTGCGGGCCAAGCTCACCGACTTTGGGATCGCCATGCTGATGGAGGCCCCACTGGGCGGCGGCAACGGATCCTTCATTGGCACGGCCGCCTACGTGAGCCCGGAGCAGGCAAAAGGCGAGCCGCTCGGGCCGGCCAGCGACATCTACTCCCTCGGTCTGGTGCTGCTCGAATGCCTTACCGGGGTGCGGTCGTTTCCCGGCGACCCGTTGCCCAGCGCTCTGGCGCGGCTATTGCGCGGGCCGGACATCCCCGCAGACTTGGACCCGCTTTGGCTGCGGTTACTCGCGGCGATGACGGCGACCGACCCCGCCACGCGGCCGACCGCCCGTGAGGCTGCCACGGCGCTGGGTGAGATCACCATCGCAGAGAAGGACCGGGTAAGCGGGACCCGTTCGGTCCTTCCACCTGATGAGGCGGCCAGGTTGGAGGCCGTTCACCGCTACCAGATTCTCGATACCCCCCAAGATGGTGCCTTCGACCGGATCACTGCGCTGGCCTCGCGGCTCTTCTCGGTGCCCATTGCGATTGTCAGTGTGGTCGATCAGGACCGCATCTGGTTCAAGTCCCACCACGGGTTGGACGTCGACGAGGTCGACAGGGAGCCGGGTCTGTGCGCGTCGGCCATCCTCCAGAATGAGCCGTGGATCATCGAGGATGCCCGACTGGACTCGCGTGCGCTGTCCAACCCCCTGGTGGTCGGCGAGCTGGGGTTGCAGTTCTACGCCGGTATCCCGCTGCAGACTCGCGATGGCTACAACCTGGGCACCCTGTGCATCATCGACAGCCACCCGCGAACGTTGAGCCACCAGGACCTCACGACACTCGAGGACCTGGCCGCAATCGTCATGCACGATCTCGAACAACGGATGCAGAGCCGACAGCCCGCGTAGTCACTGGGCAGCTACCGCGCCGGTTGGTGATGCCGACGGAGCTGCATGACGCTAGCCCCACAATGGAGGCGGCGAGGGGACGCAGCGGCAGGGCTCGCCTGGGTAGTACGTTTCGGGATGTTTCGGTGGCCGAAGACAGACTGACCGATGAGACGCTTCGCTGGCTGGAGAGCCTGTCCGAGAGAGACGACGTGCCGCCATGGGCCCGCGAAAGGCGACGTGCCGCCATGGGTCGCGATGGTCGAAGGCCGCGACCACGGGTCCAGCGACTCGTTTACCGTGGTCGGCCGTGAAGGTCCACCTGGACCGAGTCGGGCCAGACACCGATCCTGCGAACAGTCTCTCAGTAGCCGAATTGTGCGCGTGTGTCGCTCGGCCCGCACATCCGCGCCCTACTCGCCGAAGTAGGTCCGGCGCGCCGCCTCATCCGGGACCAGCCCGTCCGGGCCGCACGCCTCCAGGGTTGCGAACCCGCCGAGCGTGGGGTCTGCCTCGCGTGCGGCGGCATGGAGTTCGCGTCGGCGGTCGGCCTCGGGGCCATCCTCCGCGTCCAGAAGCGCGCACCACCGGTCGTATGCACGAAGCACCTCGTAGTACCCCTGCCGCTGCCTCGCAAACTCGCTCGTCGCCCGATCCCAGTCCCCATCCGCCAGGAGCAGCTCACTCAACGCGCGAACGTCTCGAAACAGCAGTGACGTGCCAAGCCCCTGAGTGGGGTCCAAAGCGCCTGCCGCGTCTCCCACCAACACCATGGGTCCGAGGGCGATGCCGCTCGACCAGGTGCAGCTGTTGGGGAAAAAGCCAATCGGGCCGGCCTGGTGCGCGTGATCCAACGTGCCCTCGACCATGTACTTGGCAGCGAACGCCACGAACGCGTCGGCAGACTGTCCCACCCCAGTCTCGCGAACTTGCTCGGCCGTCAGACGGATGTAGACGCGGCACGAGTCTGCGCCCGTGGCGAACCAACCCACGGCCGCCGCCGGTGTGGTGGCCCAGCCGAAGGTGTCGTCCCAGTGCACATCAGATAGCAGGAGGCCACCGAACCAGTGGTGCTCGGGGTCGGTCATGGTGTCCGCCCGCAGCCATCGCCGGGCACCCGACCTCTTCCCGTCGGCGCCGACGGCCAGCCTGGTCTGGAACTCCGTCGCGCGTCCGTCCCTGAGCACCGACACGCTGGGACGCCTACCGTCACTGACCCCGACGACTTTCGCCGGCCGCAGGACGGTAGCGCCCTGTGACTCGGCCCAGGTCAGGACCACCTCCTGCAGCCGCGGGTGCGAGAACCCGATCGCCGGCAACGCATCAATCGAGATCGTCTCCCAGCGCTGCGAATCCACGCGCTGTCCGTCCTGATAGAAATCCAGCACAGGCAGCGGCACGACGCCGACCTGATCGAGGGGCTGGCCGAGGCCGACCCGCAACGCCTCGGAGTACCCCCATGGAAAGGTCAGTTCGCCGCGTATGCGGTCCCGGAAGCCGCTCTCCTTCTCGACTACCAGCACACCGAGACCAGACCGTGCCAGCACGCCCCCCAGCGCGGACCCCGCCAACCCGCCGCCGGCGATCACCACGTCGAATGATCGAGCGACCATGCGTGATCCAATCGGTTGCGGATCCCTCAGGATGAAATGCAATCTCCGGCGCCTTCAGCTGTCAACCCCCGCCCGCCCGGTGTGGTACCGAGTTGCGGGCATCCGGCACAGGTTTACCCGACGAGGCATGGACTCACTGTGGCTGGGGCTTGGCACCTGGCACGCCTCGTCACCGTGGCGCTCGTCCGTTCATGCCGCGAAGGGGCAGCCGCGCAAACAGCCGACCTGGTAGGGGATGATCGCGAGCCACTTCGACGGCCGCGGCCGCAGCAGCGATGTGGATCCCGACGAAGGATCGGCCCCGGCGCACACTTTCGACGTCATTCTGGAGCACTGCCCTGCTGATGGCGACGTCGTCCAAGCCGTCTGGGACGGCTTCGGGTTCTGGACCGACCCTGGAGGAGACGTGAATGCGCTCATGCGTGGTCGCCGCGGGAGTACCTGTTTTTTGAGCCACCAAAGGTCGCCGTGACCAGCTGGCCGGGAATGGAGCGCGTCTGGTCTCCGTCCGCCAATCTCATCTGGCCGAAGGACGACTCGTGGTGCGTCGCGACGGAGATCGACTGGGACAGCACGCTGGTGCCGGCCTCAACCGCCACGTGCACAGCTCTGGGCTCATGATGCTGAGTACCGGTGCTCATGCTGGCCACCCTCATCGAGTGCTTCCATGGCTCATGGGAACTGACCGGCGGCTCCGGGGCGCCGGACGTAGCGTGATCGGCCTTGGCCACCTGCTGGTAGGTGGGGCGGCACTCGTTCTCGCTGGCGTGATGATCGTTGCCGGGCGAGCGCCCAACGCCGAGTTGGAGGGAGTATTCCTCGGGTTGGGGCTGTTGCTCGCGCTGGCCGCCACAGTCTTCACTTGCACGGCAGTCCTCGTTCTCCGTCGTGCACACGATGGTCGTGGTGGTGTGCTGTCGCTGACCCTCAGCATCGTCGAACTTGTCGCAGGGGCTGCTATGGCTGCGGCCCTGGCCGTCGCCGTCCAAGGCTACGGCGCCTTCGAGCCTTGGCGCTCTCCACTCCTGCTGCCGTCGGCACTGCTCGTAGCTCTCGGCCTCGCAGGACTCGTTGCCCGCCGTCCGGGAGTGCACTGATCTGCGCTCCTCGAGCGTGCCGCCCTTCCCGGTCTTGGGTGGATCACCGGTGGAGGCTCAGAAGCGTTCGGCCAGGCTCGTCAGCTTGGCGAGGTAGGCCGCCCAATCCTGCTGCTCCGGGAGGTTGGTGTTGTCCGCTCGAAGACCAGCCACGCCGTCGATCCCCTCGCGGAGGATGTCGGCGTGCCCGACGTGTCGCGCCAGGTCGACGATCACGTGCACCATGATGCGCTCCAGGGTAACCGGGTTGGACTCCGCCCTCCACCACGGAACCCGGCCCAGCGCATCCAGTGGAAGTTCCTCGATGGTCGCGTCGGCGAAGCTCCACACCCGCCGATACAGGTCGATGATGCCGTCGCAGGTCTCACCCTCAGTCGCGTACCAGTCGGCCTGCGGGTCCGCCTCGAGCTCTCCTTCCAGGACCCGATCCTCCGGTGTCGGCCATTCACGGCCGAAGGTGTCACCGAAGTAGCCGATCTCGACGTTGGCCATGTGCTTGACGATGCCGATGAGGTTCGTGCCGGTGGGCGTGCGGGGCATGCGAAGGTCACGCTCGCTGAGGCCGTCCAGTTTCCAGAGCAGCGCGTCGCGATTGGACTGCAGGTAGTGGCGCAGTGCGGACTTGGGTTCCTTGAGATCGCTCATGCGGACAGTCTGAAGCCCCACCAGTCATCCGCACATGCCGCTGTCAGCGCGCGCTCGTGCCGAATTGAGGGTGCTTCCCGAACCGCAGAATCGGGCTCCGGGCAGGTTCGTTGCTCCTGCTCAGAATCTTCACCGGTTCATTGCCGTCGACAAGCGCCCGACTCGCGATCTGCTGCCACCTGGTGGCACTGGTGGCAGGGTGCTGTCCCATGATTGACGACGCCGCGAAGGCCAACCTGTACAGCTACCTGAGGCACGAGCGCGAGGCGGTGCTCACCAAGCTCGACGGGCTCTCCGAGTACGATGTCCGTCGCCCGCTGACCGTCACCGGGACCAACCTGCTGGGCCTGGTCAAGCACCTGGCGACATGGGAGGCCAGGTACCTCGGCGAGGTCTTCGACCGTCCCTTTCCCGAACCCCTGCCTCGGTGGGACGTCGAGGCAGAGCGACTCGCCGACATGTGGGCGACCGAGCGCGAGGCCCGCAGCGACATCGTCGACCGCTACCGACGGGTGTGGGACCACAGCGACGCGACGGTGGAGGCCTTGGCCCTCGATGCCACGGGCCGCGTGGCCTGGTGGCAGGACGCCGAGGTGCCCTTGTTCAACATCCTCGTCCACCTGCTCGCCGAGACCAGTCGGCACGCCGGCCACGCCGACATCCTGCGCGAAGCGCTCGACGGAGCGGTAGGAACCGACGCGGAGGACATGGCCGAGCAGCGGCACAACCCAGCCTTCTGGAGGGAGCGCCGCGAGGAGATCGAGGCGGCCGCCAGGTCAGCAGCCGGTTGACTGGATCGCGAGCCAGGAGTGGTGCCGCTATTCGTTGGGCGCGTGGTCTGGAAACGAGGCCGCCCCAGGTGCGGGTCTTCGATGTCCTTGACGTCCTCCACGGTCGCCCGCTCGGAGCCGTCGTCCTGCCAGATTCGCGACCTGCTCGAGACCGCGCCGTCGTCAAGCCGCTCGCAGTCTCAAACGTCCGGATCTAGCCGCTGTCGGCGTGTTCGCCCTGCCGTTGTGCGGATGCTGGAGCGCGTCATGCACCAGCCGGGCGGTGCTGCCCTGGTCACATGCAGTGCAACTCCTGTTCAGCGCGCTTCCAGCTCGAAGAACAGGAAGCAGATGAATGAGCGACCGTCCGCGTTGGGCAGCAGTTCCGCTGGAGTGTTGGCGGCGGGTGGCGGCTCAGTGACCGTCTTGATGCCGAACCCCGCGTCGATGAACGTGTTGATGACGTCCTGCAGGGGGCGGTGCCAGTAGGTCATCCACACGGTCCCTTCGCCGAAGTCGTAGTCCTCGGAGTACTGAGTGAGGGCGAAGTAGTCGGCCTCGGGGTACACAATCGCGTAGACCGTGGGGTGGATGATCGAGACGATGAGCCGACCGCCGGGCTTGAGCGCACGCCGCAGCTCGGCCAGTACCGAGTCCCAGTCCTTGACGTAGTGCAGGGACAGTGATGCGACGACGAGGTCGAACGCGTCGTCGGGATAGGGCAGGGGCGCACCAAGGTCTGCGACCATCACGTCCGCGTCCTCGCCGAGCCTTTGGCGGGCGAGTTCGACCATGGCGGGGCTCAGGTCGAAGCCGGACACCACCGCATCCTTGCTGCGCAGAGCTTCCATCAAAGGGCCTGACCCGCATCCGGCGTCGAGAATCTCCATGTCCGCGATGTCGCCGGCGAGGCGAATCATCTCCGGACGCGCGTAGTAAGCATTGAAGAGGTTGTTTTCGTTGCTGGCCGAGTACGCGGCCGCGAAACTGTCGTAGTCAGCGACGGGGGCAGCGGACTTGCTCACCGAATCGGGCATGGCACGTTTCTACCCGGGTCGCATGTGTGGGCCAACCAGGCGCGCGGTCCAGTCGGCGACGCACTCATCTGCCGCGAAGCGAGCGGTCGGTCATGCCGATGAGCGCGCTCGAGTCTTGATGCTCAAGCAGTCCTTGAGCTGGCGCACCCGCCCCGATGATCAGGAGGTCTGCGAGTCACCAGAAACGGGCTCGCGCTCG
>DASULG010000012.1:0-20777 GCA_036278335.1 Pedococcus sp.
GCTCGAGGGTTCGCACCGGCGCAACGCTAGTACGGCACTCCGATGAACTCTCGGCGCCGGGTCACGATCGTGTCGAGCAACCGGCGCTCGGCCTCGAGGGCGTGGGCGTCTGCCGCGCTGTGGAGCATCCGCAGCCGCAGCAGGGCGAGCTCGCTGGCCGCGTCCTGGAAGGAGCGCATCGAGCGCAGGGCACCCCGGCCCCCGGTCTGCCGGGCCCAGTGCCGCGCCCCACGGCGGCGGTTCATGCTCGAGAGCATGTGCACCTCGGCGGGGCTGAGCCAGCCCGCGTCGGCATACGGCATGAGGTAGCGGCCGATCAGCCGCCCCTCGCGGCGTCGGGCCCACACGATGAGGGCGATGAAGGCCAGGAACACCGGGATCTCCACCAGGAGGAACACGGCGATGAGGCCCTGGCCGCCGCTGACGGCCGCGAGGTTCCAGATCCCGTGCAGCAGCACCGCCAGGACGTAGCCGGCCACCGGGGCACCGACCTTCAGCACCCGGCTCCGGGTGGTGGCCGCCACCCCCACGCCGATGCCGAACATGACGGTGAAGATCGGGTGGGCGAACGGGGTCACCAGGCACCGGGCGATGAAGACGCCGGTCAGGACCTGCTCGCCGCCCTCGGCGTAGGACAGGCCGAGGTACTGGATGTTCTCGGTGAAGGCGAAGCCGGCGGCCGCGATGCCGGCGTAGACCATGCCGTCGGTGATGCCGTCGAACTCGCGGCGCCGCAGCCTCCAGACGAGCAGGACCAGCAGGCCCTTGGCGGCCTCCTCCACCACGGGGGCGAAGAACACGGCAGTGGCCAGCCTGGCCTGCTCAGGGTTCGTGGCACTGGAGAAGACGACGTGCGCGCTGGTGTTGATCAGCCCGGCGAGCAGGGCGGCGACCAGTGCCCCCCAGAGAAAGGCGGCAACGAGGTACTTGTTGGGCTCGGCCTCGTAGCGGTCGAGCCAGAGGAACGTGGGGATGACGATCGTCAGCGGGATGGCCGCCAGCACGATCGCGAGAAGGGTGGTGACCACGCCGAGCGTCATCCCGTAGTAGGCGGCCAGCACGAGGGCCCCGAGCCCGAACCCGATGACCGCCAGACCCGTGATCACCCAGCCCCGCATCATCGGCCGCGGCGTGGGGTTCCCGGCCACCGGCGCGGGCTGGTAGCCGGCTGCGTTCGGCGGCCCGGCGGCATACCCCTGCTGTTGGTTGGTCTGTCCCCAGGTCATGCGGGCAGGCTAGTGCAGGCCTCTCTCGCGACGGCGCGTGTCCGCAGCGGGCCGTAGGGTGTGCGCGTGGCACAGAACCCGACGGAGCGCTCACTGAACGACCGGATTGTCTGGATCGACTGCGAGATGACCGGCCTCTCCCTCGCCAACGACGCCCTCATCGAGGTGGCGGCGCTGGTGACCGACTTCGAGCTGAACCAGCTCGGCGACGGCGTGGACCTCGTCATCAAGCCGCCGGCGGAGGCGCTCGAGCAGATGGACGACTTCGTGCGCGACATGCACACGACCTCCGGGCTGCTGGCCGACCTCGACCACGGCATCGCCATGGACGAGGCCCAGGCCCAGGTCCTCGACTACGTCCGCGAGTGGGTTCCGGAAGCCCGCAGGGCACCCCTCGGTGGAAACACCGTCGGCACCGACCGCGGGTTCCTCGCCCGCGACATGCCTGAGCTCGAGGCGCACCTGCACTACCGCGTCATCGATGTCTCCTCCATCAAGGAGCTCTCGCGCCGCTGGTACCCGCGGGCCTACTTCAACTCGCCCAAGAAGACCGGTGGCCACCGCGCACTCGCCGACATCCGGGAGTCGATCGCCGAGCTGCGCTACTACCGCGAGGCCGTCTTCGTGCCGCCGCCCGGCCCAGACACCGACACCGTGCGTGCGATTGCCTCCCGGCACATCATCGAGGCCTGAGCGACGGGCCGTATGCCGCGTGGCTCAGGGGTGGTCATGAGCACCCCTGAGAAGCAGGTACGATAGGCGCCGCTGATTCCGCGACCGGCTGTGAAGACCGGTCGTGCGGCTTGGTGGGTGTAGCTCAGCTGGTAGAGCGCTGCGTTGTGGTCGCAGATGTCGCGGGTTCAAGTCCCGTCACTCACCCCACGTGATCGAGCCCCTGTCCCGCAGAGATGCGGGTCAGGGGCTCGTCCCTTTCCGGCCGGGGCCTGTGCCTCGCAGACCAGGTCCTCGGCGGCCTGAGAGTCGCCCCGGGTGAGTCTGTGTCAGCATGTGACTCGTGGCCGAAGGTCCCCCATCACGGCACTGGGTTGCCGCGCGGGTGGCACACCCGACCGGCGACCTGGACCGGTCCGGGGCGTTCTACCGCGACCTGCTTGGGCTGCGGCCCGGGGGCGGCTTCGCCGGCCACGACGGCTATGACGGGACCCTCTTCGAGCTACCCGGGCGCGGCGAGCTCGAGCTCACGGCCGGACCCGCGACACCTCGCCCCGGCACGGACGAGGACCTCCTGGTGCTCTACCTGCCTACCCTGGACGACGTCCGGGAGATGGCTACGGAGCTGGAGGCGGCAGGGGTGCCGACCGTGCCGGCGGCCAACCCGTACTGGAACCGGTGGGGGCGGGTCTTCCTGGACCCGGACGGCTATGCCGTCGTGATCGCCGCGGCCCCGGCGGACCCCGTCACCGCTGGGGTGGTCCGGGTCGAGACCTACGACGGACCCCGGGAGGAGCTGCGCGGGTTGTTCGAGGTGGCCGAGGACTCGGCGGCCGAGCTGGACTCCTACCTGCACGCCGGGCGGGTGCTGATCGCCACAGTCGGGCTGGACGTGGTCGGCCACCTGCAGCTGGTCGAGACCGACCGCCCGGGGCAGACCGAGATCAAGAACATGGCTGTTCGGGAGGACAGGCAGGGCAGCGGGATCGGCGCCCGGCTGGTTCGGACCGCGGTGGACCTCCTCGCCGCCGAGGGCGGGACAGCGCTGCTCGTGGCCACCGCGGCCGCGGATGTCGGCAACCTCCGCTTCTACCAGCGGCAGGGGTTCCGGATGCGCTCGGTCGAACGGGACGCGTTCACCCCCGCCGGGGGGTACCCGCCAGGGACCCGGATCGCCGGCATCGAGCTTCGGGACCGGGTGTGGCTGGACCGTCCGGTCGATCCGATCCCGCAGCGCCCCGACCGACCGTAGGTCACGGGTTCAGGTGCACCGTGGACCACTCGAACCAGGGTCGCGCCGAGCAACGCTTCGGCGCCGCTGATCGCTGGCAGAGCTGCCATGGTCGCGTCTACGGTGGCCGAAGGGTGAGCCTGACAGACAGGAGGTTGGACTGTGAGCCAGGACCGAACCCACGAGACACGGCTGGAGCGCATCCTCGGCGTGCCACTGGCCGACGACGCCGTCCGCCAGTGGCCACAGAGCGGGGAGATGGTCGACGGTCGGGCGCGCATCGCCGAGGTGGAATCCCATTTCGAGGGCCTGCGTCTTGGCGTCGGCCGACGAGTCCAGCTCGAGAACATGGTCGTGGTGGAGTGGAGCACGGACTATGGGGACGGCCGGATCTACCGCAACGTGTCGATTGCCGAGCTGGTGGATGGCGAGGCCGTCCGCGTCACCGACTACTGGGGCGAACCGTTCGAGCAGCCGAGTTGGCGCGCGGGGCTCACGCAGCCCTTGGCCATGCCTCGTGGAGGTCCGTGGCCCGCATCGGCGGACCTGTCATCCGACTAGTCCCATCGGACGACTAGTCCCATCGGACGCTGACGTCGGGGCGCAGGCCCTCGCAGCGAGCTTCGCGGGCGGCGGTCAGCTCGGTGATGTCAGGCGAGCGCCTTGGCCTTGAGCGCCTCGAACTCGCCCTGGGAGATGGCTCCGGAGTCGAGCAGCGCCTTGGCGTTGGCGATCTGGTCGGCCGGGGCCTGCGAGGTGCCCGCAACCTGTTGGATGTACTTCTCCTGCTCGGCCCGCTGCTGCGAGGCCGCCGCCATCTGCCGCTCGGTCATGCTCCGGCCCCGGGCAATGAGGTAGATCAGCGCGCCAAGCCAGGGGACGAAGATGAGAAGCAGTGCCCAGCCGGCCTTGCCCCAGCCACTCAGCGAGCTGTCGCCGAACATGTCGAAGAGGCAGCGGAACCACACCATCAGCGCGGCGATCCAGATGAAGAACCAGAAGCTCCACAGCAGAACGTCCCAGAAGTCGGTTGTGATTGATCCCATTGTCTTTCCCTTTCGTGGTCGGACCAGGCGCCGTCCCTTGGGTGTTACGCCTCTTCGGATTCCAGGATCGCGATCGCGAAGCCGAGAGCCTCCGTGATGTTGACCGCTGCCTTCGTCGTCCGGGCTGTCCCGATGATCGGGGCGATGGCGACGAGGACGTTCTGGACGTCCTCGACGGTCACGCCCGACTCGATGGAGGGGCCGACGTGGAGCAGGTAGGACACGGGTCGGGCGTCAACCGCGGCGAGGGCGGCGACGCGAACCAACAGCAGCTTGTCGGCAGGAAGGTCGCAGTTCTCCAGCGAGGCGGCAGTCATGGCGGCGATGGTGTCGAGCACGGGGGTCTTGTCCTGGTTGGCCACTTTCGGCTCCCTCAGTAGTAGTGGGCTAAGCGGAACTGGGCGGGTGGTCGAGCCGTGCTGGACTGGTCGCGAGCGCCGGCCCCCGGCACCATCCCCCACTGCTGAACCTAGGCGCGAGAATGGGACGCCGGCATCCCCCCTGGCGGGTGAGAGCCGTCAGCAGCGGGTGAGCGCAGCGGGTCAGCGCAGCGGGTCAGCGCAGCGGGTCAGCGCAGCGGGTCAGGGTCTGGGTCCGGGTCATGGTCCGGTCAGGTCCGGGTCATGGTCCGGGAGGCCCTCCGGATGGGCCTCGTGTGGCCGTGCGGGAGGATGGCGGGCGTGTTCATGGACTCTGAGGGCAAGAGGCGCGTCATCCGGATCGCCGTCTGGGTCGCCGTGCTGTCCATGCTGCTGGCGGTGTTCTCGTCCCTGGCGACAGCCCTCGCAGCGTCCGCCCACGCTGCGCTGACGTCGATGACCCCAGCGGCTGGGTCGACGGTCACGGTGTCGCCGCCCGCCGTCGTGCTGAAGTTCAGCGAGCCGGTCAGCTCCAGCTTCGCGGTCGTCACCGTTACCGACAGGGCGGGCGCGTCCGTCGTCGCCGGCCGGCCGGCGGTCGACGGCTCGAGGGTCACCCAGCCGCTCCGGCGGCTCGGATCGGGCACCTACTCGGTCAGCTTCAGGGTCGTCAGCGCTGACGGCCACCCGGTCTCCGACACAGCGGCGTTCACCATCCGGCCGTCCCCGTCAGCCTCGCCGTCCTCCGCTGCCCCGAGCGGGAGTTCGGCCGGGCCCCTCGGCACAACCCAGCCACCGTCAGGTGCCTCGAGCGCGGCGCCGGCGGTGACTCCCCCGCACTCCGGCGACGCCGCGAGTGGCCCTTCGCCGGCCCTCCTGTGGACCCTCACCGCCGCTGTCGCCCTGGCCCTCTTCGCGGGTGCCGTGATGCTGAACCGGCGCCGCTCCGGGCCTGAATAGGCCGACCGCCCGGGCGATTTCAACCTTCGGCGCAACTGGTGCTAACCTCTCCATCCGTTGCGCCATTAGCTCAATTGGCAGAGCAGCTGACTCTTAATCAGCGGGTTCGGGGTTCGAGTCCCTGATGGCGCACCACATCTGCCGGGCCGCAAGCCCACGGAACGAGAAACCCCGGACTCATCGAGTCCGGGGTTTTCCGCTTTTGGGCCACCTCGTGGTGGCAGCCGCGGGTCTGTGCGGCCGACAACCTCGGCCCTCCCACCCAGCGAATCAGGACGTTGGGCGGAGTCCTGTCATTCCAAAACGAGGGGACATCACGAACCCGTATGTACCTTGCTGGTTACGTAACCGATCTGTTACGGTCAAGTGGTGGACGCTGTGCTTCAGGCGATATCAGACGAGAGTCGAAGGATCGTGCTGGACGCTCTCAGCGATGGCCCCGCAACTGTGGGCGAGCTGGCCGCTCTGCTGCCCATCGCTCGCCCCGGCGTCTCCCGGCACCTGCGGGTGTTGCGTGAGGCCGGCCTCGTAGAGGTCCGCCAACAGGCGCAGTTCCGGGTGTACAGCCTGCGTCCCGAACCGCTCGCCGAGGTCGACGAGTGGCTGGGCCACTACCGATCTCGGTGGATGCAGCGGATGGATGCGCTGCACACCGAGGTCGCACGAGGAAAGAAACAACGGAGGGGCAGGCCATGAGCAAGGACACGCCAGCGAAGACACGCGTTGTGGGGACGTTGCGATCTGTGAACGGTACGGGTGTGGTCCGCATGGAGGACCGGTACGACACCGACATCGACGACCTCTGGGCGGCACTCACCGACCCGCTGCGCTTGGCGCGCTGGATCGCTGATGTGGAGGGCGACCTTCGCCTCGGCGGCGAGTTCCGAGCGAGCTTCACGAGCGGCTGGGAAGGCCCTGGCCGCGTGGACGTGTGCGAACCTCCGCGGCGACTGCTGTTGACGATGGAACCGGGGCAGGACGACCAGACCGTTATCGAGGTCGAGCTCGTCGCCGATGGCGACCGGACCCGCCTGGTGGTCGAGGAACGCGGGCTTCCCCTCGACGAGCTGGCCGCGCACGGGGCCGGCTGGCAGGCGCACGTCGAGGACCTCGCCGCTCATCTCGTGGGAGGAGGGCGGGTTGACTGGCGGAGCCGTTGGGCCGAGCTCGCCCCCACCTATCGCGAGCTGGCCCGTGAACTTGCGTGATCGTCCGCTCCCACCCATCGCAGAGCGGACCGATCCCGCAGCCTTCCTCAGCGCCCGCCGCAGCTGTCAGGGGCGATAGGCCTCAAGGCGCTTGGTGATCAGGTCTCTGAGAGTGGCGTGCTTCGAGCTCAGCTGCGTCGTGGGGTCCGACCACTTCTCGGCGGGGTACAGCCAGACGGGCCGGCCAACGATGTCCGACGGCTCCCAGTCGTACCGCGGCCACACGTGAGCGTGCAGAAAGGGGTCCGCGTTGCCCAGGATCTCCAGGTTCACACGCCGGAAAGCCGGGTCGAGCTCCCTGCACGCCTGCTCGACCGCTTCGCCCAAGCAGGCCATGCTGTCCAGGAAGGCCAACCGCTCCTCGCGCGCCAACTCCGACAACCGCTGTACCGACGGGTCCTCGCTCAGGAGGACGCAGTAGCCGGGGAGCCACTGGACGTCGCCGATGACTGCGATACCGCCTGGCAGACGTGCCATGGCCGTGGGGTTCTCTCCCCGAAGAGCCGACCCGATCCGATCGGTACGCCAGTCAGTCATGCGCTGGATTGTGCTGCTGGCCATGGGCAACCGCCTCACGACATGCCGTGACCCTGGCACTTGGACGGTGGCCGACAGGCGTAGCTAGCGGCGGAGTCCGCGATCCACCATCTAGCGGGGACCAAGTTCACCCCTTTGCCTCAGGCTCTCTTATCCCTCTATCCCTACCGTTGTCACAGGACTTCTCGAAGCCCGGTAGGCCCACAAGGGCTAGATAACCAGCCTCTGGGACCCACCGATATCGCGCAGTGCGCCACTCGTGGCGACGGGCGCCGCCATATTGGATCTTCGTCCTGGGGAGCGACGAGATGTTGCACTGGCTGGTAGACAAAAGCCTGACCCTGCCCAAGGCAGTGGCCGCCCTCGCGATTGCGGTCGTGGCGCTCGGGGTGTGGCAGCTGCCGCAGGCCAAGGTCGATGCACTCCCGGAGTTCGCCCCGGTGACCGTGCAGATCCAGACCGAGGCGCTGGGGCTCTCGGCCCAAGAGGTCGAACAGATGATCACGGTGCCCCTCGAACAGGACCTGCTCAACGGCGTGGCGTGGGTGGAGCACATCCACTCCGAATCCGTCCCCGGGCTGTCGAAGATCGACATGACCTTCGAGCGCGGCACGGATCCCCTGAAGGCTCGGCAGGTCGTCCAGGAGCGCATGACGCAGGCGCACGCCCTGCCCAACGTGTCGGCCCCACCACAGATGATCCAGCCGGTGTCTGCGGCGGGCCGTGTCGCCATGATCGGCATCTCCTCCAAGAGCCTCTCCCCCATCGAGCTGGGCGTCCTCGCCCGCTGGACGATCCGGCCGAAGCTGATGGGCGTTCCGGGTGTCGCCAACGTCGCCATCTGGGGCCAGCGCGAGCGGCAGGTGCAGGTGCAGGTCGACCCCGACAAGCTGCGCCAGAAGGGCGTGACGCTCGAGCAGGTCGTGCACACCACCGGCAACGCGCTGCTGGTCTCGCCCCTCAGCTTCCTCGAGGCGTCCACACCAGGGACCGGGGGGTTCGTGGACACCCCGAACCAGCGTCTGGGCGTCCAGCACATGGTGCCCATCCACAACGCCGACGAGCTTGCCGAGGTCGTCCTCGAGGACTCCCCGAGCCAGACACGCCTGGGCGACGTCACCACGGTCGTCGAGGAGCACCAGCCCCTGATCGGCGACGCCCGCCTGGCCACCGGCAACGGTTTCCTCATCGTGGTCGACAAGTTCCCGGGCCAGAACACCTCTGAGATCGCCGCAGCAGTTGAGGAGGCCATGGAGACCATGGCGCCCGGCCTCACCGGCGTCACAGTCGACACCTCCGTCTACCGCCCCGCCACCTACGTCGAGCAGGTCACCGGAAACCTGCGCACCGCAGGCCTTCTCGGAGCGGCGCTGGCTCTCATCGTGCTCTTCGCCTTGCTGCTCAGCTGGCGCCGGACGCTGGTGACCTTCGTGGCAGCCACCCTGTCCCTGGGGTCTGCTGCACTGATCCTGCACCTGTTCGGCCGAACGCTCGACGGCATGGTCACGCTCGGTCTCGCTGCCGCCCTGGTCGCGGCCATCTACGACGGGGTGAGCAGCGCCGAGGCCATGTCACGCCGACGCGGCACGGACGACGCCGAGGCTCACAGCCGCATCAGGAGCGGCGCTGTGGCGTCTGGACGGGTCATCGCGTACGGCACCGTCATCGTTGCCGCGGCCTGCCTGCCCCTCATCTTCCTCAACGGCCTGCCTGCCGGCGCGTTCACCACTCCCTTTGCCCTCACGCTCCTCCTCGCCCTCGGCACCTCGCTTCTCGTCGCGGTGAGCGTGACACCGGCGCTGTGTGCCCTGCTCCTCACCGAAAGCCCCGAGTCCGCGGTGGCACGGCACGGCCGGCGTGCCCACCGGCGCGGCCTAGCAGCGCTCCTCCGGCGCCCCGTGGCGGCGCTTGCCGCCGCGGGAGTGGGAGTGCTTGGCCTGGCCGCGTTCGCCCTCCCAAGCGTGATGGACAGGTCACTCATGCCCACCATGCGCGAGCCCCACCTGCTCGTCCAGTGGAACGGCGCAGCCGGAACATCGCTGGCCGAGATGAGCCGCGTCGGTGCACGGGTCACTGAGGAGCTCCGTTCCGTCGAGGGCGTGAGCGGGGTCGGCTCCCACTTCGGCCGGGCGGTCACGTCCGACACCCACTCCAGCGCCAACGGCGGGATGCTCTGGCTCACGATCGACAAGGACGCCGACTACGACCACACGGTCGAGGCGGTGCAGGAGGTCGTCGCGGGCTACCCGGGTCTGGAGCGGGAGGTGCTGACGTACTCGACCGAGCGCGTCTCGCAGTACACCACCGGCTCGTCAAGCCCGGTGGCGGTCAGGCTCTACGGCGAGGACATGGCCACGCTGCGGGAGCAGGCCACCAAGGTCCACGCGCTGCTGAGCTCTGTTGACGGGGTTGCCAACCCGGTGATCGCGAACCAGGCCCAGGAGCCCACGATCCAGATCGACGTGGACCTGGCCAAGGCGCGCGAGCACGGCGTCAAGCCCGGCGACGTGCGACGGGCAGCCACCACCCTGCTCTCGGGGATCCACGTCGGCAGCCTGTTCGACCAGCAGAAGGTCTTCGACGTCCAGGTCTGGAGCGCGCCCGAGGTCCGCGAGAACGTCAGCGACGTCAGCAACCTGGTGCTCGACACCCCTGGCGGCAAGCACATCAAGCTCAGCGACGTCGCGACCGTCTCCGTGGCCCCCTCGCCCACGAGCATCAGCCACGACGGTGTGTCCCGCCGGATCGACGTCACCGCCGACGTCAGCGGCCGCAGCCTGAACGCGGTCCTGGATGACGTCAAGGGCGCCCTGAAGAACGTCTCCTTCCCGATGGAGTACCACGCCGAGGTCCTGGGCGACTACGTCGAGCAGAAGAATGCCGAGCGGGGCGCCATGGTCCTCGGGGCCTTCGCCGTCCTGGTGGTCTTCCTGCTCCTGCAGTCGGCCTTCGAGAGCTGGCGGCTGGCCGCGGTGACGCTGCTGACCCTGCCGTTGTGCCTCCTCGGCGGTCTGGTTGCGGCACGCCTCACCGGCGCTGAGCTCACTCTCGCCACCGTGGCCGGCCTCCTCGCCATCCTGGCGCTGGCTGTCCGGGCCTCACTGACGCTGGTGACCCGGGCTCGGGAGCTCACCAGGCACACGAGCCCCAGTGACGCCTACGCGGTGGCCTCCGCCGAGCACGCGATGCCGGTGGTCGTCACCGCCGCGGTGGCGGCCGCAGCCCTGCTGCCCGTGCTCGTCCTGGGACCCCGGGCGGGACTGGAGTCCCTCCAGCCGTTCGCCGTCGTGGTGCTGGGCGGCCTTGTCACCACGGTCGTCACCGTGATGCTCGTCCTCCCTGCTCTCTGCGGGCGCTACGCAACCAGAGCCAACCAGGAGGCGGCGTCTGCGCCCCTGCCTCCCACCAGCCCGGCGGTGGGTCGTGGCTGAGTTCTCGAAGCGTGTGAAGGAAGACATCATGAGCATGCACATCGGACGCCGGACCGCCGCTCTCACCGTCGCGCTGGTCCTGGGCGGCGGAGCGCTCGCCGGCTGCAGCGAGCCCGTGGCCGAGGCTGCCGCGGGCAGCACGGCCGCCAAGGTGGAGGAGATTGACGGCCAGCCGTCGCGAATCACCCTCCAGGGCAAGGCAGCCCAGCGGCTCGGACTCGCCACTCAGCCTGTGGTGGCCGGGCGGGGTGCCGCGCGACTGACCGTCCCGGAGTCCGCGATCCTCTACGACCCGGACGGCCAGACCTTCGTGTTCACGAACCCCCAGGACAACGTCTACGTGCGCGCGGAGGTGACGGTCGTCGAGATCGCCGACGGCCAGGCATCTCTGTCCGCCGGACCACGCGCGGGAACCACGGTGGTGACGGTCGGCGCCGCTGAGCTCTTCGGCGTCGAAACGGGCCTCGGCCAGTAACCGGCCTGGCGTGCCACACACCCACAGCCATCACGACAGCGCGGGGAGGGTTGCACCATGATCCGCTGGATCATCACGCAGAGCCTGAGGTTCCGCTTCCTCATGGTTGCCTTCGGGGGGGCCCTGATGTTCTTCGGCATCGCCCAGGTGCCCAACATGCCGGTCGACGTCTTCCCGGAGTTCGCACCTCCCCGGGTAGAGATCCAGACGCCATGCCTCGGCCTGTCCGCCGCCGAGACGGAGAGCCTGGTCACCGTCCCACTCGAGCAGGCCCTGCAGGGCGTGCCCGGACTGGACGAGCTGCGGTCGAAGTCGGTGTCGCAGCTGTCCTCGATCGAGCTCATCTTCACGAGCGGAACTGACCTCATCACCGCCCGGCAGCTCGTGAACGAGCGCCTCCAGACCATCGTGCCGACCCTGCCGACCTGGGCAGCGCCCCCGTTCATCCTGCAGCCGTTGTCAGCGACGAGTCGCGTCATGAAGATCGGGCTGTCGTCCGACACCCTGTCCACGATCGACATGTCGATGACGGCCTACTGGAAGATCCGCGCCCGACTGCTGCGCGTCCCCGGGGTGGCCAATGTCGCGATCTGGGGCGAGCGCATCGACATGCTGACCGTTCAGGTCAAGCCCGACAAGCTCAAGGAACACGGCGTCACCCTCGAGCAGGTCATGGACGTGACGGCAGACTCCCTCGACTCGGGGCTGCTGCAGTACACCAACAGCTCGGTCGTCGGTAAGGGCGGTTTCATCGAGACCCCCAACCAGCGCCTCAACGTGCGGCACGTGCTGCCCATCGCCTCCCCGGACGACCTCGGCGAGGTGGTCGTCAACAACAAGGACGGCAAGAGCCTGCGTCTGGCGGACGTGGCGGACGTCGTGCAGGACCACCAGCCGCTCGTCGGCGACGCGGTCATCAACGGCGGCGAGGGCCTGATGCTCATCGTCGAGAAGCTGCCGTGGGGCAACACGCTCCAGGTCACCGAGGGTGTCGAAGCGGCGATGGCGGAGCTCGCGCCCGGCCTGCCCGGCATGCAGGTCGACACCTCGATCTTCCGGCCGGCCACCTTCGTCGAGGAAGCGGTCGACAACCTCACGGACTCGCTGCTGCTGGGCTCGCTGCTCGTGGTGCTGCTCCTCGGCCTGTTCCTGCTGAACTGGCGGGCAGCGCTGGTCAGCGTGGTCACCATCCCGGTCTCGCTCATGGCGGCGATCCTGATCCTGCACTGGCGAGGAGTCACCATCAACACGATGGTGCTCGCGGGATTCGTCATCGCCCTGGGCGCCATCGTCGACGACGCCATCGTCGACGTCGAGAACATCGTCCGCCGCCTCCGTCTGGCCAGAGCCATGCCCAACCCACCCGAGACGAAGTCGGTGGTGCTCGAAGCAGCGCTCGAGGTCCGCAGCGCGATCGTCTACGCCTGCTTCATCGAGGCGTCCGCCCTGCTCCCGATCTTCTTCCTCACCGGGCTCACCGGGTCCTTCTTCAAGCCGCTCGCCACGGCATACGCCCTTGCTGTGCTCGTCTCCCTGATGGTGGCGCTGCTCCTGACACCGGCGATGTCCCTCATCCTGCTGTCCCGCGGTCGGCTGAGCGAACGCCCCTCCCCCCTCGTGCGCGTGCTGCACCGCGGCTACGAGCGCCTCCTCACCCCGGTCGTGCGCCGGCCCCTGCCCGCGTTCATCGCCGCTGGCGCGATCGCCGCATCCGGGATCGCCGTCTACCCGACACTGGGCCAGTCGCTGCTCCCGGACTTCAAGGAGCGCGACTTCCTGATGCACTGGGTGACCAAGCCGGGCACGTCGCTGCCGGAGGAGACCCGCATCACCGTGGCCGCGTCCAAGGAGCTGCAGGCCATCCCCGGCGTGCGCAACTTCGGCGCGCACATCGGACAGGCACTCCTGGCCGACGAGGTGGTCGGCGCGGAGTTCGGGGAGAACTGGATCAGCGTCGACCAGGACGCCGACTACGACGCCACCGTTGACAAGATCCAGGCCGTCGTCGATGGGTACCCGGGCCTTCGCCGGGACGTGCAGACCTACCTCAAGGAGCGCATCCGCGAGGTGCTGACCGGCGAGGGCGAGGCCATCGTGGTCCAGCTCTACGGGCAGGACCTCAAGGTGCTCGAGGAGAAGGCCGACGAGATCTCCACGGTCCTGGGTTCGGTGGACGGCATCGTCGACGAGCACGTCGAGCTCCAGAAGGACGTCCCCCAGATCGAGGTGCGGGTCGACCTGGACAAGGCCAGGAAGTACGGCATCAAGCCGGGCGACGTGCGCCGGGCCGCGGCGACCATGCTCGCGGGCGAGGAGGTCGGCGACATCTTCCGCGGCGGCAAGGCCTACGACGTGCAGGTCTGGAGCGTGCCGCAGTCACGCACCAACCTCTCCGACGTCCAGAACCTGCAGCTCGACGTCCCCGGCGGGGGACACGTGGCGATGAAGGATGTCGCCGACGTCACGATCGCCGCCACCCCGAGCAACGTGCAGCACGAGAACGGGCTGCGGAGGGTCTCCATCGGGGCCAACGTCGACACCGCCGACCTCGGGGCCGTCGTGGCCGAGGCCGAGCGCCGCCTTGCCGAGATCGACATGCCGCTCGAGTACTTCTACGAGGTGCACGGCGAGTACCAGGAGCGCCAGGCGGCCCAGGCCAGCCTGTTGGGCTGGAGCGCGCTGGCCGCCGCCACGATCTTCGTGCTGCTGTTCTTCGCCTTCCGGCGACTGAGGCTGGCGGTGATGGCGTTCGTGGCGCTGCCCTCGGCGCTGGTCGGCGGGGTCCTGATGGCCTGGCTCAGCGGCGGGATCATCTCCCTCGGCAGCCTGGTCGGGTTCTTCACCGTCCTGGGCATCGTGGCCCGCAACGGCATCATGATGGTCAGCCACTTCCAGCACCTCGAGCGCGTCGAGGGCGTGCCGTTCGGCCCGGCGCTGGTCATCCAGGGCGCCAAGGAGCGGCTGGCGCCCGTGCTGATGACCGCGCTGGCGGCGGCTCTGGCCGTGATCCCGCTGATCGTCGCGGGCAACGTCGCGGGTCAGGAGATCGAGTACCCGATGGCGTTCGTCATCCTCGGCGGCCTCATCACCGCAACGATGCTCAACCTGATCCTGATGCCGGTGATCTACCTGAGGTTCGGCAAGAGCCGGCGCGAGCGGGAGGCCATCGCGGCCCAGACCCAGACCGCAACCGCCTGACGCCGGCCGCCTGACGTCGGCGGGGCACGGGACCGGCCGGGCCCAGTCCTACAGGTACAGGCCGGTGTGGCCGTCCTGCACCCGCTGGGCGGCCACTGCGTGGATGTCTCGCTCGCGGAGCAGGACGTAGCTCTTGGACTGGAGCTCCACCTCGGCTCGGTCCTCGGGGTCGAACAGGACGCGGTCGTCCACCTTCACCTGGCGGACGTTGGAGCCGATGGCGACCACCTTTGCCCACGCCAGGCGCTTGCCCATGCTGGCGGTGGCGGGGATGACGATCCCGCCGCCGGAGCGGCGCTCCCCGCCCTCCCCCTCCTGGGACACCAGCACGCGGTCGTGCAGCATCCGGATCGGGAGCCGGTCGGTGGGCTCCTCAGCCACGATGGCGGCGCCAGGCACCGAGGCCGATGAGGGCCACGGCTGCAGCAGCCAGGGCCGCCACGCGCTCGGTGCGCAGGTCACCGGACTCGGTCCGGGTGGCCTCGGCGAACTTGACCTTGGCCGCCTCGACCTGGCGGCGCACGATCTCCTTCGGGGCGGTGCGGGTCTGCAGCTCGTCGACGGTCCCCGCGAGCCGCGTCCGCGCTGCGATGATGTCGGCCTCGATCTGGGCGACTGTCTTGGGTGCTGTGCTCTCGCTCATGATGGCTCCTTCAGTCCAGGCCGATGTCGCGGCGCAGCTTGGCGACGTGACCGCTGGCTTTGACGTTGTACCAAGCGTGGGAGACGGTGCCGTCCTCGTCCACCACCACGGTGCTGCGGATGACGCCCTCGACGGTCTTGCCGTAGAGCTTCTTCTCCCCGAAGGCACCCCACTTCTTCATCACGGCCTTGTCCGCGTCGGACAGCAGCGTGATGGTCAGGGCATCATGCTCGCGGAACTTCGCGAGCTTCTCGGGCTTGTCCGGGGAGATCCCCAGCACCTCGTAGCCGTGGCCGCGCAGCGAGTCGAGGCTTTCGGTGAAGTCGCACGCCTGCGCGGTGCACCCCGGCGTCATGGCAGCGGGGTAGAAGTAGACGATCACCTTGCGCCCTCTCAGGCCGGACAGCGTCACCTCCCCGCCCTCGTCGTCGGGCAGCGTGAAGTCGGGGGCGGTGTCCCCCGGGGCCAGGCGCTCGCTCACAGAGGCTCCTCGGTCATGGGTTCGTTATTGCAACTTACTTGCAATAAGATGATGTGCGGATCGGCCCCAACGTATCCCAGCGAACCTCGCGCCACCTCAGGAGATGCAGAGCATGCACGTTCCGGACGGATTCCTCGACGCCCCCACCTCCCTGGGGACGGCGGCCGTCGCGGCACTCGGCGTGGGACTGGCCCTGCGCGGCGCGAGGCGCGAGCTCGACGACCGCACCGCGCCCTTGGCCGGGCTGGTCGCAGCCTTCGTCTTCGCCACGCAGATGCTCAACTTCCCCGTCGGCGCCGGCACCTCGGGGCACCTCCTCGGAGGGGCGCTCGCCGCCGTGCTCGTCGGGCCCTGGACTGCCACCCTGAGCCTGTCGGTCGTCCTGCTCGTGCAGGGCCTGCTGTTCGCCGACGGTGGGCTGACAGCGCTGGGCACGAACATCACGCTGATGGGCCTGGTGGGCGTGTGGACCGGGTGGCTGGTGTTCCGCGCCGCCCAGTCCGTGCTGCCCAAGCGCGTCTCGATGGTCGCGCCGTCGGCCGCAGCCGCGGCGCTGGTCTCGGTTCCGCTGGCCGCGCTGGCCTTCGTCGGCCTGTATGCCGTGGGTGGGCAGGCGCCCATCCCCCTCGACCGCCTCGCCACGGCCATGCTCGGCTGGCATGTGCTCATCGGCCTGGGCGAGGCCGCCATCACCGGGCTGGTCGTGTCCGCCGTCCTCGCGGTGCGCCCCGACCTGGTCCACGGCGCCCGGCGGGTCCGGGAGAGCCGTGAGCTCGTCATCCGCGACGAGGTGAGGGCATGAGGGGTATCAGCACCCGCGCGCTGCTGCTGACCGGTCTCGCGGTCGCGCTCGTGCTCGCCGGCGTCGCCTCGTTCTACGCGTCCGGGCACCCCGACGGCCTCACCTTCGTCGCAGAGAGGCTGGGGTTCATCCACACCCAGCAGCACCCCAGCAGCACCTCGCCCCTGGCCGGCTACGCGACGAAGGGAGTCTCCAACCCGCGGCTGTCCGGCGGCGTAGCGGGCGTGGTCGGCGTGCTCGTCGTCGGCCTGCTCGGCGGTGGGCTCTTCGCCCTGCTGCGGCGTCGCGAGCCCACTGGCGAATCGCAGCCAGGTGGTCGGGCCCCCCGCCCGGGGAGGGACTAGCGATGGGCGCGGGACACGGCCACCACCTTCACTTCCACGGACACTCCCCCATCCACCGGATGCCCGCGCACCTGAAACTGCTGTCGCTGGTGGCTTTTGTCGTCCTGGTGGTGGCCACACCGCGTGAGCAGTACTGGGCCTTCGCCGTCTACGCGGCGCTGCTGGCCGCCGTGGTCGCGGTGTCCACGGTGCCGCCCACCTACGTCGCGAGGCGCCTGGTCGTCGAGGTTCCCTTCGTCGTCTTCGCCGTGCTGATGCCCTTCATCGCGTCAGGTCCCTACGTGTCGGTGGGTCCGCTGCACCTGTCGGAGCCCGGCCTGCTCGGCGCCTGGGGCCTCCTGGCCAAGGGGACGCTCGGCGTCCTGGCCTCCCTCGTCCTGGGGGCGACGACCGAGCCCCGCGACCTGCTCGCCGGCCTCGAGCGGCTGCGGCTGCCGCACCAGCTCGTCCAGATCATGGGCTTCATGATGCGCTACCTCGAGGTGGTCACCGACGAGCTGCAGCGCATGCGGATCGCCCGGGAGTCCCGGGGGTTCGCGGCCGGCTCCGTCCGCGCGTGGCCGGCCCTCGCGTCGACGGCGGGGGCTCTGTTCATCCGCTCCTACGAGCGCGGCGAGCGGATCCACCTGGCCATGCTCTCGCGCGGCTACGGCGGCCGTATGCCGGTGACCCACCGCGTGAGCGCGACCCCGGCGCAGTGGGCCCAGGCCGGCATACTGCCTGGCGTTGCCCTTGCCACCATGGCCCTGGCGGTGACCCTGTGAGCGCCCCGGTCCTCGACGTCAGCGGGCTGGCCTACGCCTACCCCGATGGCCACCAGGCCCTGTTCGGCGTGAATCTCCATGTGCACCAAGGGGAACGGGTGGCCCTGCTCGGCCCGAACGGCGCTGGCAAGACGACCCTGGTGCTGCACCTCAACGGGATCCTCACGGCCGGCGCGGGCTCCGTCCACGTGTCGGGCCTGCCGGTCGCCAAGGACAACCTGTTGGAGATCCGCCGGCGCGTGGGCGTCGTGTTCCAGGACCCGGACGACCAGCTGTTCATGCCGTCCGTGCGCGATGACGTCGCCTTCGGGCCGGCGAACCTCGGGGTCCGCGGTGCCGCGCTCGAGGCGCGGGTGCTCGACGCCCTCGACCGCGTCGGCATGGTGGACTTCATCGACCGGCCGCCCCACCACCTGTCGTTCGGGCAGCGTCGCCGGGTGGCGGTCGCCACGGTGCTGGCCATGCAGCCGGAGATCCTCGTCCTCGACGAGCCCTCGTCCAACCTGGACCCCGCTTCCCGCCGGGAGCTGGCGGACATCCTGCGCTCGCTCGACGTCACGGTGCTGATGGTGACGCACGACCTGCCCTATGCCTACGAGCTCTGCCCGCGTTCGGTGGTGCTCTCCGATGGCGTGGTCGTCGCCGACGGCCCCACCCGCGAGGTGCTGACCGACGACGCGCTGATGGCGGCACACCGCCTCGAGCTGCCCTTCGGGTTCGACCCGCGCACCGTCCCGGCGCCCTAGCCAGGCGGCCCCAGACCCGAGCCAGGCGGGCTGACCCGGAGCCAGCGGGCGGGATGCCCGTCCTAGGCGTGGGCCCACTCAGCCGGGTCGGCGCCCCAGGGCCGGCCCACCCAGGCGAACGCCGCCGGGCCGCCGTCGATCCGGAAGGCCGGGCGCGACTGGACGACCCTCCCCAGCTCGGTGGCGGACTCGACCAGCCAGGGCGCCGGGTCGCCGAGCCCGGTGGCCTGTCCGTCCAGGGCGTCGGTGCGCAGCAGCCAGTGCGCGGTGCGGGCCAGGTGGGCGCTGACCTGCCAGGTGCCACCCTCGTCGGCGCGCCTGCGCAGGGCGGCGCACACTCCCGCCGCAAGCAGGTAGCCGGTGGCGTGGTCCAGGGCCTGGGCCGGCAGCGCGCCGGGCGCCTCCGCGTCGGACGACTCCAGCAGCGAGATGCCCGTGGCGGCCTGCACGATGCTGTCGAAGCCACGCCGTCCGCCCCAGGGGCCGGCCGGTGTCCAGGCGCTGAGAGAGGCGTGGACCAGGCTCGGGTAGGTCTCGGCGAGCTGCGCCACGCCCAGGCCAAACCGGTCCAGGGCGCCGGGGCGGTAGCCGGTCAGCAGCACGTCGGCGGTGGTCAGCAGGCCGTGCACGCGCTCGAGGGCTTCAGGCTCGCCCAGGTCCAGCAGGGTTGAGCGCTTCCCCGCGTCGGTGTCGATGTGCTGGGGTTCGAGCTCGGGTATGCCGGGCGGGTCGACACGGAGCACGTCGCAACCGAGGTAGGCGAGGGTGCGCGAGGCGGCCGGGCCCGCAAGGACCCTGGTGAGGTCGAGCACGCGGGGTCGGCGCCTCAGCGGAACCGCCGGCGCAACACCTGTCCCCTCCACGGACAGCAGCGGATGGGTCGCCACCGCGGCTGCCTGCTCGCCCGAGAACCATTCCTGGTGGTCACGCACACGGACGGCGATCCCGCCCTGCCGCGTCACCGTGTCCTCGACGTCCTGGGCGCCCCAGGTCGCCAGCACCTCCCGGGCCTGCTCGCGCCCGGCGTCCTCGGGCAGGCCAAGCGCACGGAGCAGCCGCGCCCGGTGGTGGGGGTAGTTGCCGTGGGTGCGGACCCACCCGTCGCCCGTGCGGAAGAAGCCCGAGAGAGGAGCGAAGGAGTCCTGCGTGCGCCCGTCGACGGTCTGGAACTGGTCGTTGCGGAAGGCCACTGCCACCTGCAGCGGGTCGACCAGGACCCGCTCCCCACCGACCATCGCCAGCCCGGCCAAGGCCGCCGCGGCAACCGACCCGCAGGCCAGCGTGTTCACCGGCAGCCTGGAGGCCAGAGCGTTGCCGCCCGCGAGCGCCAGCCGGTCCGCGGCGAACGTGTCGTCGAGGCCAAGAGCCGGGAGCACTTCCCGCAGCAGGTGGTTCACCCTGCCGATGCTAGGGGCCCTCGCCACCGGCGTGAGGCGAGTGGGTGCGCAAGGCGGGACTTGAACCCGCACGCCCGAGGGCACAGGAACCTAAATCCTGCGTGTCTGCCATTCCACCACTTGCGCGCGGCGCCAACTGTACTGGCCGCAGCCGAGCATCGGACGTGGGTGATCACCGACGCCTGGAGGTCGGCGAGTCCCCACAGACGCGGGACAGCCCGGTGCCGCTGTCCTCGGTGGGGCCTAGTCTCGGAGGCATGCCAGCACCCGCGCTCGGCGCGCACGTCGACCAGGCCGACCCGATCACCGCCGCGGTCGAGCGGGGCGCCACCCTCAGCCAGTTCTTCCTCGGCGACCCGCAGGGCTACAAGGGGCCGGAGTGGGAGTACCCCGGGGGCCCGGAGGCGCTCCGTGCCGCGGCCGAGGAGGCCGGGATCGACCTCTACGTGCACGCGCCCTACCTCGTCAACGTGGCCACGACGAACAACCGCATCCGGATCCCCAGCCGCAAGCTGCTCCAGCAGCACATGGACGCCGCCGCCTCGATCGGGGCCAAGGGGCTGATCGTCCACGGCGGGCACGTCAACAAGGCCGACGACCCCGCCAAGGGCTTCGACAACTGGCGCAAGGCCGTGGAGACCACCGACATCAAGGTCCCCCTGCTCATCGAGAACACCGCCGGCGGTGACAACGCCATGGCACGCCGCCTCGACCGCATCGCGCAGCTGTGGGAGGCCATCTCGACGGCCGGCGGCTTCGAGAACGTCGGGTTCTGCCTCGACACGTGCCACGCGCACGCCGCCGGCAACGACCTGTCCACCGTCGTCGACCAGGTACGTGCGATCACGGGCCGCATCGACCTCGTCCACTGCAACGACAGCCGTGACGAGTTCGACTCAGGCGCTGACCGGCACACCAACCTCGGTGCCGGTCTCATCAACCCCGACGAGCTCGCCGCCGTGGTGCGCTCGGCAGGTGCGCCCGTGGTCGTCGAGACGCCAGGCGGCCTCGACGGTCATCGCGCCGACCTCGACTGGCTGCGCGAGGTGCTCGGGTAGGCCGCCCAGGCTGCGCGAGGTGCTCGGGTAGCCGGTTTGCCGGGCGACAGCGTCAGCCCAGCCGCTCGTGGTCAGCCCAGCAGCTCGCGCAGGTGCGGCACCAGGGCGCGGAACGCCTTGCCCCGGTGGGAGATGGCGTTCTTCTCCTCCGGCGACAGCTCGGCCGAGTGCCGGGTGTCACCCTCGACGACCAGGATCG
>DASULG010000013.1:0-2833 GCA_036278335.1 Pedococcus sp.
GGCCTGCTCCCGGATCGCCGGAAACTGCTCGCGCTTCCAGCGGTCCACCGCCTCGGGGTTCTGCTGGTAGGCCCGCCACAGCGGCCGCTGCGGAGACAGGCCCAGCTTGGCCAGCAGCCGGCCCACGCTGACCACCGACAGCCGCACCCCGAACTCGCGGCGGATCAGCTCGCGCACCATCTCCCGGGTCCACAACGCGAACTCGAACGACAGCTGCCGCGGATCCCGGCCCACGATCAACCCGTAGAGGCGGGCCAGCGCCGCCCCGGACAGCTTCGGCGGCCGGCCCGGCACCGGACGCGCCGCCAACGCGTTGCGGCCCCCCTCCCGGTACTTCGCCACCCAGCCGAACACCGTCGACCGGGCCAACCCCAGGGTTTCGGCCACGTCCTCCACCCGCGCGCCGCGCTCGATCTGCTCCACCGCGCGGACCCGAAGCGTCTCCAGTGTTTTGTGGTCGAGCTTTCGACCGTCGTTGTCCCGCACGCACCGATTCAACCAGAAAAGTAGATCGAAGTCCAGCTACTTACGAACTACTTAGCGCCGATTCTCGCGCAGCGAGTTCCACCCCAGGTTGGTCACTGGTATTCGAAGCGGAGTCGGCGCCCGCCCCACCAGGGGACGGTGACCTCGGGGATGTTGGCCTGGCGAAGCACCGGGGAGTAGGTGCGCCGGTGGAGCCGCACGACGATGTTGTGCCCGTGGTTGAGGATGACCCCGCCGGTGGACAGGAACCGGCGTTGCAGGGTGTCCGGGGTGGCCTGGTGGTAGCCGAGCAGCCGGCGGCGGAGGGAGGCGCAGACGGCGCCGGCGAGGACGGACAGCGCGACGTCGAGGTCGACGTTGAGCGGGACCGCGCCGGCGAGCGCGTCGACGTGGAAGGAGCGGATGACCTCGGCCAGGCGCTGTTCGATGGTCATCCGCCGGGCGTAGCGCTCGATGAGCTGTTTGGCGGTGGCGGCCCGGTCGTTGGTGATGATCACGGTGGGGGCGTCGCGGCCGAGGCCGGTGACGACGAGCTGGCGGACGGGGCCGGGGTAGTTGGACAGGGCCGTGTCCTCGTCGACGACCCGGGGGCGGCGGTAGCCGCCGTCGCGGTCCAGCCGCACGGTGCGCCAGGCGGCGGCGGGCAGCGCCGTGATGTGGCGGGTCAGCGCCGGGGAGCGCATCCGCAGGGTGAGAAAGCCGATGCCGCGGGAGTCGAGTTCGGCGAGGGCCGGCTGGGTGGTGACCTTCTGGTCCATGACCAGCCGGGCCGGCCAGCGGCCGGTGAGGTTGCGCCAGTGGTCGGCGAACACCAGCACCTCGGAGGCCTGGGTGGCCTTGGTCAGCTCGGCGTTGGCGTAGACGAGGGTGTCGGTGGAGGCGTCCTGGGCGAAGAAGGTGAGCACCGAGCGGGTGCGCTGGGAGCGGCGGGGCACGTAGTTCTTCTCCAGCGCCACGTCCTCCCCCCAGTGCATGATGGCGTGAAAGTCCAGGTCGAGGTCCCCGCCGGCGTCGCCGATCAGGTCGGCGGCGAGCATGGCCCGGCCCAGCCCGGCGAGGAACCGCTGCTGGCGGGCGTGCTCGAGCCGGTAGGAGTAGGTGGTCAGCGCGGTGGCCTTGGGCAGCGCGGTCAGCCCGGCGAACAGCCCGGCGCCGACGTCGGCGGCCAGGTCGTCGACGTGGGAGACCCGGCGGACGCCGACGAGTTTGAGCGCCAGCAGGCTCAGCAGGGAGCTGACCGCGGGGATCACCCTGGTGCCCGGGTAGCCGGCCGCGGCGACCAGGGCGGGCAGGTCCAGGGCGACCAGCTCGGGGATGGCCAGCAGCAGCCCGGCCAGCTTCGTCTCGGCCCGCGCGGGCAGCCCGGCGAACTCGAGCACCTGCGCCCGGCGCGGGTGGTCCCGGGAGGGGGCGCCGCGTTCGGCGGGTGGGCGGACCGGCAGCCGGGGGAAGCCGGCCTCGGCGAGCACCTCGGCGACCCCGGTGCGGTTGAGCGGGGTGGGGGTCCCGGCCGGCAGCTCGGAGATCTCCTTGGCGGAATGCCCCGCCCGGCGCAGCTCGACGATGCGTGCCCGGGCGGCGTTCTTCGCCGGTGCCCGGGTGGGCCCCGGCCGGGGGGTGGCGAAGAACCCGGTCTTGCCGGCCCGGAAGTCCCGCACCGCCGAGCGCAGCGTGGCCACCGAGTAGCCGGCCCGCTCGGCCGCCGCCTGCAGCGGCAGCCCCTCGAACAGGTAGCCGCGCAGCGCCTCGTAGCGGCGGTGGTTCGGCCCGGTGGGCCGGGCGAAGAACTCCCCGCCCGGTCGGGCAGCGGCTCCCCGGATTGGGGTCGGTTTCGCTGTCCCGGGCATGGATCGAGTTCAGCAGTCTGCCGGCAGGTTGGCAATCCGCCACGCCAACTCCGTCTTACATCCCTGTCATTCTCGGGTTTCACCCATCGACGGTCCTGCGATCGCAGTTCTTCATCGGGCCAGAGCCGGTGGTGTGGACAGCGAGATAGACCCTCATCGAGCCGTACCCGGGAGATCGCCGGCAGGCCCGCTACCCAGCTCCGTAAGGGATTTCCTCCCCCCGCCGAGCGCAGAAGACATCCCGCGTTGGGGATCAACTACCCGACGCGAGAATCGGCGTTAGCGCCACCCCGTGCCCGGCAGCACGCCGCGGAGCCCGAGCGGATCGTAGGTAGACACGGCACCGGCAAGCCGCTCGGACGCCCGCCGGGCCGAGGCGTTCGGCGACGAAGCTCGCCGTCGACGCGGATGTCGCCCGGACGCGGCTACCCGTGGCCAGAGGCACTGTGACGACCGGCGCCCGCTGCTGCCGCCGACCGGCGCGGCAGCCGTTTCCGCTC
>DASULG010000014.1:0-7184 GCA_036278335.1 Pedococcus sp.
GGAGGTGGCCCGTGGACTTGGCGAAGTACGACGCGGCCTTGCGGGTCACGACGACTCGGGCGGCACCTACGGCCAGACCCGTCAGCGCCGCGAAGATGATGGCCTCCCTGGCCGGCGTCCGCGGGTCTCGGGGGTCGAGGATCTCGTCACGGCCGCTGTGCTTCCAGAGCTCGGTGACGACCTTGTTCGCGAGGATCCCCGCGACGACCGCCGAGCCGGTGCCGAGCACACGCCACACCATGGTCTCCATTGCTGCCCCTTCACATCGCCTGCTCTTCTCGGCTCCACCCTGTCACACGGTGCGGTAATGTTCATCGCGTAACGACAGGGGAGCGCGCAAGCGCTGAGAGTGCGGTTCGCCGCAGACCCTCGAACCTGCTCCGGCTAGCACCGGCGAAGGGAGTCGGGATCTCAAGCACCCGTGTCGGCTACGGCGATGCCGTATGCCGTCCGGCTGCTTCCCCCGAGGTATCCGCTGGATCCCACGGGAAGAAGGACAACGCACATGAGCACCACCAACACCCCCACCCTGGCCGAGCGCCGCTCCGCCAGCATCCGTGCCAGCCGCCCCCTCATGGGTTGGCGCACGGTTGACCTGCTCACCATCACGTTCCTCGGCGCCGCCTTCGGTGTCGCCTACTGGGCCTGGGGGCAGGTGTACAGCGCCCCGGGCGAGGCGCTGTCGGCGCTGTTCCCGCCGCTCGCCGCCGTCGTCGGGGCCCCCTGGCTCCTGGCGGGCGTGGTCGGCGGCCTCGTCGTCCGCCGTCCCGGCGCGGCCCTGCTCTGCGAGGTGCTGGCCGCCCTGGTCTCCATGCTCCCCGGCACCAAGTGGGGCTTCTCGACCTTCATCGCGGGCGTCCTGCAGGGCCTGGGCGCCGAGGCGGCGTTCGCCATCCTCGGCTACGGCGCCTTCGGCATCGCCGCAGCGGCCCTCGCCGGTGCGCTGGCCGCGCCGCTCGAGGCCGTCTACGAGTGGTTCACCTACTGGATGGACTGGTCGTGGGGCTGGAAGATCGCCTACCTGCTCATCCTCACGGCGTCCGGTGCCGTCATCGCCGGGGTGGGAGGGTGGCTGTTGACGCGGGCCCTCGCCTCGGCAGGGGCACTCAACGCCTTCCCGCCCGGCCAGGAGGCCAGGGATCACCGCGCTGTCTGACGCAGTCCCCCCTGCCGGGACTCCTGCCGGGACTCCTGCCGGGACCCCTGCCGGGACGCCGACGGGGACCCCGGCGGGGACCCCGGCGGGGCAGCCCGGTGGCTACGAGGGCCGGGTCGAGGTCAGCGGGCTGACGTGGCGCCCCTACGGCCGCCGCGAGCCCATCCTCGCCGACCTCGACCTGGTCATCCCCGCGGGGCAGCGCGTGCTGCTCGTCGGCCCGAGCGGGTCGGGCAAGTCGACGCTCCTGCGCGCGCTCGCCGGAGTCCTCCAGGCGGCGGACTCCGGCGATCTCTCCGGCAGCATCTCCGTCGACGGCCAGCCACCGCACTCCCGCGCCGGCGCCGTCGGGCTGGTCCTGCAGGAGCCCGGCTCGGGGGTCGTGGCCGCCACCGTCGGCCGCGATGTCGCGTTCGGCCTCGAGAACACCGGCGTTCCGCGCGAGCTCATGCCCTCCCGGGTGCGCGCCGCGCTGGCCGCCGTCCGGCTGGACATGCCTCAGGACACCCCAACGCATGCCCTCTCAGGGGGCGAGCAGCAGCGGCTGGCGCTGGCGGGCGCACTGGCCCTCGAGCCGAGCCTGCTGCTGCTCGACGAACCCACCGCCATGCTCGACCCGGGCAACGCGGCGGCCGTCCGCGCCTGTGTCGGTGAGGTCGTCGAGCAGCAGCGGCTCACAACCGTGGTGGTCGAGCACCGCCTCGGGCCCTGGGTTGACTTCGCGGACCGGCTGCTCGTCCTCGACCGCGAGGGACGCCTCGTCGCCGACGGCAGCCCCCGAGGCGTCCTCGCGGAGCAGGGCTCGGCACTCGCCGACCAGGGGATCTGGGTGCCCGGCGTCCCCGACCCGCAGCCGACCGCGGTGCCCTCCGCCGTCTTCGGTCGCGGACCGCTCGGCGCAAACGTGGTCGCGGTGGACGCCGCCGACGTCACGGTGCGCCGCAGCGTGCGAACCCTCAACGGCGCCACCCACGCCACCCTCGCCGTGAGCCACCAGTGGCTGCAGGCACGCGCGGGCCAGACCACCGCCCTGGTCGGGCCCAGCGGGTCCGGCAAGTCCACCCTCATGCTGGCCCTCGCCGGGCTGGTCGAGATCGACGACGGCGTCGTCCGCGCCCACCCGTCACTGGCGCCGCACGGCGAGCGCAGCCCGCGGCACTGGGACACCGTCGAGCTCGCCCGGGCCTTCGCCTGGGTGCCGCAGTGGTCGTCGTCGACGATCGTGGCGCGCAGCGTGCTCGACGAGGTGATGACCACAGCCCGCGCCGTCGGCCTCGTCGAGTCGGAGGCCCGGGCCCGCGCCAGCGCCCTGCTGGACCTGCTCGGCCTGGGCCACCTGCTGCACGCCGACCCGCGGCACCTCTCCGGCGGCGAGCAGCGTCGCCTCGCGATGGCCGCCGCCGTGGTGCACCAGCCCGCGCTGCTGCTGGCCGACGAGGCGACCGTGGGGCAGGACCGGTTGACCTGGTCGGCGGTCATGGGGATCGTGGAGGCTCTGCGGGACGCCGGGTCGGCGGTCGTGCTCACCACCCACGACGACGCCGTCGTGACCCGCGCTGACCGGACCGTCGTCCTCGAGCGGCCCGCCCAGCCCGCGCTGCCGGCGCAGCCGCGCCGTTCCCTCGTCGCGCGCTGTGGGCCGCTGTCGCTGCTCGCGGGGAGCGCCCTGGCCGTCCCCGCTGGTGTGCTCGCTCCGCACTGGACGACCAGCCTCGCGGTGCTGGCCACCCAGGCCGCGCTGGCCGTGATCGGGCTGTTGGCGCCGGGGGAGGGCCCACGCCCGGGGGGACGCCTCACCCGGGTGCTGGTCCGCTTCCTGCCGGGGGTCATCGGGGCGGCGTCCGTCGCCTGGTCGACATGGCTGTTCGGGACCCGCGACCTGGAGGTGGCGGCCGGGGCGGCCCTGCGGGTGCTCATCATCGTGTTCCCCTCGGCGGTGCTCATCCCCTTCGTCGACCCCGATGCCCTCGGTGACCACCTCGCCCAGCGGCTGCGGCTCCCGGCCCGACCGGTCGTGGCCAGCGCGGCGGCGCTGCAGCGGGTGCACACCTTCGGCGACATCTGGGCGGAGATCGCCCGCGCCCGCCGGGTCCGCGGCATCGGCGCCAGCCCCCGCTCACCCCGAGCGGTGCTGGCCGAGGTCGGCGCGCTGACCCTCGGCATGCTGGTCCGCTCGCTGCAGGCCGCCGCCAACCTGGCGGTGGCCATGGACGCGCGCGGCTTCTCCACGGCATACCGGCGAACGTGGTGGGCGCCCGCGCCCTGGCGCCGGGCCGACACGGTCGTGGTGGTGTGCTGTCTGCTGCCGCTCGGCGTCGCGGTCCTCGGCTGACGGAGTCTGGGCCGACAAGGGCCGACAAGGGCCGACAAGGGCCGTCAAGGCCGTCGAGGGCCAGTCGGGCCCGCTCAGGCGTGCCGGGGGCCGGCGGCCGGGCCATGGTCTGCGGCGGGCTGGAGCCCGGCGACCCAGGCGAGGAGGAAGAGCGCGCCGACGAACAGGACGGGGATACCGGCAACCCCGGAGGAGCCGCCGAGGTGCAGGCCCCGGCTGCCCTCGTCCGCATGCTGCAGGGCAACCAGGACGAGCCCGAGAATCGGCACCAGGCCGTCGAGGAGCAGCAGCGTCCCGGCCTCGCGGGCGTGCCTCAGCCCCAGCACTGCCATCGGAATGGCAAGCACGACGGTCCCCACGGCCACCACCGGTCCCGCCATCCGCAGCGGCACGAAGGCCTCGACCACCGCGTACCCCGCCAGGAGCCCGACGCCAACCGCCAGGAGGCGCGTCGCCAGCCGCGGCGCCCGGACCGCGACGACACTCAGGGCGACGATCGGCACCAGCACCACGGCACTGAGCACCACCGCGGCCCAGCCGCCCGGGTCCTCGGCGATCGTCCCGAGGATGAACCCGAGCGCGGGGACGCCGAAGACCATCATCACGGCGAAAGCGCCTCTGCGCAGGAGGGTCGACATGGCACTCACCTTCCTTCCTCCGTCCCCACGGTGCGGCCGGGGCGAGGGGCCCGGGTAGGGGCGAACGTCACCGGCGCGGCAGGATGCGGGCATGGCTGCCGACGCGCACACGGTGCTCTACGTGCCGGTGCCGGGGCTCGAGGACTACATCCGGTGGCGCCATGAGGTCGAGGGCCCGCAGTGGCTGTCCCCGGACCCCCACCACCTGCACGCGCACATCACGCTGCTCGCCCCGTTCGCGCCCGAGGAGCAGCTGGGCGACGGCCTCGACGGGGAGCTCACCGCGCTCTTCGCGGCGGCCGAGCCGTTCGAGTTCACCCTCGCCGAGGTCAGGGTCTTCCCCTCGGGCCTGGCCTACCTCCACCCCGAGCCGGCGGCGGGGTTCGCTCGGCTCACCTCCGCGCTCGCGGCGCGCTATCCGGCATACCCGCCGTATGCCGGTCGGTGGGAGCCGGTGCCGCACCTGAGCCTGTGCGCGGTGGAACCGGGCCGGGACCTCGAGGTGGTGCGGCGCGAGCTCGGGCACCTCCTGCCGGTGCGCGGGGAGGCGCGGGAGGTGCGGCTGGTCTCGTACGCGCAGAACGCCACCCGCACGGTGCGCACCTACCCGCTGGGCGGCCGCGGCTGACGCAATAGGGCTGAAGATCCCTTGTGCCGGTGCGCCGGTGGCGGCAGGGTGTCGGCATGAACCGCGCAGCCGATACCCGCGGGATGCGGGACCCGTCGTCGCCTGACCAGATCCGCAACGTCGTCATCGTGGGCCCGACGGGCGCGGGCAAGACTGCCCTCTTCGAGCGGCTCGTCGCCGCCTGCGTGCCCTCGCGCCGGCCCCGCGACAGCCATGAGACCTCTCTGGCCCTCACCGTCGGTGCGGTCGAGCACAACGAGCTGTTCCTGAACCTGCTGGACACTCCCGGGCACCCGGACTTCGTCGGTGAGGTCAGGGCCGGCCTGCGGGCTGCCGACGCCGCGCTGTTCGTCGTCTCAGCGGTCGACGGCATCGACGAGGCGACCCGCCTGCTCTGGCGCGAGTGCGAGGTGCTGGGGCTGCCGCGCGCGGTGGCCGTCAGCAGGCTCGAGCAGTCCCGCGGGGACTTCGAGGCCACCGTGGCCCTGTGCCAGCGGACGTTCGGGGACGCCCAGCCGCTCGCCCTTCCCCTGATGCGCGGGGGCAGCATCACCGGCACAGCTGACCTGCTCCGCCGCACGGTGCGGGACCACACCGGCGACGACCCGCAGCAGCGCGAGCCCGACGCCGAGGAGGCCGCTCTCATCGAGGAGCACCGCGGCACCCTGATCGAGTCGGTCATCGAGGAGTCCGAGGACGAGACGCTGCTCGAGCGCTACCTCGGCGGGGAGGACGTCGACCTCGAGGGGGTGGCCGCCGACCTGCGGACCGCGATCGCCACGGCCCGCTTCTTCCCGGTGCTGCCGACGCACGCGCCGTCAGGGGTCGGTGTCGAGAGCCTGCTCGAGCTGATCGAGCGGGCTTTTCCTTCACCCGTCGAGGCGCGGATCCCGGCCGTCTACACCCCCGTCGGCGCCGACTTCGGCGCGGTGGCCTGCGACCCGGAGGGCCCGCTGGTTGCCGAGGTGGTGCGCACGACGACCGACCCCTACGTCGGCCGGCTGTCGCTGGTGCGCGTCTTCTCCGGCACCCTGCGGCCGGACGAGCCGATCCACGTCTCTGGGCACCTCGGTCAGTTCGTCGGCCGCGAGCTGGAGGGCCACGGTGACCACGACAGCGACGACGAGCGGGTCGGGCCGCTGTCGGCGCCCGTGGTCGACGAGATGCGGGCCAAGCCGTTCGCCATCGCCGGGGACATCGTTCAGGTGTCCAAGATCAGCCAGGCAGAGACCTCGGACACCCTGTCCGGCAAGGACAAGCCGGCGCTCGTCGAGCCGTGGTACCTCCCGGAACCCCTGCTGCCGGTCGCGATCCACGCCAAGTCCAAGGGGGACGAGGACAAGCTCGGCACCGCCCTGCAGCGGATCGTGGCCGAGGACGTCACGATGCGCCTCGAGCACAACGCCGAGACCCACCAGGTGGTGCTGTGGGCGATGGGCCCCTCCCACGTCGACCAGCTCATCGCGAGCCTGCAGGACCGCTACCACGTCGAGGTGGAGGTCGAGCCGCTGCGGACCTCCCTGCGTGAGACCTTCGTGGGCCCGGTGGAGGTGCAGGGCCGCCTCGTCAAGCAGTCCGGAGGGCACGGGCAGTATGCCGTGTGCCGGCTTCAGGTCGAGCCCCTCGAGCGCGGCGCCGGGATCGAGTTCGTCGACAAGGTGGTGGGCGGCGCGGTCCCCCGCCAGTTCATCCCCTCGGTGGAGAAGGGGGCGCGGGCCCAGCTCGAGAGGGGTGTCCTCGCCGGGTTCCCGGTCGTGGACGTGCGGATCACCCTCGTGGACGGCAAGGCCCACTCCGTCGACTCCTCCGACATGGCGTTCCAGACCGCGGCGGCCCAGGCGCTGCGCGAGGCCGCCAACGAGTCCACGGTCTCGCTGCTCGAGCCCATCGACGCGGTCGACATCACGGTCGCCGACGAGTCGATGGGCTCGGTGCTCGCCGACCTGAGGGGCAGGCGCGGCCAGGTGCACGGCACCGAGCCTGCGGACGTGGAGGGGTACACCGTCATCCACGCCGAGGTGCCGCAGCACGAGCTGTCGCGCTACCCGATCGACCTGCGCTCGGTCTCCCACGGGACGGGGACCTTCACCCGGTCCTTCGTGCGCTACGACTACATGCCGGCAGCCCTGGCTCGCGAGGTCGCGGCCCAAGCCTGAGCAGGCCTGAGCAGGCCTGAGCAGGCCTGAGCGAGCCTGAGCGGCCGCTGCGCCTGCGGGTTCAGCGCCCGCGGGTGCGCAGTCGCTCCATCTCTGCCTCGACCTCGCGTGGTCCTGGCTCGGGGGAGACGACGTCCCAGACGTGGAACGCCACACCGATGCCCCACCCGAGGATGGGGAAGACCGGCCAGAAGAAGCCTCCGCCGGCGGCGGCCCAGATGCCGACGAGCAGGAGGTTGACGGTCACGTAGGCCAGGAGGTGGGCCTTGAGGTC
>DASULG010000015.1:0-2907 GCA_036278335.1 Pedococcus sp.
CCCCGTCCCCGGTACACCCTCGCTGCCGTGGCCCTCAGCGTTGTCGCTGGTCAGACGGGGTTGCCGTCGGGTGGCATCTGAGGGGAGCCGTCATCGCTCGTGCCTCGCTCGTCCGACCCGATGGCGGAGCAGTGGAGGGCGGCTGTCGAGGCGGTCAAGGCCGCCCTGACACACCGAGGTGATGTGGCGGAACACGGAGTGTGCACCGTGACCGGGGTGGGAGCGGCGGCGGCCTTGACGGGTTCGTGAGTGCCGGCCGGATGGGGCGGTGTCGGGTCGGCGGCTCGGTGGTGAGAAGTGCCTCGCACCGCCCGCCACCTGGTCCCCAGGACAGAACATCTGGACCCCGGCCGGGGGGCGCGGCCCGGGCGTACGCTGAAGTGTGCGTAAGGCCCTGCTCGTGGCCGGCGTGACGACTGGTATGGCCGCGTTGGTGGCTTGGTCGCTGCGCGCGTTCGGGGCCCGGAGCGTTCGGTTCGCGTTGATCGTCGTCTGGCTTCCGCTGGCCTGGTTCGCCCTGCTCGGGCGGGTACTCGCAGGGCGGCCGGTACTGCGGCTGCCGGCCCAGGTGCACGCGTTGCGCGCCTTCGAGCGCGACGGGCGTGTGTACGAGCTGCTCGGCGTCCGGGTGGCCAAGTCGCTGCTGCGCCGCGGCCCCCTGGCGGTGTTCGCGCCGGACCTGCACCTACCTGCCGAACCGACCCCGGCCACCTTGGCCGACCTCGACGAGCGGATGCGACAGGCCGAGGCCTTACACGAGATCCTGTCGGTCGTGACGCTGGCGGTCGTCGTCAACGCAGCCGCCCGCGGCTGGTGGGGCGCCGCGGGCTGGACCTTGCTCTTCAACGTCCTCGCCAACGGCTACCCAGCGATGCTGCAGCGATACAACCGCGCCCGGCTGGCCCAGCGGTTCGGCCTCACACAACGCCTGGATTCGCAGCGGCATCGACCGCATCAGGGCTAGGTGGTCGGGAGGAGGAGTCATGGCAGCGACCGTCATTCGCAGCCCGCACCCCGATGTCGAGATCCCCGATCTGCCTCTGCATGAGCTGGTGCTCGCCGGAGCGGCGGGAAGGGGAAACCGCGCCGCGGTGGTCGACGGTCCCACCGGGCGGGCGCTGACGTACGCTCAGCTCGCCGCCGGGGTCCGGCAGGTGGCGGCGGGCCTGGCCGCACGCGGCTTCGGCAAGGGGGACGTGTTCGCGGTGTACTCGCCCAACCTGCCGGAGTATGCCGTCGCTTTCTATGGGGTCTCAGCGGCGGGTGGTGCTACCACGACCGTGAACCCGCTGTACACCGCCGGCGAGCTGGCCGGCCAGCTGGCCGACGCCGGCGCACGGTTCCTGCTCACCACGCCACCGCTGCTGGATCGGGCGATCGAAGCGGTCAGCCGCTCGGGCGTGGAGGAGGTCTTCGTATTCGGCGAGGCGAAGGGCGCGACTCCGTTCGCCAGCCTGCTCCGTGCCTCAGGGACGGCCCCTCCCACCGTCGGGATCGATCCCGCCGCTGACCTCGTGGCCCTTCCCTACTCCAGTGGGACCACCGGTCTGGCCAAAGGCGTCATGCTCACTCACCGCAATCTGGTCGCCACCCTGGTCCAGTGGAATGCTGTCTTGCCGACCGGGCCAGAGGATCGGCTGATCGCGGTGCTGCCGTTCTTCCACACGTACGGCTTGGGTCTGCTGATGGGATGGGCTCTCTGGTGTGGGGCGACCCTGGTCAGCATGCCCCGGTTCGACCTGGAGGAGTTCCTGCGCGTCCTGCAGGACCAGCGCATCACCCGCGCGCTCCTGGTCCCGCCGCTCCTCCTCGCCCTGGCCAGGCATCCCCTGGTCGCCAGTTACGACCTGTCGGCCCTGGAGTTGATCGGGTCGGGCGCCGCGCCGCTCGACGCCGGGCTGGAGCAGGCGTGCGCCGAGCGGCTCGGATGCTCAGTCGTTCAGGGCTACGGCCTCACCGAGACAACCACGGCTGTGTCAGGCACCGCGGGGGCGCCACTCGGTCCACGGCATGGCTCGGTCGGCGTATTGCTGCCCGACACCGAGGCGCGCATCGTCGACCCGGACAGCGGGCAGGACCAGGGCACCGGCGAGCCGGGCGAGCTGTGGGTGCGGGGCCCCCAGGTGATGCTCGGCTACCTGAATGCGGAGCTGGCCACCGCGGCGGTTCTCGACCAGGACGGATGGCTGCGCACCGGCGACCTGTGCCGCGTGGACGCCGACGGCTACCTGTTCGTGGTCGACCGGGTCAAAGAGCTGATCAAGTACAAGGGGTATCAGGTTGCGCCGGCGGAACTGGAGGCCGTCTTGTTGGCACACCCGCACGTAGCCGACGTCGCCGTTGTCCGGAGCCCGGACCAGGAAGCAGGTGAGATACCCAAGGCGTTCGTCGTTGCGAAGGGACCCGTGGACGCCGAGGCCCTCATGGCGTGGGTCGCCGAGCGGGTGGCGCCGCACAAGCGGATCCGCCGAGTCGAGTTCGTGGACGAGATCCCCAAAGGACCGTACGGCAAAGTCCTTCGCCGTGTCCTGCTCGAGCGGGACCGGGCCAGGCCCGAGTGAGTCCCGATTGTCTGTCCGCGGGACTTCGTCGAGGTGCCGATGCCGACCGCCATGGTCCAGCGGGCGGACTCGGTGGCATCGCAAGGGCCGACGCGATCCGCCAGACCTCAGCCTTGTCCGAAGTGGCCCTGGCCGCTCCGGTCGTGGGCGCTCGCATCTTCGCGGGGCAGTTGCCGTGAGGACTTGGCCGGGGCCCGCATGGCCTCATCGGCGTCCGGTCGGAGACCCGGGCCTGAGGGCCGAGGGTGCGGCAAAGGCGTTTCGTGGACCGAGCGCGCCGGCACCGGCGGCATCCCGGCGGGTGCGAGGGGACTGCTTTCTGCCCTCTCCCTCATGATGTCGACGA
>DASULG010000016.1:0-9628 GCA_036278335.1 Pedococcus sp.
GCTCGTAGACGCGGGCCACGTCGACGCGGCCGGAAGCGTTCAGGTAGGCCTGCACCGTCTCGGTGTTGGAGACGCTGACGCCCCCCTCGGCCGCCAGTGCCGGGCCCGAGGCCATCATCAGGGCGGCGGGAACGGCGAAGAAGGCGGCCCCTGCTCGGGTGGCGCTCTTGCGGGTCATCACTTGGTCTCTCCTGCCAGCAGAACGTCGATCTGGTCGTTGGGCACGTCGTCGTCGGCGCGACGCACGCGGCGGCCCTCCCGCGCAGCCCCGGCGCCCACGCCCTCGGCGACAAGCGTCGTGGCGAGGTAGCCGAGGGCTGCGGCAAGCAGGATCGTGGTCGCCGCGGTGGGCGACTCCTTCAGGAACTGCGAGGGAGCGTTGGTGTAGATCTCCTCGTAGGCACCGGCAATCGCCGCGGCGCCCAGCAGGCCGCTCCACAGCGGGACGCGCTCCGCGCTGATGGCACAGGCCGTGGCGATGACCGCCACGACGAGGAAGGCGGCAACGGCCCGTCCGGTCGCCGAGTCGGGCAGCACCGCGGCGCGCACGGCGTAGCCCACCCATGCCACGACGAAACCGAGGCCGAACCCGCCGAGCTTGCCCAGCGGGAACCGGTGCGGCACCAAGCCCAGGACACCGCCGAGCGCGGCCCCGAGCAGTGCCACGGGCTGGAGGTCGAGCCCGAAGAGCTGTCCGAGACCGATGATGAGTGCCGCGAACGCGGCGAGGGTAAGCCCTGCGACCAGGCTCCTGCGCATTTCCACCTCACGTGAAAAGGCACCCGGCATCGACGGCGGGTGCGTGGTTACCGAGGAGTATGGAGCAAGGACTGGCCTTCACCGCGGATGTGGCCGCAGAAACGCCGTGATCTGCGTAACATCCGGGCCGATCGTTCGTTCGCGCCGCGGGGCGGGCTCGGGATCCTCGGCCCCCGCAGCGGACCGGGTCAGTGCGCGGCGTCGTGCCAGCTGCGGCCCACGCCGACACTGACCTCGAGCGGCACGTCCATGGCGATGGCCCCGCCCATCTCGCGGCGCACGAGTGCCTCCACGTCGGCCTGCTCCCCCGGCGCGATCTCCAGCACGAGCTCGTCGTGCACCTGGAGCAGCTGGCGCGAGCCAAGGCCCGCCTCACGCAGGGCAGCGTCCACCCGCAGCATGGCAAGCTTGATGATGTCGGCCGCCGAGCCCTGGATAGGGGCGTTGAGCGCCATCCGCTCGGCCATCTCGCGGCGCTGGCGGTTGTCAGAGGTCAGGTCGGGCAGGTAGCGGCGCCGGCCCAGCATGGTCTGGGTGTACCCCGTCGTGCGAGCCTCGGCCACGACGTCACGCAGGTAGTCGCGCACCCCGCCGAACCGCTGGAAGTACCCGTCCATCAGGCCCTTGGCCTCTTCGGTGGAGACCACGAGCTGCTTGGACAGACCGAACGCCGAGAGCCCGTAGGCGAGCCCGTAGGACATCGCCTTGACCTTGCTGCGCATCTGGTTCGTGACGTCCTCGGGCTCCACGCCGAACACGCGGGACCCGACGAAGCGGTGGAGGTCCTCGCCCGAGCGGAATGCCTCGATCAGGCCCTCGTCGCCCGAGAGGTGGGCCATGATCCGCATCTCGATCTGGCTGTAGTCGGCGGACATCAGCGACTCGTAGCCCTCACCGACGATGAACACCTCGCGGATCCGGCGGCCGTCCTCGGTGCGGATCGGGATGTTCTGCAGGTTCGGGTCGGTCGAGCTCAGCCGCCCGGTCGCGGCGATGGTCTGCTGGTAGGTCGTGTGGATGCGCCCGTCATCGGCCACGGACTTGAGCAGGCCCTCGACGGTCACGCGCAGCCGGGAGGCGTCGCGGTGGCGCAGCAGCGCCTCGAGGAAAGGGTGCTCGGTCTTGGTGTACAGGTCGTTCAGGGCGTCGGCGTCGGTCGTGTAGCCGGTCTTGGTCTTCTTCGTCTTGGGCATGCCGAGCGTGTCGAACAGCACGGTCTGCAGCTGCTTGGGCGAGCCGAGGTTGATCTGCTCGCCGCCGATCGCGTCGTAGCAGTCCTCCTGGGCCTCGCGCACCTTGACAGCGAAGTCGGCTTCCAGTCTGGTCATCTGCTCGATGTCGGCGGCGATGCCGGTGCGCTCCATGCGGGCGAGGACGTGCACGAGCGGGAGCTCCACCTCGCGCTGCAGCTCCGCGCCCCCGGTGGCCTCGAGCTGCTCCCCCAGCGCGCCGGCGAGGTCGAGCACCGCTCTGGCGCGGACCATGGCGTCGCGCGCCTCCGCGTCGCCGTCGGCCGAGAAGTCGAGCATGCCCTGGCCCGCCCCGTCGTCCTCCGCGCGCAGCTCGCGGCCGAGGTTGCGCAGCACGAGGTCCGCGAGGTCGTAGGAGCGCTGGTCGGGCCGGACCAGGTACGCGGCGAGTGCGGTGTCGGTGGCGATGCCCTGGAGGTCCCAGCCGCGGGCCACCAGGGCCTGCAGCGGCCCCTTGGCGTCGTGCAGCACCTTGGGCCGCCGGGAGTCCGCCAGCCAGTCCGCGACCGCCTGGTCGGCCTTCTCGTCGAGCTGGGTCACGTCGAGGTATGCCGCGGGGCCGGCTGCCGTGGCAATGGCCAGGGCGGAGACGTCACCGGTGCCGCGGGCCCAGGAGCCGACAACATGCACACCCACCGGCGAACCGGCGTCGGCGTGCTCGTCGAGCCACCCGGGCACCTCTGCCGGCTCGAGGGCGAGTCCCTCGACCTCGAAGCCCGCCTCGGCCTCCTGCTCCGGGGTCTCGATGGTGGAGAACAGGCGGTCGCGCAGGACCCGGAACTCGAGGCCGTCGAAGACCGTGTGAACCTGCTCGCGGTCCCAGTTCTGGCGGGCCAGGTCGTCGACGCCGAGGGGGAGCGCGAGGTCGCACACCAGCGCGTTCAGGCGCCGGTTGCGCAGGACCCCGTCGAGGTGTTCGCGCAGCGACTCCCCCGCCTTGCCCTTGATCTGGTCGACGTTCGCAACGACACCGGTCAGGTCGCCGTACATCCCGATCCACTTGGCTGCGGTCTTCGGCCCGACCCCGGGCACACCGGGCAGGTTGTCCGACGACTCGCCCACGAGTGCCGCGAGGTCGCTGTAGCGCCCCGGAGGCACGCCGTACTTCGCCTCGACCGCCGCTGGCGTCATCCGGGTGAGCTCGGAGACGCCCTTGACCGGGTAGAGCACCGTCACCTGGTCGGAGACCAGCTGGAGGGTGTCGCGGTCGCCCGAGCAGATGAGCACGTCCATGCCCTCGGCTGCGGCCTGGGTCGTCAGGGTGGCGATGACGTCGTCGGCCTCGAAGCCCTCGACCTCGACGTGGCGGATCTTCAGGGCGTCGAGCACCTCGTGCAGCAGCGACACCTGGCCGTTGAACTCCGTCGGGGTCGCCGAGCGACCGGCCTTGTACTCGGAGTACTCCTCGGTGCGGAACGTCTTCCGGGACACGTCGAAGGCCACCCCCACGTGGGTGGGCTGCTCGTCGCGCAGGACGTTGATGAGCATGGAGGTGAAGCCGTAGACGGCATTGGTGTGCTGGCCCGTGCTCGTCGAGAAGTTCTCGACCGGCAGCGCGAAGAAGGCGCGGTAGGCAAGCGAATGACCGTCAAGCAGGAGAAGTCGACTCACGCATGGCAGCCTAGGGCCCGCCACCCACAGCCACCCAGCACGCCCCCGACCGAAGCAGGATCGAGCCCATGAGCGAAGCACCCGGTGCGGACCGCGCACGCGACCACGCAGCCTTCATGCAGGCCGTGATGGACATGAACCCCGACTCCCTCATGGAGCGGATGCACATCGAGGTGCTCGAGGGGAGCCCCGAGCGCCTCGTCGCGCGCATGCCGGTCGAGGGGAACACCCAGCCCTACGGCCTGCTCCACGGCGGCGCCTCAGTCGTGCTCGCCGAGACCCTGGGCTCCCTGGGCTCGGCCATGCACGCCGGGCCGGACCGCGTCGCCGTGGGGCTCGACATCAACGCCACGCACCACCGCGCCGTGCGCTCGGGCTTCGTCACCGGCACGGCGACGGCCCTGAGCCTGGGCAACACCCTCGCCTGCTACGAGGTGGTCATCACCGACGAGAGCGAGCGGCGGGTGTGCACCTGCAGGATCACCTGCCTCATCCGCGAGAAGGCCCCCGCCTCCTAGCTGGACTGGCCCGGGGACAGCGCGAGCGGGGTATGCCGCGTGGTGACCACGCGGCATACCCCGCTCGTCTGCTGGTGGGCCGGTCAGCCGGCCATGCGGCTGGCGCCGGCGCGCGCCCGCAGCGAGCGACGGCGGTTCAGGATCTGCTCCAGGCTCAGCCGGGGCTCGTCCACCCCGATACGGCGGCGAAGGGCGCCGGTGCTGGTGACGCGGCGCACGATCTGGGAGCTGAAGCCCAAACGCGCGAAGAAGCGGTTGGCCTCGCGGTGCTGGCTGGGCACGTTGCAGCCGATCTGCTCGCAGCCGACCTTCTCGGCATACGCGGTCACGGCGGCCAGGAGGTGGCGCGCGACGCCATGCCGACGGGCACGGGGCATGACGTAGATCTGGTCGATCGCCACGCTCGGTGCCTCGGTCAGGCCGGAGAACGGGCTGTGCGTGGCCACGACGAAGCCGACGGGGTCACCGCCGTCGCCGAGGGCCAGGAAGGCGCGGACGTCCTTGCGGTCGAGTGCGGCGCGCAGGCGCCCATCCGACGCCGCACGCGCGGCAACCTCGGGACTGACCCCGTACTCGACGCGGGAGGTGACCCACAGGTCGGTGAACGAAGGTTCGAGTTCGGCAGCAACACGCTTGACGCTGACCACCGGGCGGCTCACAGGCTCTCCTCACACGTCGACCGGACACATGCAGACCTCGCTGCGGCGTCCCCCTGCGCCGACGGCCGCCCCCGGGGAGGCGTCCGAGGGGAGACTCTATGCCCATCGGACGCCGCTGGTGAAGGGGTTCACAAAGATCCGCCTCCGGCCCCTCATAGGGTGTGCGGCGTGAGTGTGGACTTCCCCGGCCTCGGAACCGTCATCAACGTCGCCACCGTGATCGTGGGCTCCCTGCTGGGCATGGCCGTGGGACACCGGCTCCCGCACCACACTCGCTCGGTCGTGACCGACGTGCTGGGCCTGACCACCCTGCTGATGGCAGGGCTGTCGGTGGTCAGCGTGACCGACCCCGCGTTCCGGGCCGCTACCGGCATCGGGGCTCCGGTGCTCATCGTGCTCGGGTCCCTGCTGATCGGTGGCATCGGCGGCTCGCTGCTGCGCATCGAGGAGCGCCTCGAGGGCCTGGCCGGGACGGTCCAGCGCACGCTGGCGCGCCATCCCCGGTGGGCTGACGCCGAGGAGCGCGGTGCCGACCACGCGGCGCGCGAGCGGTTCATCGAGGGCTGGATGAGCGCATCCCTGCTCTTCTGCGTCGGACCGCTCACCATCCTCGGATCACTGTCGGACGGCCTCGGCAACGGGATCGAGCAGCTGACCCTCAAGTCGGTGCTCGACGGGTTCGCCGCGATGGCGTTCGCCGCGTCGTTCGGGGTGGGCGTGCTCTTCTCGGCGCTGTCCGTCGCGGTGGTGCAGGGCCTGCTGACCCTGCTGGGGGTGCTGCTCGGCTCAGTGCTGCCGGACGCCCACATCGCCGCGCTGACCGCGACGGGCGGCCTGATGCTCGTGGGCATCGGCCTGCGGCTGCTGAACATCAAGCAGGTGCCGGTCGGCGACATCCTGCCGGCGCTGGTCGTGGCCCCGCTCCTGACCCAGCTCGTCGTCGCGCTGCGCTGAGCAGCGGGCCGCCGCCAGCCCCTGGCGTCGGGCTCAGGCCTTGTCCATCCCGGTGATGACCGCGTCGGCGACCTCTTTCATCCCGAGACGCCGGTCCATGGCCGTCTTCTGGATCCAGCGGAAGGCTTCGGCCTCGGTGATCTTCAGCTTCTTCATGAGGATGCCCTTGGCCCGGTCGACGGCCTTGCGGGTCTCCAGGCGCTCGCCGAGATCCGCGATCTCGTTCTCGAGCGCCTTCATCTCCACCCACCGCGAACGGGCGATGTCGATGGCCGGCCCGAGGTCGGCAGCCGTGAAGGGCTTGACGATGTAGGCCATCACGCCGGCATCGCGAGCACGCTCCACGAGCTCGGTCTGGCTGAACGCTGTGAGCATCACCACAGGGCAGATCTTGGCCGCGCCGATCTCCTCGGCCGCGCTGATGCCGTCCATGACGGGCATCTTGACGTCCATGATCACGAGGTCGGGCTCGAGCTCGCGGGCCATCTCGACGGCCTGCTCGCCGTTGCTCGCCTGGCCGACGACGTCGTAGCCAGCCTCGCCGAGCATCTCCGCGAGGTCGAGGCGGATGATCGCCTCGTCCTCGGCGACGAGGATGCGCGTCGCGCGGCTGGTCGCAGGTGCGGGGGCGGCGTCAGGCTGGCTCTCGCTCACGCGGGGCAGCCTATTCGATGGACCGCCGGGCGCGGGCAGCCGCCCGCGGTGCGGGCGCGACGCGCTGCGGCTAGCGTCGAGGAGACCGGCGCCGATGCCGGGCCCACAGCGCAGGAGGCGACATGCAGTTCAGCAGGGAGACGATCCTGGAGATGATCCGGATGCGCGGCGACGACGAGGGCGCTCTGGAGCGGGCCAAGGAGAGCCTGCCTGAGGAGTTCGAGGCACACGAGTACGCCGGAGAGCTGGAGAAGCTGGGCATCAGGCCTGAGGACCTCGAGGCCGGTGGCCTCACCGACCCCGGAGCGCCCACGACCTGAGTGGGGGCCTAGCGCGCAAGCCCGTCCCAGGACCACAGCGGAATGCGCAGGCCATCGGGCACGTCGTCGGCGGAGTGGTGGTACCGCGACATTGCCGTTGTCGTCGCCCAGGCGAAGTAGTCGTGCAGCACCGCCCGAAGGGGATCGCTCTCGGTCAGCCCGACGTCCGTCAGCGCCTGGTCGAAGCAGTCGACGGCCCGCCGGTCCATCTCCTCATGCGATCCGTTGCCGCTGTGGATCCGCACCACCGAGGTCTCGTCGCCGTAGGCGTCGGAGTAGGTGGTCGGGCCGCCGAGCGCCTCGGCCCAGTAGGCGGCGAGGCGCTCGCTGTGCTGGGGGTGGAAACCATGGCTGAACGCGTGGCTGACCACCTCGTCTGCCATCACCCGGGCGTGCCACGCACGCGCAAGTCGCAGCAGGCCCTCCTCGCCCCCGGCGGCCTCATAGACGCTCTGCACGCCCCCAAGGATGGCAGGCCGACCTGACGGAGCAGAACCCCCGATGAGCGCCCGCCGCTGCCGCGACGTCCCGCTGCAGGCGGGCGGACACTGCCTCCACGTCGCCCCTCCGCCGGCGGGCGACGGGGCGCCTGTGGTACTCCCTGGCCCGGCACGTCCCGGGCGCACGCACTGGGCGGTCGAGATACTGGACTGGTGCGCACAGCCTTCGCTCATGAGGCGGTCCTGGCCATGGGACCGGGCGCGGACACGCGTGCGCCCGGCGCCGCTGTGACCGTCGCTCTGTGCGGGCACTGGGAGCACGAGCCGCCATGCCCGCTCGCCCCCCACCGCACCCGCACGCACCGGGTCGGCGCAGTGGTTCACGTACGGGTGCTGTTCGCCGCCGACCCTGGGATGGACAGTGCCGTCCGGTCACGCATTGGTTCGGCCCTGTCCGACGGTCAGCTTCGCGGACCAGATGGCGGAGTCACGCAGTGGCGCGTGTGCGCGAGCCATCGCAGCGACATCCGGGTCGACGAGCGTGACGTGGCGGTGCGCCTGGCCCGGGAGGGCTAGCTCGTTCTGGCGCCCCGGATCGTGAGGCCCCCGAAAGATGGGGACCGCGGGGCTGGGTACGCCGAACGCTGGCGGTCGACAGGCGATCCGCACGAACGGCTGCACCTGGGTGGGCGTCATTGCCACCAAGGGCTGGTACCCGATGCGCTCAGCGACACGCAGGGTGGTTGTGGCGCGACCACCGGCGTCGCTGAACCCGAGAAAGGACCACCACCATGAAGCTCACCGTTCCCCAGCGACCCACCGTCCTTGGCCTCGCCCTCGCCGGGGTTGCGGCGTTGGCCGCGGGTGGCACCGTCACCGCCCGGGCCATCACCGCTCCCGCGCAGAGACCGGCACCCGCTGTCGTCGCACAGGATCACCCCGGCGTGCATCCTGTCAGGGGAGCTTCGGCGACCGCAGCAGGCACCCCGCAGCCCGCAGCGAAGGACAGAAGGGCGCCTTCGCGGCCCGTGACGCTGTCACAGGCTGTCGCGCTGGCGGCCGGTCGGACCCACGCCCGCGTCGAGCAGGTGGAGGTCAAGAAGGACCGCCGGGGCGTGGTCTATGAGGTGGAGCTCCTCTCCGCGCGCGGCGACGACGTCAAGGTCTTCGTGCTCGGCCGGACCGGGCAGGTGGTCAGCGCGGACGCGGACTCCGTAGGCGCCGACCTCCCCGAGGCGCAGGGCCCGGACGACCCAGACCTCGAGGACGGCGACTAGGGCACGCACACAGCCCCGGTACTCCGTCCGGGCTGCCGCCGTCTGCCGCGTCGAGGACCGGAGGTCGCTGCCGGGCCTACCGTCTGCTTTCGCCCTCGTGCGATGCTGGAGCAGACCCGACTGGGAGGTAATCGGTGCGACGGCTGCCTTGGGGGACGGGCCTGCTCGCCGGGTGCCTGTTGGCAACAGCCGTCACGGCCTGCTCTTCAGCGAAGCCGCGAGCGGTGAGCAGCGGGCCAGCCGTTTCCACGTCAACCGCGAGCACCTCGGCCGCACCGCCCACAGCTGCGCCGCCCACAACACTGCCGCCCACAGCTGCGCCGACAACTGCGCCGACAACTGCGCCGACAACCTCGGCGCCACGCTCGCAGCCCGGCCGTATCCCGCGCCCGGACCACGTCGTGGTGGTGGTCATGGAGAACCACTCCTACGCCGACATCCTGGGCAACTCCGACGCCGCGTACATGAACGCGCTTGCCCAGCGGGGAGCCCTGTTCACCGAGTCGTTCGCGGTGGCCCATCCGAGCCAGCCGAACTACCTGGCGCTCTTCTCCGGCTCGACCCAGGGAGTCGGCGGTGACGCGTGTCCCCAGACCTTCTCCTCGCCCAACCTGGCCAGCGACCTCGCCCGGGCCGGCGCCACCTTCACGGGTTACTCCGAAGGCCTGCCCCAGGTCGGCGACCAGGTCTGCGAGAGCGGGGCCTACGCCCGCAAGCACGCTCCGTGGACGAACTTCTCGGCAGTCCCCGCCGACGTCGGCAGACCGTTCAGCGACTTCCCCACCAGCTTCAAGGCCCTGCCCACCGTCGCGTTCGTGATCCCCGACCTCACCCACGACATGCACGACGGCAGCATTGCCGAGGGCGACACCTGGCTGAGGCAGCACCTGGCCGACTACGCCAGCTGGGCCCCGGCGCACAACAGCCTGCTGATCCTGACGTTCGACGAGGACGACCACAGCCAGCACAACCGGATCTTCACCCTCATCGTCGGTGCTCACGTGGTCGCAGGTCGCTACCACGAGCGCCTCGACCACTACCGGCTGTTTCGCACCCTCGAGGCGCTGCAGGGACTTGCGCCGTCGCCCGACGGCCCGTCAGGTCCGGTCACGGACGCCTGGGGGCCATGACCGGACCTGACGGGCCACAGCTCGGTGCCGAAGGCGGGACTTGAACCCGCACGCCC
>DASULG010000017.1:0-9133 GCA_036278335.1 Pedococcus sp.
GCGAGGTACTTGTTCTTCGCGAAGAGCTTCCCCTCCTGCAGCGGCCGGTACATCATCACGTCGATGTCGCTGCTGCCGGCGTTGAGCTTGACGTTGTACTGGTCGGAGAGCTGGTCCTCGCCGAGCTGGGTGATCTGGACCTTCAGGCCGGTCTTCTTCTCGAACTCGGGCAGGGCCTTCTTGATGTTCTCGGTCCACACGTGGTTGGCGAGGGTGACGCGCACCGTCTTGGACCCTGCGCTCTGCTCATCGCCACCACCGCATGCGGACAGGCCGAGCGCCGCCGCCACGGCCAGAGAGGTCCCGATAACTGACTGACGCAACACGTCGGTCTCCGTTTCTGTCGTGGCGCCCGCCATTGGGTCGCCGCCTGCGCCGGATCTTCACGTCCGCCTATTCCGGGGATGTTAAGTCTTTAAATCCGATTTATGCAAGACCCTGAGCCGTATGAGTATGATTTATCGCATGAGTGACGCAGCGGCAGTGGAGACGACTGAGGGCGCCACCCTGCTGACCGGCCTGCACGCCCAGGTCCTGGACCAGATCGGTCTGGCCATCTGCGGCGGTCAGCTCCAGCCCGGGACGGTCCTGTCCATCGACGACCTCGTGGAGCGCTACGCCGTCTCCCGCTCGGTGGTGCGAGAGGTGCTCCGGGTGCTCTCCTCGATGGGCATGGTGGCGTCCCGCCGCCGGATCGGGACGCTGATCCTGCCCGCGGCCGACTGGAACGTCTACGACCCGCAGGTGATCCGCTGGCGCCTGGCCTCCGAGGGCCGGCTGGGGCAGCTGCGCTCGATCACCGAGCTGCGCGGCGCGGTGGAGCCCGAGGCAGCACGCCTGGCCGCCGAGCGCGCGACACCGGCTGAGGCGAGCAGCCTGGTGGGGATCGCGGCCAAGATGTGGGCCGCGGGAGAGGGCGGGGACGAGGAGGAGTTCCTCGCCCTCGACATCGAGTTCCACCGGCTGGTGCTCGCCAGCTCAGGCAACGAGATGTTCCTCAAGCTGCACGAGCTGGTGGCCGAGGTCCTCACGGGCCGGCACCACTACGGCCTCATGCCGCACCACCCGCACGAGCAGGCCCTGCAGCTGCACGCCGAGGTGGCCCAGGCGATCCAGCACCATGAGGGCGACCGGGCCCGGGGGGCCATGCTGCACATCATGGAGCAGGCCATGGAGGAGATGAAGTCGCTCTGGCGGCGGGCCGACGAGCAGCCCACGTCCTGACCCCGGGCCGAGCAGGGCCGAGCCGAACAGGGCCGAGCCGAACAGGGCCGAGCTGCTCAGGGCGGCTAGCCGAGGAACCGGCGCGCACCGGCGTACTGCGCGGCATACGACGCGGTGCTCACAGGGATCGTCTCGACCGTCTTCCCCGTCGCGGGCGACTGCACCATCAGCCCACCGCCGGCATCCATCGAGACGTGGTGGATGTAGCCGCTGCTGGTGGCATAGAAGAGCAGGTCGCCGGGTCCACGCCCGGCTGAGCTCACGGCCCGTCCGGCCGCCATCTGGGCATCGGCATCCCGCGGGATGGTCACGCCGTGCACGCGGTACACCAGCGAGGTCAGCCCCGAGCAGTCGAAGCCGAACCCCGATCGCCCCGCCCACAGGTAGGGCAGGCCGGTGAAGGCCTGCGCGGAGTGCACGAGCAACAGGCCCGTGGCCGGCTCGGCCGGGCTGCCCGGGGCGTGAACGGCCACGCTCGAGCGCGCCAGCCGTCGCGTGAGGCCCCCGGGCAGGGTCACCCGCACCCAGTCCCCGCCCGCGCCGGCCAGGACAGGCAGCCGGGTGCCGAAGCTGACCTCGGTGGTGGGGGCCGCGCCGGAGCTGTCCGCGCGCAGCCACGCCGTCCGTGCGGTGACCGTCGCCAAGCTCGTCGCCGCGGCCGGCGCCGTGGCCGACAGCTGGCGGGTCGGCACCCACCCCGGGTAGCCGCGCGCGTCCAGCGGCGTCGGCTGGTCTGGGACGACGACCTTGGCCCACGAGCCCTGCACCGAGGTGACGACGACGCGGTCGCCGAGCAGCACCTGGGTGTCGGCCCGGTCCACCAGGCCCCGCCGGTCAGCCAGGGTCATGGCCCCCAGCCAGCCGCGGACGCCGGCCGGCGCCGTGAGGGCCTGCTGGTCCACGGCGCGCGGCGAGGACGGCGAGCGCCACAGCGTCGCCACCGACACCGACACCCAGGCGCTGTGGCCGGCGACGACCGGTGCGGCGGCGGTCGAGGGGGCCACCCGTGTGGAGGTCGGCCGCGCGCTGGCCGACGGCCGCGGCGCGGGGCTGGCCGGCCGGGTGCTCGAGGGTGCGGGCGGGGTCGGCCTCGAGCTCACGGACCCGCTGTTGGATGCGGCGGACGGGACGGTGGACGGGACGGTGGAGGTTGCGGTGGCTGGTGCGGTGGAGCTGCCGTCCGGGGCACCGCACCCGGCGAACGCCAGCAGCACCGCGATGGCCACCGGCACCCCAGCCCTTCGTCGGATCCCCACGGGCTCATGGTCGGCGGGGAGGGGCGCCGCAGCAAGGGTCGTCGGTCCCTGAGCGCGGCGGAGCCTCAGAAGAGCCCGACGATCTCGCCGTTCTCGTCGAGGTCGATGCTGGCGGCCGCCGGGTTCCTCGGCAGGCCGGGCATGGTCCGCATCTCCCCGCTGATCGCGTAGACGTAGCCCGCCCCGGCCGCCGCGCGGACCTCCCGGACCGGCATCCGCCAACCGCGGGGCGCCCCGCGCAGCGTCGGGTCCGAGGAGAGCGAGAGATGCGTCTTGGCGATGACCACCGGGAAGGCGCCGTAGCCGAGGACCTCGAAGCGCTCGAGGTCCTTGGCCGCGGTGGCGGAGAAGTCGACCCCGTCTGCGCCGTAGATGCGCGTGGCGACCGCCTCGATCTTCTCCCGGAGGGGAGCGTCGAGCTCGTAGGTGTGCTGGAACTCGTGTTCCTCGCTGCACGCCGCCACGACCGCCTCGGCGAGGCTTCGGGCCCCCTTGCCCCCGTCGACGACATGGGTCGAGACGGCGACGCGGGCCCCCTCGCCCTCGGCGACCTCCCGGATCACGTCGTGCTCGGAGTCGAAGTCCGATGGGAAGGCGTTGACCGCGACCACCGGCGAGACCCCGAAGGAGCGGACGATCTCGATGTGCCGGCGCAGGTTGTCGGCCCCGGCCCGCACGGCCCGCGGGCTCTCGGAGAGCATCTCCTTGGGCAGCGGGCGGCCGGCGACCACCTCGTAGTGCCCGGAGTGGGCTTTGAGGGAGCGCACCGTGGCCACGAGCACGGCAGCGTCCGGCTGCAGGCCCGAGACGCGGCACTTGAGGTTGAAGAACCGCTCGGCACCCATGTCGGAGCCGAAGCCTGCCTCGGTGAGCAGGTAGTCGCCGGCGTGGATCCCGATCTGGTCGGCCACCACCGACGAGTTGCCCGTGGCGATGTTGCCGAACGGCCCGGTGTGGACCAGGACGGGCGTGTTCTCGGTGGTCTGCAGCAGGTTGGGCTTGAGGGCGTCCTTGAGCATCACGGCCATGGCGCCGGCGGCCTTGAGGTCCTCCGCGGTTACCGGCCGACCCGCCGGTGTGTACCCGACGACGATGCGGCCGAGGCGTTCCCTCAGGTCACGCAGGGAGGTCGAGAGCCCGAGGATGACCATCACCTCGCTGGCGGCGGTGATGTCGAACCCGCTCTGCCGGGGCACGCCGTCGATGCGGGCGCCGAGGCCCAAGACGATGTTGCGCAGGGCGCGGTCGTTGACGTCGAGAACGCGGCGCCAGGCGATGCTGCGCGGGTCGAGGCCGAGCTCGTTGCCGTGGTGGACGTGGCTGTCGACCATCGCGGCCAGCAGGTTGTGAGCGGCGGTGACCGCGTGGAAGTCGCCGGTCAGGTGCAGGTTGAGCGTCTCCATCGGCAGCACCTGGCTGTAGCCGGCTCCGGCCGCGCCGCCCTTGATCCCGAAGGTGGGGCCCATCGAGGGCTGACGCAGGGCGAGGGTGGCGCGGTGGCCGAGGACCGACAGGCCCTGGGCGAGACCGACGGCAGTGGTCGTCTTGCCCTCCCCCAGCGGCGTCGGGGTGATGGCCGTGATGACGACGTAACGGGCGCGGGGGCGCCCGGCCAGGTCGCCCACCGCGGCGAGGTCGATCTTGGCGACGTGCCGCCCGTAGGGCTCGAGGCGTTCCTGCGGTATGCCGGCGGCCTCGGCGACCGCGGCGATGGGCTCGAGGTGGGCGGCCCGCGCGATGGCGAGGTCCGAGGGCAGTGGCGACGTCGGCACGAGTGCCAGTGTGGCAACAGCTGTGGCGGTCCGAGAGGTGAACCGGAGCCTTTCAGGTCTTAGGTCCCGCCCGCGGCCCGGTGGCGCCGGGTCAGTCCAGCGCTGTGGCGCCCCGGGCCCGCGAGCCTAGAAGGACGAGGGACGCCAGACCACCAGGGCCTGTGAGCGGTTCGCACGCGGGCGCTGGCCCGCCCGCAGCGTGATGATCTCCCCGGCCGGGCCCACGGCGAAGACCCGCGAGCCGGGAGCAGCGGAGTCGCGCAGGATCTCGACCTCGTCGGTGAGGTCCCGGACCCGGGCCCGGAGGGCGCTGACCTGCTTCTCGAGCTCGAGGATGCGCTGGATGCCGGCGAGGCTGATGCCCTCCTCCTGGGAGAGCCGCTGCACCTCGCGCAGCAGCGCGACGTCGCGCGCGGAGTACCGCCTGCCCCCACCCCGGGTCCGCGACGGGGAGACCAGGCCGATGCGGTCGTACTGCCGCAGCGTCTGGGCGTGCATGCCCGCCAGCTGGGCGGCGACCGAGATGACGAAGACGGGGGTGTCGTCGTCAGGCGCGAAGCTGCCGAGCATGCCCACAGGTCATCACGCCTTGGCCCGGGAGAAGAGGTCGGCGCGCGGGTCCTGGTCCTTCTCCTGCGTCCGCAGCGCCTCGAGGGCCGCCTTGGCCTCATCCGTCAGGCGCTGGGGCACCACGACGGTCACCTTGACGAGCAGGTCGCCGGGGTGGTCCTTGCGCGGGACGCCGCGACCCTTGAGCCGCAGCACCCGCCCGCTGGGGGTGCCCGGGGCGATGCGGACCTTGACCGGCTCGCCCGACAGCGTCGGCACCGACACGGTGGCGCCCAGGGCAGCCTCGGCGAAGGTCACCGGCAGGTCGAGCGTGAGGTTGTCGCCATCGCGGCCGAACACGGGGTGCTTCTCCACGCCGACGGTCAGGATCAGGTCGCCGGCGGGGGCCCCGTGGTCGCCCGGGGCGCCCTTGCCGGCGAGCTTGATCTTCTGGCCATCGCGCACGCCTGCAGGGATGCGGGTGGTGATGCGCCCGTCGCCGGTGCTGAGGGTGACCGTCGCGCCCTCCACGGCTTCCCGGAACGGCAGCGTGGTGTGGGCCGTGAGGTTGGCGCCACGGCGCGGGCCGGCGGGAGCGCCGAAGCCCCCGTATGCCGGCCCGCCGCCACCGAACATCCCCCCGAGGATGTCCTCGAGGTTGGGCTGGGCGCCGCCGCCGCCACCGGTGCTGAAGCGCACGTTGGGGCCGCCACCACCGCCGAACATCGACGAGAAGACGTCCTCGAAACCGGCCCCGCCGCCGGGACCGCCCGCCCCGGCACGGAAGCGGGCGCCGCCGTGCGTCATGGACCGGACCGCGTCGTACTGCTGGCGCTGCTCGGGATCGGAGAGCACGGCATACGCCTCGCCGATCTCCTTGAAGCGCTGCTCCGCCTGCGGGTCACCCGGGTTCTGGTCCGGGTGCTCCTTGCGCGCGAGCTTGCGGTAGGTCTTCTTGATGGTGGCGGCGTCGGCGTCCTGGGGGACGCCGAGGATCGCGTAGAAGTCCTTCTCGAACCAGTCCTGGCTGGCCACGGCGTCCTCCTCTCAGTCTGCTCAGTCTGCGGTGCTGACGTGGTCCCGCGCGGCCGGTGTGGTCACTGCGGGTCGGCGACCGCGACGCGGGCCGGCCTGATGACCTGGTCGCCCGCACGGTAGCCGGGCTGCAGCACGGTGACGACCGTGGTCGTGTCCGCGCCCGCCGGCAGCTCGGCCTGCGTGTGCATCAGCGCCTCGTGCCGGCTCGGGTCGAACGGCTCGCCCGCCTCGCCGAAGCGGGTCAGCCCGAACTTGCCGAGGATCTGCTCGAACTTGTCGGCGATCGCCGAGAACGGCCCGCTCTTCAGGTCGCCGTGCTCGCGGGCCGCGTGGATGTCATCGAGCACCGGGAGCAGCGTCTCGAGGACGTCCTGCACCGCACGCTCCTGCACCATGGCCCGGTCGCGGTCGACCCGCCGCTTGTAGTTGACGTACTCGGCCTGCAGGCGCTGCAGGTCCGCGAGCCGCTCGGCCGCGAGCAGGGTGTCCGGGTGGGACGGCTCGGGCTGGCCGACGTGGTGCGCCTGATGGGCGACCGCCTCCTGCTCCTGGGCCAGCTCCTGCTCGAGGGCCTCCGAGGACGCGGCGGGGTCGGGGGCGGCCGCCCCGCCGGCCGCCGGGGTGGTGGTGGGCTCGGGCTGGCCCACCACCTCCTCGGCCTCGGTGCTGCCGGGGTTGACGTTGTCCGTCATTACTTCTTGTCCTCGTCGTCGTCGACAACCTCGGCGTCGACCACGTCCTCCTCGGAGGCCGCGCCGGCGTGGGCGCCACTGGCACCACTGGCTCCGGCACCGGCGGAGCCGCCGGCCGCCCCGGACTCGGACGCCGCGGCATACATCGCGGTGCCGAGCTTCTGCGACTCCTCGGACAGCTTGGCCGCCTTGGCCGAGATGTCCTCGGCACTCGCGCCGGACTCCGGCTTCAGAGCCGCCTTGAGGTCGTCGAGCGCCGTGTCCACGGCGCCGCGGCCGTCGGCGGGGAGCTTGTCGGTGTTGTCGGTGAGGAACTTCTCGGTGGAGTAGACCAGCTGCTCCGCGGTGTTGCGGGCCTCGGTCTCCTCGCGGCGCTTGCGGTCCTCCTCGGCGTGGGCCTCGGCCTCCTTGACCATGCGCTCGATCTCCTCCTTGGCGAGCGCGGAGCCGCCGGAGATGGTGATCTTCTGCTCCTTGCCGGTGCCGCGGTCCTTGGCGGAGACGTTGACGATGCCGTTCGCGTCGATGTCGAAGGTGACCTCGACCTGCGGCACGCCGCGCGGGGCCGGCGCGATGCCGGAGAGCTCGAAGGTGCCCAGGGGCTTGTTGTGCTGCGCGATCTCGCGCTCGCCCTGGAAGACCTGGATCAGCACGCTCGGCTGGTTGTCCTCGGCCGTCGAGAACACCTCCGAGCGCTTGGTCGGGATGGCCGTGTTGCGCTCGATGAGCTTGGTGAACAGCCCGCCCTTGGTCTCGATGCCCAGGCTGAGCGGCGTGACGTCGATGAGCAGGACGTCCTTGCGCTCACCCTTGAGGACACCGGCCTGGAGGGACGCGCCCACCGCGACGACCTCGTCAGGGTTGACGCCCTTGTTGGGCTCCTTGCCGCCGGTGAGCTCCTTGACCACGGCGCTCACCGCGGGCATGCGGGTGGAACCACCGACGAGGACCACGTGGTCGATGTCGGACAGCGAGATCCCGGCGTCCTTGATGACGTTGTGGAACGGCTGCTTGGTCCGCTCGAGCAGGTCCTTGGTCATCTGCTCGAACTGGGCGCGCGTGAGCGTCTCGTCGAGGTGGATGGGGCCGTTCTCGGACATCGAGAGGTACTGCAGCGACAGGTTGGTGCTCGTCGCGGTGGAGAGCTCCTTCTTGGCCTGCTCGGAGGCGTCGCGAAGACGCTGCATGGCGATCTTGTCCTTGGACAGGTCGATGCCCGAGGTGCTCTTCACCGTGGTGAGCAGGTGGTTGACGATGCGCTCGTCCCAGTCGTCACCACCGAGCTGGTTGTCACCGCTGGTGGCGCGGACCTGGATGGTCGAGAAGCCGTCCTCCGGGTCCTTGCCGACCTCGAGGAGGGACACGTCGAAGGTGCCGCCGCCGAGGTCGAAGACGAGGATGAGCTCGTCCTCCTTGCCTTTGTCGAGGCCGTAGGCCAGGGCCGCCGCGGTCGGCTCGTTGATGATGCGCAGGACGTTCAGACCTGCGATCTCGCCGGCCTCCTTGGTGGCCTGGCGCTCGTGGTCGTCGAAGTACGCCGGCACCGTGATCACGGCGTCGGTGACGTCCTCGCCGAGGTAGGCCTCCGCGTCGCGCTTGAGCTTCTGGAGGATGCGGGCGCTGATCTCCTGGGCGGTGTAGTGCTTGCCGTCGATCTCAGGGGACTTCCAGTCGGTGCCCATGTGGCGCTTGACCGACCGGATGGTGCGCTCGACGTTGGTGACGGCCTGGCGCTTCGCGATCTCGCCGACGAGCACCTCACCGCCCTTGGAGAACGCGACGACGGAGGGCGTGGTGCGCCCGCCCTCGGCGTTCGCGATGATGGTGGGCTCGCCGCCTTCGAGGACGGCGACGGCCGAGTTGGTGGTACCGAGGTCGATGCCGACGGCACGTGCCATGGGGCTGCTCCTTAGTTTTCGGACTCGGGGGTGCTGGTTGAGTTGCCTGCACTCAAGTTATGAGCCCGGGTGGGTCGTGCGCAAATCCGAGGCCGGAAACTTGAGTCTGTGTGGCTCAACCCCCGGTATGCCGGGAATGTTCCCGCCGCGCCGGGCGGGCTTTCCGGCGGCATGCGACGCGCTGGATGGCGGCGCCGGCTGGGGGCGGCTGCGCCGGCGCGCGGGCCTCAGCCGAAGCCGAAGAAGGCCATCGCCATCAGGAAGAGCGTGTGCTGGCCCATCGCCCAGAACCGCTGGTCAGGCTCATGATCTGGCTCAGGACACGCGACACAGCGCGACGGTAGGCCGGGCCCCAAGGGCCCGTCAGGGCCGGAAGTCCCTTCCGCCGCTATGGGGGCGGGCGGACGCTGAAGAGAGGCAGGTGATCACCATGACCGAACACGACATCAGCCCGCGCCGGACCAGCGAGCACCCCACCACCACACCCGGCATCGCCGACACCCCCGGCATCCCCGGCATCGCGGCCACACGCGGCGTCGCGGACGACGGTGAGCTGCGCGCCCGGGCGCTCAAGCGGCTCAAGGACAAGCGGGACCTCAAGGCCCACCTCCTGGCCTACGTGACCGTCAACCTCCTGCTCGTCGGCATCTGGGCCGCCGCCGGCGGAGGCTTCTTCTGGCCGGTCTTCCCCATCCTCGGGTGGG
>DASULG010000018.1:0-7717 GCA_036278335.1 Pedococcus sp.
TCGCGGCGAGGACGGCACGCTCGTGTCGGCCGGCGGCCGGGTGCTGTCCGTCGTCGCCCTCGGCGACAGCCTCAGCCAGGCCCGCGAGCGGGCGTACGAGGCCGTCGGCCGGATCGGGCTCGAGGGCTCGCACCACCGCACGGACATCGCGCTCGCGGCCGCCCGCGACGAGCTCCACGTCGGCTGAGCCCTAGCGCGCCCGGCCGGCCAGCACAGCGCCCGCGAGGCCGATGACGCCGCCGCCGGCCATGATGACGGCGAACGCCCAGCCGGGCAGCGATGGCGTCTGCCACGCGATCAGGGCTCCGGCGGCCCCGAGAGTCACAGCCTGGGTGACCGACCCCGTGACGTTGCCTGCTGCCGTGTTGCGGCCCTGGACCGTGGTGGGCGACAGCGCCAGCATCTGGGTCGACAGGGTCGGCGAGGCCAGGCCGATCCCCAGCCCCGCGACGGCCCAGAGGGCCAGGCCAGCCCAGAGGGGGATCACCTCCAGGCTCATCAGTGCAGGACCGAACACGCCAACCGCGATCAGGGAGAACCCGATCCGCAGCCGACGCGCCGGCCCGACGTGTCGCTGCACGGCGCCCAGACCGTGGATCTGCGAGCCCGCCGCCCAGAACAGCCCGGTGACCGTCAGGCTGATGCCGGCGGCCGCCGGACGCAGCCCATGGACCGTCGTCAGCATGAGCGGGAAGTACGCCGCGACCAGCCCGAAGGCGGCGGACAGCAGTCCGCGCAGCGCGATCACGGCCGGTATGCCGCGTGCGGCCCTCAGCACGCCTGGCGGCAGGACGAAGCGCGTGGCCGGCGCCAGCACCAGGACCCCGGCCAACGACGCGGTCACCCCGACCAGGGCCAGTGAGCCGCCGCGCGTGAGGAGCGAGCCGCCGACGGTGAGGGCGGCCAGGGCCAGGGCGACGGCCCCGGCGGCCGCGACCGCCCGCCGCTCGTCCGCATTCCACCGGCTCGGCGGGGGAAGGCTCGCGCGGGCCTGGGCCATGGCTGGTCGCAGCAGGGCGTAGGCCGGGACCACCAGGGCAGGGGCGATGAGGAAGACCGCGCGCCAGCCGAGGCGCTCAGCCACCAGGCCGGCCACCGAGGGGCCCACCACGGAGGGCAGGACCCAGGCGGCCGCGAAGGCGGCGAAGACCTTGGCCCGCAGCTCCTCGGGCAGCGCGCGGGCCATCAGCACGACCAGCGCGATGTCGATGAGGCCCTCGGCGAGGCCGCCGCCGATGCGCCCGGCGACGACGACGGGCATCGACGGAGCCAGCCCCATGGCGAGCTGGCCGAGCACGAACAGGCCGAGCCCGGCATACATCGGCTCGAGCGGGCCGCGCCGGTCCGCCCAGGTCCCGGCCACGGCGGTGGCGAGGACGAACGAGATCATCGGCGCGGCCGACGCAGCCCCGAACAGCCACAGCCCCCCGAGTCGCTCCGCCACGGTGGGCAGCACGGTCAGAACAGCCCGGTTCTCGAAGGCCCCCAGCGTCACCAGGGCAACCGCGCCGACGGCGAAGGGAAGGTGCTCGCGCGCGAGCAGCGAGGGGGCGCGGGTGGGCGTGGCGGTGGCAGTCATGCGGGCCATCGTGAAAGATGAAGTGCACTTCAGGTCAAGGGCGTGTTCTCTCCCGCCCTCGAGCCCGGGGCTGATGCGGGGCCCAGTGCTGGGAGGATGTGCCCATGACCGCTGCCACCCAGCCGATCGCGCTGCCCGGTTACGCCCACGTCTACTCCGGGAAGGTGCGCGACCTGTACGCGCCGCTCGACCCGGCTTCGGGTGAGCCGAAGACGAACCAGCTGCTCCTGGTCGCGAGCGACCGGATGTCGGCGTACGACTTCGTGCTGGAGTCCCCGATCCCTGACAAGGGTGCGGTGCTCACGCAGATGTCGCTGTGGTGGTTCGAGCAGCTCGAGCAGCTCGTGCCCAACCACGTGCTGTCCACGGACGTCCCCTCAGAGGTGGCCGGTCGCGCCGTGCTGGTGAAGCGGCTGCAGATGCTGCCCGTCGAGTGTGTGGCGCGCGCGTATCTCACCGGTGGCGGACTGGGGGAGTACCGGCAGACGGGCACCGTCAGCGGGGTACGGCTCCCCGAGGGCCTCGTGGACGGGTCGCGCCTGGCCGAGCCGGTGTTCACGCCCTCGACCAAGGCGCCGGTCGGGCAGCACGACCAACCGATGACCTACGAGGAGGTCGAGACCGAGATCGGGTCGGCTCTGGCTGCACGGGTGCGCGACCTCACCACCGCGATCCTGGCCCGCGGGAACGAGATTGCCGCTCAGCGCGGCATCCTCATCGCCGACACCAAGGTCGAGTTCGGCCTCGAGGGAGACGCCATCCTGCTCGCAGACGAGGTGCTGACCCCGGACTCGTCGCGGTTCTGGCCGGCCGAGGGGTGGCAGCCGGGCCGCGCCCAGCCGTCCTACGACAAGCAGTTCGTGCGGGACTGGCTGACCTCCGAGGCCAGCGGCTGGGACCGCTCCTCTGAGACCCCGCCGCCTCCGCTGCCGGACGAGGTGGTGGAGCAGACCCGGGCGAAGTACATCGAGGCCTACGAGCGGCTCACCGGGCGACGCTTCACCTGAGTGCCGGCTGCCGCTGCTCAGCCGCCGGTGGGGATCAGCAGGGCGAGGGGGATGGTCCGAGGCGTCTTGTCCTGGTAGGCACCGAAGCTGGGAGCCTTCGCCAGCACCACGTCGCGCCAGACGGTGTCGCGCTCCGGACCGCGCAGCTCGCGGACCCGCACCCTGATCCTCCGGGCCCCGATCTCGACCTCGGCCTCGGCAGAGCGGCGCAGGTTCCGGAACCACTGGGGGTCCTCCCGCGCGCCCCCGGCCGTTCCGGTGAGGACGTAGCCGCCGTCGTGCTCGAAGTAGCCCACGGGAGTGGTTCGCGGGATGCCGGTCTTCCGGCCCGGGACGGTCAGCAGGAGGACGGGGACCCCGCCGCGCGCCTTCCCACCGATCCGGCCGCTCGACCTCCGGTACACGGCGATGGCGACCCGCGTGCCCATCCGCATCAGGGCGTGCACCACTGGGTTCACGTCGACCCCCTCCCCGCACGAGCGTGCCTGCGCTGCGAAGGTTCCTCCGCCGGTGTGGTGCTGTCAACGCCCGAACGGTGACTGTGGGGGCTACGCGGAGAGGCTCTCCAGCAGGTCGGGCACGCAGCCCGCGATCTCGCGGGCGAGGAAACCAACCGTCCCGACGCGGCCGGCGAGGACGTCCCCGGCAGAGCCGTGCAGGTGGCCGCCCCAGCACGCCGCCTGCGCCGGCTCCGCGCCACGGCTGAGCAGCCCCGCCACCAGTCCTGCCTGGACGTCGCCGGACCCAGAGACCCCCAGGCCGGGGCCGCCGGTGTCGCTCGTCCACGCGTGGCCGTCCGGGTTGACGATGGTCTTGCCCTGGCCGCCACAGAGGACCACGGCCGAGGTCTGGGCCGCCAGGCGGCGGGCAGCGCCGACCATGTCGTCCTGCACCTTCTCCGGCGCCACGTCGAGGGTCTTGGCCAGCTCGTCGGGGTTGACGGTCAGGATCGCCCGTCCCGCCAGGTGCGCCACGCCGTCCCGGTCAGCGCCGAGGTAGGCCGAGGCGAGCGCGTCCAGCACCACCGGGCAGGACAACCGGGGCACGACTCGCCGGAGCAGGTCGACCGAGCGGTCCACGTCGGAGAAGCCCGGGCCGAGCAGCACCGTGTCGGCGCCGTCAGCCAGCTCCAGGACCTTCTCGGCTGCGTCGAGGCCGAGGTTGCCCGCCGCATCGGTCGGCAGCGGGACGACGAGGGCCTCCGGCACGGCCACCGCGAGGGCGGCGGCGACGGGCTCGGCTGTGGCGACCTGGAGCTTGCCTGCACCTGCGCGCAGGATCGCCTCCCCTGAGAGCAGGACGGCGCCAGGGGTGTGCGCCGTGCCGCCGACGACCAGGGTGCGCCCCCGCGCCTCCTTGTCCTTGCCGGGCTCGGGGAGTGCCCAGCCGCGCAGCAGCCGTGGCGTGATCGGGGTGGGTGCCTCAGCCGCCATGGTTGGCCTCGCGGGCCCGGGATGGCTCTGCGGTTCGCGGTGTCTGCGCCTGGTCTACAGCGGTGGTGTCGGCGAAGCGCACCAGGTCGACACCTCCTTCACCCGCGCGGTAGGAGGTCATGGAGCAGTTCGGCAGGTCGGTGGTGGCGTCGATCTCGAGCAGCTCCTGCTCGGTGAGGTCTTCCAGCACGTACCGGAAGCTCATGATCACGGCCTGGTGCGTGAACAGCCAGACCCGCCGGTCGGCATACCCCTCCCGCAGGTCGGCGAGCAGCGAGCGCGCGCGCAGCGTCACGTCGCACCAGCTCTCGCCCGACGGGGGCCGGTAGTAGAACTTCCCGATCCGGGAGCGCCGGTCGGCCTCGGTGGCGTACTCGGAGCGGATGCCGGCTGAGGTCAGGCCGTCGAAGACGCCGAGGTCGCGCTCACGCAGCCGCTCGTCGAGAACCAGCTCGTGCTCACAGCCCCAGGCCTTGACCGCCGAGGCAGCCGTCTGCGCCGCGCGGGCGTACGGCGAGCTCACGACCAGCTCCGGGCAGTCGCTCTCCAGGCCGGCCCTGAGGAAGGCCCCCACGGCGCCCGCCTGCTGGTGACCCGTCTCGGACAGCGGGGTGTCGGCGTCACGGAAGTCGAGGTCCAGGCGATCGGCGCCGCTGCGGCCGGCCTCGGCGGCAGCGAGGTTCCCCACGCTCTGGCCGTGGCGGACCAGCACGATCTGCGCGGGCCACCGTGTCGAGACGATCAGCTTCCCTCTGGGCATGGGCCCATCCTGACCCAGCCGGACGTGTGCCGCTCGTCGCAGGCTGCCCGCGAGGTGGGCAGCCGGCATACCGTCCACTGGCCGCGGCTAGACTGACCGCGCTCCCTCCCAGCGACTGCCTCAGGAGACCCCGCATGGGCAACGTCGTCATTGACGTCATGCTGAAGCCAGAGATCCTCGACCCCCAGGGTCAGGCGGTGAACGGGGCCCTGCCCCGCCTCGGCTTCGGCCAGTTCACCGACGTGCGGCAGGGCAAGCGCTTTGTCCTCACCGTCGACGGGGAGGTCACCGACGAGGTGCTCGCCGCCGCCCGCGAGGCGGCCGAGCGGCTGCTCTCGAACCCGGTGATCGAGGACGTCATCAGCGTCCGTGCGCAGGACACGGAGGGCACCGCGAAGTGAAGATCGGCGTCGTCACCTTCCCCGGCTCCCTCGACGACCGTGACGCCGCCCGCGCCGTGCGCGCCGTCGGCGCCGAACCCGTCTCCCTCTGGCACGGCGACGCCGACCTCAGGGGCGTCGACGCGGTCATCCTCCCCGGCGGCTTCTCCTACGGCGACTACCTGCGCTGCGGGGCGATCGCCCGGTTCGCCCCCGTCATGGGCGAGATCATCCACCGGGCCAAGGGCGGCCTGCCGGTCCTGGGCGTCTGCAACGGCTTCCAGATCCTCACCGAGTCCCACCTGCTGCCCGGCGCGCTGATCCGCAACGACCACCGCAAGTTCAACTGCATCGACACCCGCCTGCGGGTGGAGAACGCGCAGACGGCCTGGACCTCGGACTACGAGGCGGGCCAGGAGATCACCATCGTCCTCAAGAACGGCGAGGGCGGGTTCGTCGCCGACCAGCGCACCCTCGACGAGCTCGAGGGGGAGGGCCGCGTGGTGTTCCGCTACGTCGTCCCCGAGGGCGGCCGCAACCCCAACGGCTCCTACCGCGACATCGCCGGCATCGCGAACGAGCGCGGCAACGTCGTCGGCCTCATGCCGCACCCGGAGCACTGCGTCGAGGAGGGCTACGGCCCCTCGACCGACGGGCTCGGCTTCTTCACCTCCGTCCTGAAGCAGGTTGTCAGCGCATGAGCACCACCCAGACCGGCCGCCCAGCGGTCGACACCGTCACCGATGCGGGCGCGACCCCGGACCACGAGCAGCCCTGGACCGAGCTCGGGCTGAAGCAGGACGAGTACGAGCGCATCCGCGAGATCCTCGGCCGCCGCCCGACCAGCGCCGAGCTCGCCATGTACTCCGTCATGTGGTCCGAGCACTGCTCGTACAAGTCGAGCAAGGTGCACTTCCGGCACTTCGCCGAGAACACCACCGACGAGATGCGCGAGAAGCTCCTCGTCGGCATCGGCGAGAACGCCGGCGTCGTCGACATCGGCGACGGCTGGGCGGTGACCTTCAAGGTGGAGTCGCACAACCACCCGTCCTACGTCGAGCCCTACCAGGGAGCCGCCACCGGCGTCGGCGGCATCGTCCGCGACATCATGTCGATGGGCGCGCGGCCGATCGCGGTGATGGACCCCCTGCGCTTCGGCAACCTCAACCACCCCGACACCCAGCGCGTCCTGCCGGGTGTGGTCGCCGGTGTCGGTGGCTACGGCAACTGCCTCGGCCTGCCCAACATCGGCGGTGAGGTCGTCTTCGACGACTGCTACCAGGGCAACCCGCTCGTCAACGCCCTGTGTGTCGGCGCCATGCGCCGCGAGGACATCCACCTCGCCAAGGCCTCCGGACGCGGCAACAAGGTCATCCTCTTCGGCGCCAAGACCGGCGGTGACGGCATCGGCGGCGTGTCCGTCCTCGCGTCCGAGACCTTCGAGGAGGGCGGCCCGGCCAAGCGGCCCGCCGTCCAGGTGGGCGACCCGTTCGCCGAGAAGGTGCTCATCGAGTGCTGCCTCGACCTCTACAAGGCCCACGTGGTCGACGGCATCCAGGACCTCGGCGGGGCCGGGCTCTCCTGTGCGACAAGCGAGCTGGCGTCCAATGGCGACGGCGGCATGCAGGTCGAGCTCGACCTCGTCCCGCTGCGCGACGCCAGCCTCCGGCCCGAGGAGATCCTCATGTCGGAGAGCCAGGAGCGGATGATGGCCGTCGTCGAACCGGCGAGGCTCGACGAGTTCATGGCCATCTGCGACCGCTGGGACGTCGAGGCCACGGTCATCGGCGAGGTCACCGACGGCCAGCACCTCGTCATCACCTGGCACGGCGAGGTCATCGTCGACGTCCCGCCGCGGTCGGTGGCCCACGACGGCCCCGTCTACCACCGCCCGCTCGAGCGGCCGGCATACCTCGACGAGCTGCAGGACAACGGGACCGGGTCGCTGCCAAGGCCCGCGGGCGGCGACGCGGTCAAGCACGCCCTGCTCACGCTGCTCGCCTCGCCGAACCTGTGCGACAAGTCCTGGGTCACCGACCAGTACGACCGGTACGTCCTGGGCAACACCGCGCTCGCGATGCCCGACGACTCGGGCGTCGTGCGCGTCGACGAGGAGACCGGGCGAGGCGTGGCGCTGAGCACCGACTGCAACGGCCGGTTCGCCAAGCTCGACCCGTATGCCGGCGCGCAGCTCGCGCTCGCCGAGGCCTACCGCAACGTCGCGACGGCGGGCGCCCGCCCGCTGGCGGTCACCGACTGCCTCAACTTCGGCTCGCCGCAGGACCCCGGCGTGATGTGGCAGTTCGAGCGCGCCGTCACCGGCCTCGCCGACGGGTGCGCGGAGCTCGGCGTCCCGGTCACCGGCGGCAACGTCTCCTTCTACAACCAGACCGGTGACATCGCCATCCACCCGACCCCGGTGATCGGCGTCCTCGGCGTCATGGACGACGTCTCCCGGCGCACCCCGTCGGGCTGGAAGACGGCCGGACAGGTCATCTACCTGTTGGGCAGCACGCGCAACGAGCTCGCCGGTGGCGAGTGGGCCCACGTCGTGCATG
>DASULG010000019.1:0-2526 GCA_036278335.1 Pedococcus sp.
CTCGAAGTCACCGCGGTAGCGGCTGCCGGCGACCAGCGCGCCGAGGTCGAGGGTGTAGAGCTGCTTGTCCTTGAGGGTCTCGGGCACCTCGCCCTTGACGATGTCCTGGGCCAGGCCCTCGACGACGGCGGTCTTGCCGACGCCGGGCTCGCCGATGAGGACGGGGTTGTTCTTGGTGCGGCGGGACAGCACCTGCATGACCCGCTCGATCTCCTTCTCGCGACCGATGACCGGGTCGAGCTTGCCCTCGCGGGCAGCCTGGGTCAGGTTTCGGCCGAACTGGTCGAGGACCAGCGAGCCTGCGGGAGTGCCCTCCTGCTGCACGCCGGCGCCGGCCCCGGCGCCGGAGCCTTCCTTGCCCTGGTAGCCGGAGATGAGCTGGATGACCTGCTGGCGCACCCGGTTGAGGTCGGCGCCCAGCTTGACGAGCACCTGCGCTGCGACGCCCTCGCCCTCGCGGATGAGGCCGAGCAGGATGTGCTCGGTGCCGATGTAGTTGTGGCCGAGCTGAAGCGCCTCGCGCAGGCTCAGCTCGAGGACCTTCTTCGCCCTCGGCGTGAAGGGGATGTGGCCGGAGGGCGCCTGCTGGCCCTGGCCGATGATCTCCTGAACCTGCTCGCGGACCGACTCCAGCGAGATGCCGAGGCTCTCCAGAGCCTTGGAGGCGACGCCTTCACCCTCATGGATGAGGCCGAGCAGGATGTGCTCCGTGCCGATGTAGTTGTGGTTGAGCATGCGCGCTTCCTCCTGCGCAAGCACGACCACCCGGCGGGCACGGTCGGTGAACCGTTCAAACATCTCTCTGCTCCTGCCTAATCGAGATCACCTCGATGCTATCCGTGTGGGACGACGTCGGTGAACGGGTCAGTGGCACCGATACGCGATCGGGACCACCCGGGCGTCGCCCTGCACGGTGATACATGGGGGCAAACGCGGCGGTATGCCGCGGTGTTCCCCGACCTGAGCCGACTGGACTCATGTTCGCCGTGGGCGGACGGAATGCGGGCCGTGGCGTCACGGGCCGTCACCCACGGGGTCCTTCTTGCGGACCTCCTCTACGTGCTGCAGGGCCTCACGCAGGTCGGCCAGCCAGGTGTCGGACTTCTCGCCGACCAGGCGCACGCACCAGGCCAGCGCCTCCGAGCGGGAGCGCGCGACCCCGGCGTCGACCAGGGTGTCGAGGACCCGGCGCTCAGGCTGGCGCAGCCGGGTCATCACCGGCGCGGCGAGGTGGGTGAAGAGCATCTCGGTCTCCCCGACCCGCACGCCCCAGGACACCTTTCTGCCGCTGAGGTGCTCGAGCTCTCGGGCGATCTCGATGCGTCGCTCCCGGGTGTCCTCCCGGAAGGACTTGGCGCGCCCCCGCGCTGCCACCTCCCTGTCCGCCTGGTCGGCGTCCTCGGGCAGCTCGGGCTCACGCAGTGTCCCCATGATGACGATCTCGTCGCGGTCCCTGCTGACCTCGACCGGGCCGGTGAACCAGTCCTCGGGGAGGCGGCCGGCCAGCCATGCCTCCGCAGTTGTTGTACGTGTACTCATGTAATCATGATTACAGCGCATGTGAGCCCGGGCAATCCGCTGTGGGCGAACGCCGGCCGACCTCGTCAGCGGAGGTGGCGCTGGTCGTCGATGCGCCGGGCCTTGCCCAGCGAGCGCTCCAGGGCGTGCGGCTCGAGCACCTCGGCGCGGATGGTCACCCCCACCCGGTGCTTGACCCTGGCCTGCAGGTCGCGGGCGAGGGACTGTCTCTGCGGCTCCGGCAGGCCCTCGGCGCTCGCCTCGACCCGCACCGTGAGCTGGTCCATGCGGCCGGGCCGGGTGAGCACGCACAGGTAGTGCGGGGCCAGGCCGTCGATGGCCAGGATGTGCTCCTCGATCTGCGAGGGGAAGACGTTGACCCCCCGCACGATCATCATGTCGTCGCTGCGCCCGGTGATCTTGGCCATCCGGCGGAACTGCGGGTAGGCCGTGCCGGGCAGGAGCGTGGTCAGGTCGCGGGTGCGGTAGCGGACCACGGGCATCGCCTGCTTGGTCAGGGACGTGAAGACCAGCTCGCCCTCCTGGCCGTCGGGCAGGACCTCCCCGGTGATCGGGTCGACGATCTCGGGGTAGAAGTGGTCCTCCCAGATGTGCAGGCCGTCCTGGGTCTGGCCGGACTCCTGGCTGACCCCGGGCCCCATCACCTCGGAGAGGCCGTAGATGTCCACCGCCCGGATGTTGGTGCGCCGCTGGACCTCCTCGCGCATCTGCTCGGTCCAGGGCTCGGCGCCGAAGATGCCGATCTCGAGGGAGGTCTGCTTGGGGTCGACGCCCTGCGCCTCCATCTCGTCGAGGACCGCCAGGAAGTAGGACGGGGTGACCATGATGATTCGCGGTCCGAAGTCCGCGATGAGCCGCACCTGGCGCTCGGTCATGCCGCCGGAGACCGGGACGACCGTGCAGCCGAGGCGCTCGGCGCCGTAGTGCGCGCCGATGCCGCCGGTGAACAGGCCATAGCCGTAGGCGATGTGCACGATGTCCCCGGCC
>DASULG010000020.1:0-4690 GCA_036278335.1 Pedococcus sp.
GGTGCGGGGCACCGGCCGTCGCGGCGCCATCACCCGCGGCGACCTGGAGCTCGCGGCCCAGGGACGCGCGGCAGCCCTGACACCCTCCGCAGCGGCACCTGTAGCGGCCACCCCGGAAACCCCTGCGCGACAGCGGGTCTCACCCTACGCGCGCAGGCTCGCGCGCGAGCGCGGCACGGACGTGCGCGGCATACCGGGAACCGGCCCATCGGGCGCGGTGCGCGCCGACGACGTGCTTCGTGCCGCGACGATGCCGGCGGGGCCACCGACCCCCACCGCGCCTCCAGCGCCTTCAGCCCCGTCGGTGCCGACGGGGCCGCGGCACGCGGACACCGTGGGCACCGACTCCATGCGGCAGAGCATCGCCGCGCTCATGACCACCTCCAACCGGGAGATCCCGCACTACTACCTCAGCGCGACGGTGGACCTGCACACCACCCTCGAGTGGCTGCGGAAGCGCAACCGCGAGCTGCCCGTCGAGGAGCGCCTCGTGCCGTCGGCCCTGCTGCTGCTGGCCGCGGCCCGCTCGGCCGGCGCCGTGCCCGACCTCAACGGCCACTGGGTCGAAGGCGCCTTCCGGCCGGCGTCGGCCGTCGACCTCGGGCTCATCCTCTCGCTGCGCCGCGGCGGCCTCCTCGTGCCCGCCATCCATGACGCCGACAGCCTCACGGTGGGCCAGATGATGGCGGCCATGCGCGAGCTCACCACCCGTGCCCGGGCGGGGCGGCTCCGCGGCTCCGACCTGACCCCGCCGAGCATCACCGTCTCCAACCTCGGCGACCAGGGCGTCGAGAGCGTGCTGGGGGTCATCTACCCGCCCCAGGTGGCCCTCGTCGGCTTCGGCGCCGTCTCCGAGCGGCCCTGGGCCGTGGACGGCCTGCTCGGCGTGCGGCCACTCGTCACCGTCACCCTCGCCGGCGACCACCGGGCCAGCGACGGCGCGGTGGGCGCCCGCTTCCTCAAACACCTCGACCGCCTGCTGCAGAGACCGGAGGAGCTATGAGACCAGATGAGGCCCGAGAGCTGCTGGAGCAGTCGCTGCGCGGCGTCGTCCCCGAGGCCGACCTCACCGGCATGCCCGGCGACACCGACCTGCGCGACGCCTTCGAGCTGGACTCCCTCGACTTCGTGGAGATCGTCGAGCGCCTCAGCAAGGGGGCCGGGTTCCGCATCGAGGAGGACGAGGACCTGCGGACCATCGACGCCGTGGTGGCGCTGCTCAGCCGCGAGGCTCCGGCGCAGCCGGCCTGACCCCGCGCGCCCCGGCCACTGGGTAGGGTGCTGAGGGTGCCGCAGGTGGCCCGTCCGGGACCGCTCGTCCCCACCCTCCGAGACCTCGCCGACGCCGGGTGGTCGCTGCTCACCACGACGCTCGGGCTCGGGGCCGCCATCGGCCTCGTCGACAGCGCCACCACCACCGGCCTGCTGCCCGTCGTCGTGGTCGCGGCCGCCGTCGCCCTGGCCGACTTCCTCCTGCGGCCGGTGCTGCGGCTGCTGGCCATCGCGGTCGGGGCGATCGGCGCGATGCTCTGCGGCCTCCTCGCGCAGCTGCTCATCGCCTGGGGCGTGCTGTCGGTGGTGCCGGGCATCGGTGTCAACGGGTGGCGGTCGGCAGCGGCCGTGATCATCGTCGCCTCGTTCATCATGGCGGTCGGCCGGTGGCTGATCGGCGCGAACGACAGTGCGTACGTCCTGGGTGACACCCTCCGCCGCGCGCGGTCCCGGGCTCGGCAGACCGCGCGTGAGCAGGCACCCCACGGCGGGTCCGGTCTGCTCATGGTGCAGCTCGACGGCCTGTCGCACAGCGTGCTTCGGCAGGCGATCGAGAGCGGCCTGGCGCCGACGATGGCCAGGTGGCTGCGGCAGGGCAGCCACCGTCTGGCGCCCTGGTGGTCGCCCGTGCCGTCCACCACGCCCTCGGTCCAGGCGGGCGTGCTCTACGGCAGCGGCCAGCAGGTGCCGGCCTTCCGCTGGTGGGACAAGGGCCTGGGCCGACTCGTGGTCACCAACCGCCCCCAGGACGCGGCTGCCATCGAGTCGCGGCTGAGCGACGGGAACGGGCTGCTGGCCCACGGTGGGGCGGCCATCAGCACCATGTTCTCCGGGGACGCCCCCACGCGGCTGCTCGTCATGAGCTCGGCGGGCGGGGGCGGCGGCCTGGGGCCGGGGCCGCCGTTCCTGCGCTTCTTCGCCAGCCCGTTCGTGCTGGCGCGGGCCCTGAGCCGCAGTGTCGTCGAGATGGTCAAGGAGCTCTACCAGGGCCGGCGCCAGCGGATACGCCAGGTCGAGCCGCGGGTCCCCCGCCGCGGCTGGTACGTCGTGCTGCGCGGTGTGACGAACGTTCTGCTGCGCGACGTCAACGTCTCGCTCGTGGCCGAGCACCTGGTGCGTGGCACGCCCAGCATCTACGTGAACCTCGTCGACTACGACGAGATCGCCCACCATGCCGGGCCGTCACGACCCGAGTCGCTGCGCGCGCTCGAGGGCCTCGACGGCGTGCTCGCGCTGCTCGAGCGGGTCGCGGCCCTCTCCCCTCGCGACTACCGCATCGTGGTGCTGTCCGACCACGGGCAGAGCCTGGGGCCCACGTTCGAGCAGCTCGAGGGCGCCGACCTCGCCGAGGTATGCCGCGGACTGGTGTCCGTGCCGGACGCCGAGTCCGTGGAGGCGTCAGCCGAGGAGTCGTGGGGGCCGGTCAACACCCTCCTCGCGAGCCTGTTCCACCCTGGCCCCACCCGCCGGCCGGTCCTCGTCGGGCCGGACCGGGACCACCCTGGCGGCGACGGCGCCACGCCGCCGGAGCTCGTCGTCGTCGCCTCGGGCAGCCTCGCCCTGCTCTGGTTCCCGCGCGAACCCGGCAGAGTGACGCTGGAGGAGACGCTGGAGCGCTGGCCCCGGCTCGTCGCGGGGCTGGTGGCGCGGGCCTCGATCGGCGTCGTCGTGGCCCAGAGCGAGGGGCGCGGGCCGATCGCGATCGGCGCCGGTGGCCTGCACGTGCTGGACGACGGGCAGGTCGAGGGCGAGGACCCGCTGCTGCCCTACGGCAGCCGCGCCCGGGCCGACCTGCTCCGCGCGACGTCCATGGCCAACACCGGCGACCTGCTCATCCTCTCCTCCGTGGACGCCACCGGCCACGTCCACGCCTTCGAGGAGCTGGTCGGCTCCCACGGCGGCATGGGCGGCGACCAGAACGAGGCGATGCTGCTCTACCCCGCGGAGCTCTCGCTCGACCCCTCGCTGCTCGAGGACCGCGACGGGCAGGGCTGGCTCACGGGCGCCGAGTCCGTGCACCGGCAGCTTGTGGCGTGGATGCGCCACCTGGGGATCCGGCCGTGAGCCTGCGGCTGACGTGGCTGGGCCACTCCACCGTGGTCCTCGACCTCGACGGCGTCCGGCTGGTGGCAGACCCGCTCCTCGCCCGCCACGCCGGCATCCTGCGCCGGCGCGGTGACACCCCCGACCGGCTCGCCTGGCGGGGCGCGGACGCGGTCCTGCTCTCGCACCTGCACCACGACCACGCCCACCTCTCCTCCCTCCGGCGGCTCCCCGGCATACCCGTCTTCACGGCGCCCGCGAGCGCCGAGTGGCTCTCGGGCAAGGGGATCCCCGATGGTGTGGGGCTCGGCGACGGTGAGTGGGTGTCGGTCGGGGGCAACGGCTCGGTGCAGGTGCGCCTCACGCCGGCTGTCCACGCCCACCGCCCGATGCCGCACCGTCCCAACGACGCCCATGGCCACCTGGTCCGCTCGCCTTCGACCACCGTGTGGGTCGCCGGCGACACCGAGCTCTACCCCGGCATGGCGGAGCTGCCCTCGCTCGCGGGCAGCCACATCGATGTGGCCGTCGTGCCGGTCTCCGGCTGGGCGCCCCGGCTCTCCGGCGGCCACATGGACCACTCGGAGGCCGCGAGGGCCTGCGAGGTCGTGGGCGCGCGCTACGCCGTCCCCGTGCACTGGGGGACGCTGCACGCGCCGGCGGGGCGGCACCTGCCACTGGGCTGGATGGACCGGCCCGGTATCGCTTTTGCCCGGGATGTCCGCCGCCACGCGCCCGACTGCACGCCCGTCGTGCTGCACCCAGGGCAGTCCTGGACGCTCCAGCCCTGAGGTGGCGTCGGCACCGAGGCGCGGAGCCGCAGGGGCAGGGAGCCGCAGGGGCAGGGAGCCGCAGGGCGCGGAGCCGCACGGACCTCCCGAGGGGCATAGGGGCCTTTGGCCCTGTTGTGAGTCACGCCCGGGAGGCAGTCTTCGAGGGCAGGGACCGCAGAGTCCAGCGCCGGTCCCCCGGCGCGAGTTGAGGTGTGCAATGTCGCCCGAGGAAGCCCGCACGCTGTACTTGGGCGTGCTCAGGGAGGTGTGCCCTGCCGCCGACTTCGCCGCCATCAGGGCCGGGACTGACGTCCGCACCGCCTGCCCCATGGGTTTCGGACGCTTCCGCGAGATGGTCGAGCTGCTCAGCGAGCGAGCCGGCTTCCCGGTGCACTACGACGACGCCGACGCCGACAGCCTGCTGACCCTCGTCGGTGCCGTGGACTTCCTGGTGGCCGAGTCCGCCCGGGTCAGCCTGCTCGGCCTGGATCGGGTTGGCCTGGACCGGGTCGGCCTGCACCGGGTCGGCTGACGGGGGTGGTCAGTGATGACGCTGGTGGAGCGCCGGAGCCGACCGTCGGCCGCGTCCCGCCGGGTGGGGT
>DASULG010000021.1:0-6017 GCA_036278335.1 Pedococcus sp.
CGCCGTCGTCGTGGCTGACGTCGAGGTTGAGCTCGGGCTCGGGCAGGCCCGACCGCACGAAGAGCAGTCGGGTGCGGCTCTCCATCGGCGAGCCGGAGCCGACCCGGATCCACCGCAGCGCCTCGCGGAGCACCCGGGCCCCGCGCGGTCTGGTTCGGCAACCGAGCGCCTCGGCCAGGGGCGTCACCGTGCCCAGCCGCGTGGCCACCGCGTCGCCGAGCACCACGAGGTCGTCGAGCCCGAGCAGGTCCGCCAGGTCACACCAGGTGTCGGCCATCCCCACGACGGGCACGCCGTGGGCGTGCGTGGTCTCGCGCGACTCCAGGCCGCGGTGGGCGAGGCACTCGGGCCGGTCGATGCGGTTGCGGCCGCTCGGACGCATGGTGTGCAGCGGCCAGAGGTGCTCGCGCAGTCTCGGCACGGGCAGGCCGAGCAGGGCTGCGGCCGTGCAGTGTGAGAACGCGATGTCGTCAGGCAGCACGAGCCTGGCGCCACGGGCCAGTGCCACGGCATCGGTCAGCCGCCCGTCGCCGCGCAGCCCGTGGAGAGGCCGGCTGAGGTCACAGCCGCGCAGCCGACCCTCGCCCAGGCCGGCGTCGGCGGCCTCGGCGACCGAGAACGCCCGGCCGGCCAGCCCGGAGGGCAGCAGGATCCGCGACACCCAGCAAGCGTGGCGAGATCGGGCCACGGCCCCGCCGCCTCGTCCACAGCCCCACAGCGAGAGGGTGGCAAACCGACCTTTCTGCGCGCCGCAGCGTCGATTCGCCACCCTCTCGAGATCCGAGTCCGGGTCGGCCGGGGTGGGCCCGGGTCAGGTCAGGTCAGGTCAGGGCAGATAGACCTTGTACTGCAGCGGGACCCAGTAGCCCGCGAAGGCGCCGCTGTAGAAGTAGTAGGAGGGCCGCCCCAGCACGACACCGCTGTAGCGCGTCGGCGCGCCGGAGACCCGAGTCGAGCTGATCGTCAGGGTCCTGCTGCCGGCCACGTTGCCGGCGGAGTCCAGACGGTATGCCGTGAACGTCGTGCCTCCGCGGAACATGACGGGCGTCTCGGGGAAGTATCCGTGCCGGTCGATGGCGCCCAGCCCCCAGGCCACGCCGTAGGCCTCGGGGAACCACCACCCGGCATACGCCCCGGCGGTGACGCGGTAGGCGATGGGCCCGCCCTGGAGCCGCTGGCGGCGGTCATAGGGGGCCCCGGTGAGGCGCGCGAAGCTGACGGTCCGGCTCGAGGCGATCCCGCCGGTCGAGCTGATCTTGTAGATCGTGCGGACCTTCGGGGTGATCCGAAGCTGCCCCGTCTGCGCCTGGGTGGGGTAGTCGTTGCGGAAGGCGGTGGCCGCCTCGATCCAGCGGTTGTCCTTGGTCAGGCGCCACAGCACGAGGAACTGCCCGATGTGGATCGGGTGGTAGCTGTGCGTGTTCATCTGGTGCCGCAGCGAGTAGACGCTGAGCCAGCTCGGCCGTCGGTACTCGGTCAGGACCGACCTCTCGATGGTCGACAGGCCGCCGAGGAAGAGCTTGCGGGCGTTGTCGTCCTTGGTGAGCTGCCAGTAGTCGTGCAGGCCGTACATCGCGAAGATGTGGCCGTTGAGCACCATCTCGCTGTTCGCGATGGGGTAGCGCGGGTACTCCTCGAACCAGAGTCGGCCGTTGGTGTCCACGCGTGAGGAGAACGGCGCGGTGCTGTACGGGGCCTGCAGCAGGCTGAGGAAGGTGGCGTCGGCCGCCAGGCGCCACTTGGGGTCCTTGGTCGCTTCGAACATCCGGACGAAGGCCGACAGCGCCTGCCCCTGGGCCATCGCCGAGTACCACGGGGCAGTGAGCATCTGGGTGGTGTCGCCGTGCACCGAGAAGTTGAAGTCGTACGGGTAGTACCAGGCGCCGGCCGACACGACACGGCGGTCGACGAGGCGCTGGGCGCTCTTGCGCGCGGTCTCGAGGTAGACCGGGTCCTTCGTCAGCCGGTACGAGTTGAGGTTGTGGATGGCGTACTGCGCCTGGCCGACCGGGTGGTTCCACTGCTTGGTCGTGCCCGGCCAGATGAACATGCGCACGCCCGTGGAGTCCCGCGTGCCCCAGCCACCGCGCGGCCAGACCTTGGTGTCCTCGTAGCCGCGGGTGCCCACGGCCACGGGCTGCATGACGGCCGACGACATGTAGTAGCGGCCGATCGGCACGGTGACGGTCCGGTCGGCCGCGCTGGGCTGGGGGCGGATGGCCTCCTGGCGCTGCTTGAGCAAGGTGACGTCGCCCGTCGGGAGGCTCGGCGTGCCCTCGAGCGCGCCGAGGTCGTCGTCGCCAGTGCCCGGGTCGAGGGCGGCGACCTGTTCGCTCAGGGTGACGAGGTCGCCGGTCGGCGCGGCGGGGGAGACGGGTGCGGCAGCGGAGCCCGGCGCGGGGGAGGCTGGTGCGGGGGAGGCTGGTGCCGCGGCCGTCGAGCCGGGCGCCCCGGCGAGGGCCGCTGCGGCGAGGACCGCCGCCATGGTCGAGATGGACAGCAGTCGGCGCATGGCTCGAGTTCCCCCCGTAGCGGCGCGGGCCCCTGCGCCGCGACCGTGAGGCGGCTGAGTCTAGAGCGGCGGATGTCACGTCCGTGGGGTTTCGCGAGGATTGCGCGGTCTGGGAGACGACGAGAGGGTGGCAGATCGACGCTGCCTGACTCGGCAAGGTCGGTCTGCCACCCTCTCGAGTGACACCGGCTGGTGCCCCCGGCAGGATTCGAACCTGCGCCACCGCCTCCGGAGGGCGGTGCTCTATCCCCTGAGCTACGGGGGCCGACATGCGCCGTTTGGACGGGCGCCAGAGGAGATTAGCAGCCTAGGGTAGGAATCATGGAACGCGGTGGCGGCCTGGTGCTCGTGTGCGACGACACTGAGCCCATCCGTCGACTCATCCGGATGAATCTCGAGCTCGACGGCTATGCCGTGGAGGAGGCCACCGACGGCGAGTCCCTGCTGGCGCGGCTGTGGGCCCCCGGCGCCGACCTGCCCGGCGTGATCATCCTCGACGCGCAGATGGAGCCCCGCGACGGCTGGTGGGCGATCTCGCAGATCCGCAGCGACGAGCGGCTCCTCCACGTCCCGGTGCTGATGGTCACGGCCTCGGTCCAGATGCACGACCGGGTCCAGGCCGAGGCGGCCGGGCTCGACGCCTTCGTGCCCAAGCCCTTCGACCCCGACTACCTCGTCGAGCTCGTCGACGGCTTCATGGCCGAGGGCCGGCGGTACGCGCCTGCGTCCTAGACTTGCGCGGGTGACTCCCGAAGAACTTTCGCTCGCCATCCGCACAGCCCTGACCGAGGCCGTCGACGCCGGCGACTTCACGGCGACCGCGCCGGCCGAGGTGCGCGTGGAGCGACCGAAGAACCGCGAGCACGGGGACTGGTCCACGAACGTCGCCCTCCAGCTCGCCAAGAGCGCCGGTATGCCGCCGCGCGAGGTCGCGGCGAAGCTCGCCGAGCGCCTCGAGAGACTGCCCGGCGTCAAGGCCGTCGACGTCGCCGGCCCGGGGTTCCTCAACATCACCGTCGACGCCGCGTCCGCCGGCGAGCTGGCGCGCGCCATCGTGGCGGCCGGGCCGGCATACGGGCACAACGACGCGGCCGCCGGCGAGGTCATCAACCTCGAGTTCATCTCGGCCAACCCGACCGGGCCGCTGCACCTGGGGCACACCCGGTGGGCCGCCCTCGGTGACGCCATGCACCGGCTGCTCAAGGCCTCGGGCGCCGACATCAAGGCCGAGTACTACATCAACGACGCCGGCGCGCAGATGGACAACTTCGGCCGCAGCGTCCTCGCCCGGGCCAAGGGCGAGCCGACCCCCGACGGCGGCTACCCCGGCGCGTACATCGACGACCTCGCCAAGACGGCGCTGGACCAGCGCCCAGACCTGCTCGAGCTGCCCGATGACGAGGCCCTCACGGTGGCGCGCCAGCTCGGCTACGAGGCCCAGCTCAAGGACATCAAGGAGACCCTGGCCGACTTCGGCGTGCACTTCGACGTCTGGTTCTCCGAGTCGGAGCTGCACGAGGGCGGCGCAGTCGAGAACGCCGTGGCCCGGCTGCGCGAGCAGGGCCACGTCTACGACGCCGACGGGGCGGTCTGGCTGCGGACCACCGACTTCGGCGACGACAAGGACCGGGTGCTCATCCGCGCCAACGGGGAGCCGACCTACTTCGCCGCCGACGCCGCCTACTACCTGTCCAAGAAGGACCGCGGGTTCGACGAGAAGATCTACCTCCTCGGCGCCGACCACCACGGCTACATCAACCGGCTCAAGGCGATCGCGGCCTGCGCCGGCGATGACAAGGAGCGCAACATCGAGGTCAAGATCGGCCAGCTGGTCAACCTCGGCGGCGCCAAGCTCTCCAAGCGCGCGGGCAACATCATCGAGCTGCGCGACCTGATCAGCTGGATCGGCACCGACGCGGTCCGCTACTCCCTGGCGCGCTACCCCGCGGACAGCCCCCTCTCGCTCGAGGGGGAGGAGCTGCGCAAGCAGACCAACGAGAACCCGGTCTTCTACGTCCAGTACGCCCACGCCCGCACCTCCAACGTGCACAAGCTCGCAGTCGAGGACGGCGTGCGGCCCGAGGACGGCTTCGACCCCTCGCTGCTGACCGACCCCACCGAGGCCGCCCTGCTCGCGATCCTCGGCGACTTCCCGAGGGTCGTCGCCCAGGCCGCGAAGCTGCGCGAGCCGCACCGGGTCGCGCGCTACCTCGAGGACCTCGCCGGCCGCTTCCACAGGTGGTACGACACCTGCCGGGTGCGTCCGGTCAACCGCGACGAGGAGGTCACCGACCTCCACCGCACCCGGCTGTGGCTCAACGACGCCACCCGCCAGGTGCTGGCGAACGGCCTTGACCTGCTTGGGGTCTCGGCACCCGAGCGCATGTAGCAGTCGCCAGCCCGACCCCCTTCTCCCAGACCTGAGGAGCCGAGATGCGCGCGCACGAGGCAGGCGCCCTCCACGCCGAGGGCTACGGCGGCCCACCGCACTGGCTGCCCTGGCCGGGCGACGTCATGGAGCTGCTGCCGCAGCTGTGGCCCCAGACCGTCCGCCGCGACGGCAGCGGACGTCTCGAGGTCGGCGGCGTCGACGTCGTGACGCTGGCGCGCGAGTACGGCACCGCGGCATACGTCGTCGACGAGGAGGACTTCCGGGCGCGGGCCCGGGCGTTCCGCGACGAGTTCGCCGCGCCGTTCGAGCCGGTGTGCGGCGGGGTGGACGTGTACTACGCGGGCAAGGCGTTCCTGTGCACCGCGGTCGCGGGCTGGGTCGCCGAGGAGGGCCTCAGCCTCGACGTCTCCTCAGGCGGCGAGCTCGCGGTGGCGCAGCGGGCCGGCTTCCCCGCGGAGCGGATCGGCATGCACGGCAACAACAAGAGCCTCGCCGAGATCCAGCAGGCGCTCGAGTACGGCGTCGGCCGGATCATCGTCGACTCGTTCGAGGAGATCGAGCGGATCGTCGCCGTCGCAACGGAGCTCGGCGTCAGAGCCCCCGTGATGATCCGCGTGACCGTCGGCGTCGAGGCGCACACCCACGAGTTCATCGCCACCGCGCACGAGGACCAGAAGTTCGGCTTCTCCCTGGCCGGGGGACAGGCGGCGGCGGCCATCGAGCAGGTGCTGGCGCACGCCGACGTGCTGGACCTGCGCGGCCTGCACTCCCACATCGGCAGCCAGATCTTCGACACCTCCGGCTTCGAGGTCTCCGCGCGCCGGCTCATCGCGCTGCACGCCCACGTCGCCGACCAGCACGGCATCCACATGCCCGAGATGGACCTCGGCGGCGGCTACGGCATCGCCTACACGTCCGAGCACACGCCGCTGACCCCCGCCGAGCTCGGTGAGCAGATGGCCGACCTGGTGCGCCGGGAGTTCAAGGCCATCGGGGACGGCGATCGGGCGAGGGTCCCACGGATCTCGATCGAGCCGGGGAGGGCCATCGTCGGCCCGAGCACGTTCACCCTCTACGAGGTCGGCACCGTCAAGGACGTCGACCTCGGGCACG
>DASULG010000022.1:0-2937 GCA_036278335.1 Pedococcus sp.
AGACCCACCGCGTGCGCTGTGCGAGCAGGGCGTCGACGTTGTCCGGCACCTCGGTGAACGCAATCGCCTCGTCGTCCTGGGTGACCAGCCAGCCGGCCCGCTGCAGGGACAGCGACAGGTCGCAGTCCTCCGCCAGGGTCAGGTCCGAGTAGCCGCCTACGGCGACGACCGCGTCCTTGCGCCACGCCGCACAGGCACCTGGGACGATCGTGATCGCCCGCATCGCATCCTGTGCGGCACGCTCGACGCCGATCTGGGTGAGGTACTCGAGCGCCTGCCACCGGGTGAGGATGTTGCGCTCACGGTTCCCGACCCCGACGACACCCGCGACCGCCCCCAGCCGCCCGTCGGTGTCGACCGCAAAGTGACGGACCATGTTGCCCACCGTGGTGGGAGTGAGGTTCGTGTCGGCGTCCAGGGTGACGATGAAGTCGCCTCGCGCCCGGGAGACACCGTGGTTGAGCGCGCCCGCCTTGCCCGAGTTGGCCTGACGGATGAGGACGACGCGCGGGTTGCGCCGCGCCATCTCGCGCACCGCCTCCGCGGTGGAGTCGGTCGAGCCGTCGTCGACGACGAGGACCTCGACCAGCGGGTACTGCGACGCCAGCACCGACGCGATGGTCCGTCGGATGACGTCCTGCTCGTTGTAGGCCGGGATGACCACCGACACCGGCAGCTGCTGCTCCCCCGGCCCGGGCCACTCCTGGCGCGCACGGCTGCGGTGGCGGTGCGCGGCCAACAGGCAGTTGACCGCACCGATGAGGATGACCGAGGCCAGCGCGAAGAGGAACAGCAGCTGCAGCACCACGCTGGGCCAGACGTAGATGGCCTGGACGACCTTGAGGGTCAGCTGGTCCCACACCGTCGGCTGGACGGCGCTGACCCGGGCCGCGAGCTGGGGTTGCGCCTGGGGCATCGTCTGGAAGGTGTACCCGTGAGCCTTGGCGTACGGAATGAGCCTGCGGACGTAGTCGACGGTGAGCTTGCGACCCTCGCCCCCACCGTCATGCATGAGCATGGTGATGTTCTGGCCGGTCAACGGCGGCAGGGGGATCTCGCCCTTGCGCTCCCTGGACGCATACGCCCAGTCATCGGTGTCGAAGTCGTGGGAGGTCACGAGGTAGCCGTAGCGCTGGGCGCGCAGGATGCCGTCGATCGTCGCCTGCGTCGTCTTCTCGTCATCGCCCTCGTACGGGAGCCGGAAGTAGCCGACCTCCTGCCCCGTGACGGCACGGATCACCCGGTCCGTAGCCACCAGCTCGGTCCGAGCCCGCCAGCGGCTGGTGTCGCTGACGTCGGTGTGGGTCAGCGAGTGGTTGGCGATCGCATGGCCCTCGCGGACCTCCCGCCGGATGATCTCCGGGTGCCTGGCGATCATCGTGCCGGTGGCGAAGAAGGTGGCCGGGACCTTGTTCGCCGACAGGACGTTCAGCAGCTCCGGGGTCCACGTGGGGTCCGGGCCGTCGTCGAAGGTCAGCGAGATGGTCCTGGTCGCAGTGGCCGAGTAGCCGAACCGCTCGATCGCGTACCCCTGGTCACCGATGTGCTGCGCCTCCGCGGCCGAGAACGTCGTCTCGAGCCTCCGGGTGAACGGGTCGTACCCGTTGACCTCGGTGCCCTCCCGGCGCACCTCCAGCACGCGGACCAGGGGCCCCTCCCCCACGAGCGGGACGTGCTCCCCGGTCTCGGCGCTCGTCAGCTCGGGACCCAGGGAGTCCCCTCGCACGTCCAGCGCTGGCGTGTCGTAGAGGTGGGGCACTGCATAGGCGAGCAGGCCCAGGACGGCGACCACGACGCCTACGATCACGAGGCGCAGTCTGCGCCAGCGGCGGCCGGAGGGATCCAGGAAGACGGCATTGGTGGTCGGGCGAGCTGCGTGCGGGTTTGCGAGCGCTGACGAGCTGTTCACCACGCTGACCCTCCCGGCTTGGCTGCACCTGGCGTCGAGCCGGAGCTTCCCCTGATAGGAGAACCCCCTAGGACCCCCACCTCGGAATGTAGGTCGGAACCGGAAGACGCAATGGGGAAACACCCACACCCCGACACCCACGAAAGGCAATTTCACCCTTCTGATGGGCCACGGCTGAAGCCCGTGACGGAGACGCTTCTCCATCAAAATCCGTAGCGCGTCTGCCGAGGTCAGGGGGCTGGCGCGGAGGCTGTTACCCGGCCGCCTCGTACGCGCGCCGGAGCCAGTCCCGAGCCTCGTCGTCCACGTCACCCGGGCCCTGCAGCTCGATGTGGTGCATCCACACCCGGGGCGCCGGGTGCACGACCTGCTTGACCCGGGCGGAATCCAGCGGGGCCGGCAACGCGATCGAGAGCACGGCGGGCACGGTGCACTCCCCCAGCCCCCTGACCGCCTCCGCCACCGCGCGGTACACGGCAAGGCCGTCGGGGTGCCCCGCGAAGAGCTCCTCCGCGGCGGCCGGCATGCCTACACCCGGCCCGGGACCACCGGCAGGGACGACGCGTCGACGACCCACCACGCGGCGTACGGGCTGAGCAGCGCGCGTCCATCGGGCCCGCCGTAGACCGCGTGAGCGCCCAGGGCGTTGAAGGGATCGGTGATCCCCGCCTCGGCGAGAAGATCGAGCGGGAACGGCCGCCACGAGTCAGTCACGTTGTAGACGCAGACCATCGGCCCGCTCGGGTGCCGCCGGACCGTGGCCAGCACCCCGTCGTCGGTCCCCATCAGGACCTCGCTGTCGGCAGCCGCGTGCAGCTGCGGCAGCGACGCGCGTACCCGGGCCAGGTGGGCCAGGCCCTGGAACACCCTGCCCTGTGGCGTGCGCAGATCTGCACGGCCCTTGGCCACGGCCCAGTCCAGGCGGGGGCGGTGGGCCCATCTGTTGTCGTCCGCGTGGCCCTCCTCCTCGGCCCAGTGCGGGTCGTTGGGCAGGCCGAGCTCGTCGCCGCTCCACACCACCGGTATGC
>DASULG010000023.1:0-14086 GCA_036278335.1 Pedococcus sp.
GAGCACCCCGCGCTCGCCTGGTCGGCCGAGCACACCAACCAGCGCGGCGTCACGGGCACCCTCAAGGCGGCGATCGCCGGCGCCGACGTGTTCATCGGCGTCTCCGCCCCGGGCATCCTCACCGGTGACGACATCGCCACGATGAACGACGACGCCATCGTGTTCGCCATGGCCAACCCCGAGCCAGAGGTTGACCCGGTCGATGCCGCCCAGCACGCGACCGTGGTCGCGACAGGGCGCTCGGACTTCGCCAACCAGATCAACAACGTGCTGGTCTTCCCCGGCGTGTTCCGCGGGCTGCTCGACGCGCACTCCACCGCGGTCAACGAGGACGTCATGCTCGCCGCCGCCGAGGCGCTCGCGGCCGTCGTGCACCCGGACGAGCTCAACCCCGCCTACATCATCCCCAGCGTGTTCCACCCCGACGTGACCAAGGTCGTCGCGGCGGCTGTCGAGGCTGCCGTCAAGGAGGGCGCGGCACCCGTCAGCCAGGGGTGAGCCAGCCCCCGTCGGCCAGGGGTGAGTCAGCGAGGGGTGAGGCCGAACTCCGCGGCGAGCAGCTCCAGGCTGCGCAGCTTGGCGGCGTGGTCAGGAGTCGGGCACACGATCGTGACCTCGTCCGCTCCGGCCTCGTCGGCCAGGGCCGTCAGTGCCTTGGCCACCTCGGCTGCGCTCCCGGCAAAGACGCGGCCGTCGAGACTGGGCGCCAACCGAACGTAGTCGTCGCCACGGCGGAACTCCCGGATCTCCTCCAGGCTCGGCCGGGTGGTGTCGCCACTGCGGATCCGTCGCATGCCCAGGGCCCAGCCGGCCTTGAACTCCTCAGCGGTCTCAGGGTCCTCGCTCGCCAGGGCGAGCGCCGAGACGATCACCTTGGGCTCGCGGCCGAGGTCGGAGGGCACGAAGTTCTCGCGGTACGCGCGCAGGGCGGCCACGGCCAGCTCAGGGCTCATGTGGTGGGCGAACACCGTGGTCATGCCGTTGGCCGCCGCGAAGCTCGAGCCCCAGCCGCTCGAGCCGAGCATGAGCAGCTCGGGCTGGGTCTGGACGACGGGGGTGGCCCGCACCGCCGCGAACGGGTGCCCCTCGGGCCAGCGGTCGGTGAGGAACGCGATGAGCTCGGCCGCCTGCTGCGGGAAGTCGTCAGCGGTCAGCGCCTCGCGCGAGCGGCGCAGCGCGAACGCGGTGAGCTGGTCCGTCCCGGGTGCCCTGCCCAGCCCGAGGTCGATGCGCCCCGGGTGCAGCATCTCCAGGGTCTTGAACCACTCGGCGACCTTGAGGGGGGAGTGGTTGGGCAGCATGATTCCGGCCGCCCCGACGCGGATCCCCGTGGTGGCCCCGGCGATGTGGGCGATGAGGATCTCCGGCGAGCTGCTGCCCAGACCCACGAAGCTGTGGTGCTCGGAGATCCAGAACCGCTGGTAGCCCAGCCGGTCCGCCACCTGCGCCGTGGTGACGGTGCGCGCGACGGCTGCGGGCGCCGACATCCCAGCGGGGATGTCCACGTAGTCGAGAAGGGACAGGGGAAGAGGGCTGCGGGTCACGTCGGGTGGCAACACCTCTGCACGGCCGGCCATTCCACCGCGCGTAGGGTCCTGTCCCATGCACGGGGAGGAGACGAGGTCGCGCGCGGCCGGCAGGGTGTGGCTCTGGCTGTTCGTCGTCGTGGTGGCGATCCACCTCGCTGCGCTGTACTGGCCGCGGGTGTCGGTGCACGGACCTGTGGCCTGGACGGACAAGGTCGTGCACGTCACCCTCTTCGCCGCACCCGCGTTGGTGGGCCTGCTCGCCGGCGTGCGCCCGGCATACCTGCTGGTTCCCCTTGCGCTCCATGCGCCGGTGAGCGAGCTGCTGCAGCACGCCGTCCTGCCGAACCGCTCCGGAGACGTCTGGGACGCGGTGGCCGACCTGTCGGGCGTCGTGGTAGGCGTCGTGGTGGGCGCCACCATCGGCATGGTCAGCAGGACCCGCGCACGCTGGTAGACTGACAGGGCTCAGATCGGCGGCGCATGGCAGCGCCAGTGGCAAGGTCGCCACCTGAAACACCCCCACTCCTACTGGGCCCCACCGGATGACAACTGTTGATCCGGTCCGCCGGGCGCTTCGCGCCTGAGGCTCGTCTTCACCGTCATCCTCGCCAGATGGCTCGAGACGTGTCTACCTCGAGTCACCTGAAGTGAGTTGAATACCTGTGCCCAAGAACACCCCCTCCGGCGCGCCCAAGAAGGCCCGCTGGTCCCCCGCGAAAAAGGCTGACGCCCAGCGCGGTCCCAAGAAGCCGCACCGCGGCCAGTCCGCCTCGTCCGAGTCAAAGCGTTCGTATGCCGATCGGCCGGTCCGCGACGACCGCGCGCCGCGCTCGTTCAACCGTGACGACCGTCCGGCCCGTACCTTCAACCGGGATGACCGTCCGGCCCGGTCCTTCGACCGTGACGACCGCGCGCCCCGCTCGTTCAACCGCGACGACCGTCCGGCCCGCACCTTCGACCGTGACGACCGCGCGCCCCGTCGTGACTTCAACCGGGACGACCGTCCGGCCCGCACGTTCAACCGTGACGACCGTCCGGCCCGCAGCTTCAACCGCGACGACCGCGGCCCCCGTCGTGACTTCAACCGCGACGACCGTCGCCCGTCCCGCCCCGACTTCGATCGCGGCCGAGAGCAGAACTACATGGACCCTGACATCGAGCGCGCCGAGGCCGACACCTGGACCAAGGCGACCCACAAGTCGGTAAGCGGCCCGCGTGAGGTGACCGAGGACAACGGCTTCGCCGCCATGGGCCTGCCGGAGGCCCTGGTCGCCCTCCTGGCCCGCGACGGCATCACGACGCCGTTCCCGATCCAGACCGCGACCATCCCGGATGCCCTCGCGGGCAAGGACGTCCTCGGCCGCGGCCAGACGGGCTCCGGCAAGACCCTGGCGTTCGGCCTGCCGACGCTGACCCGCCTGGCCGACGGCCGCAAGGCGGCTCCCCGCCGTCCGCGCGCCCTGGTCCTGGTGCCGACCCGCGAGCTGGCCATGCAGGTCTCCGACGCGCTCGAGCCCCTCGTGCACGTCGTCGGCCTGCGTCACAAGCTCGTCGCCGGTGGCCTGTCCTACACGACGCAGATCAACGCCCTCAACCGTGGGCTCGACCTGCTCATCGCCACCCCGGGCCGGCTCAAGGACCTCATCGAGCGCGGTGCTGTCGAGCTCGGCGACATCGAGGTGTGCATCCTCGACGAGGCCGACCACATGGCCGACATGGGCTTCATGCCCGAGGTCACCGCGATCCTCGACCAGATGCCGGCGGGCGGGCAGCGCCTGCTCTTCTCGGCGACCCTGGACAACGGGATCGACCAGCTCGTGGCTCGCTACCTCACCGACCCGGTGACGCACTCCACCGACGACGCCAAGGCCTCGGTCACCACGATGGAGCACCACGTGCTGCTCATCGACCCGATGCACAAGAAGACCATCACCGCGGAGGTCGCCAACCGCGATGGCCGCACCGTGGTCTTCGTGCGCACCAAGCTCGGTGCCGACCGCGTCGCCCTCCAGCTGCGCGAGCAGGGCGTCTTCGCCGCTGCCCTGCACGGCGGGCTCAACCAGGGCGCCCGCAACCGCGTCCTCGGCGCCTTCCGCGACGGGACGCTGCCGGTGCTGGTGGCCACGGACGTCGCCGCCCGCGGCATCCACGTCGACGACGTCTCCGTGGTCCTCCAGGTCGACCCGCCTGCGGACCACAAGGACTACCTGCACCGCTCGGGGCGCACGGCACGCGCCGGCGACAAGGGCACGGTCGTGACCCTGGCGCTGCCCCACCAGCGCAAGGGCATGGAGCGGATGGCCCGCGATGCCGGCATCGACGCGATGCCGACCAAGGCCGTCCCCGGCGACGAGCGCCTTGCGGCGACCGGCGCGACGAGCCCCAGCGGCATCCCGGTCCCCGAGGACCAGGTGCGCCGGGTCCTCGAGGGCGAGAAGCGCGGCCGCCGTCCCGGTGGCGCCCCGCGCAGCGGAGCGCGCACGGGTGGCTACCGCGGCCAGGGCGGTCGCCCCGGCCAGCGGTCCGAGCGGCCCGGTGGTTTCCGCGGTGAGCGCGGGGACCGCAGCGGCTACCGCGGCGCGCGCGCCTGACCCAGCGGCATACCTCACGGCCTGCGGCCCTGGTCCCCTCGAGGACCGGGGCCGCAGGCTTGTGCCACGGTGCTGCCGTGCCTTGGGCAGAATAGGCCCGTGGAGAGCGACTACCTGGCCGGGCGACTGCTGGTCGCCACGCCGCAGATCGGGGAGGGCGTCTTCCACCGAAGCGTCATCCTGATGCTCCACCACGATGCCGACGGCGCCCAGGGCGTCGTGCTCAACCGACCCATGGAGGCGCCCGTCGACGCGGTGCTGCCGGCGTGGCAGGAGCACGTCACCCCTCCCGGTGTCCTGTTCGAGGGCGGCCCAGTGGGGCTGGACACCGCACTGGGGCTGGTGACCGTGCCCGGAGGGGGCGAGGAGCCGCTGGGGGTCAAGCGGCTCTTCGGCGGGGTCGGCCTCGTCGACCTCGACACGCCGCCCGTCCTCGTGCTCCCCGAGATCGCGGGCCTGCGGATCTATGCCGGGTATGCCGGATGGTCACCGGGCCAGCTCGAGGACGAGGTGGGCACGGGCAGCTGGTACGTCGTGGACGCCGAGGCCCGTGACGCGTTCTCGGACCACCCCGACGACCTGTGGGTCAGGGTGCTGCGTCGCCAGCGCGACCACCTGGCCTTCGTCTCGACCTTTCCTGCCGACCCGGAGATGAACTGAGCGCCTAGACTCGGGGCCATGAGCGACCCGCAGATCCCTCTGGACGACCCGCACGCCCCGCACGCCCCGCAGCCCCAGCCTGCCACGACGACGACGGCCGTGCTCGAGCGTGAGCTGGTCGAGGAGCGGCTGCAGGAGCCGGGCGACCACGAGCGCTTCTCCCACTACGTGCGCAAGGAGAAGATCCTCGAGAGCGCTCTCTCCGGGGAGCCGGTGACCGCCTTGTGCGGCAAGGTCTGGATCCCCGGTCGCGACCCGCAGAAGTTCCCCGTCTGTCCCGTCTGCAAGGAGATCTACCAGGGCCTGCGCGCCCCCCAGGACGGCGGCGAGTAGCCGCGGCTCCGGCAGCGCCCGTCGCCGCCGACTAGCACACAACCGGGGCCCCGCCAGTGATGGCGGGGCCCCGGCATGTCGTTCCCGCTATCCGGTTATCGTTGCCCGCCTATGAGTACTGCGGCTGCCTCGAACCTGTCACCAGCGTTCCCGGAGCGGGCCGCCTGGGGGACTGCATCGAAACTGCGTGCCTGGCAGGCGGCCGCCCTCTCGGTCTACCTCGAGCAGGCCCCGCAGGACTTCCTCGCCGTCGCGACCCCCGGCGCGGGCAAGACGACCTATGCCCTGCGCGTGGCCACGGAGCTCCTCGGCCGCGGCGACATCACGGCGGTGACCATCGTCGCGCCCACGGAGCACCTCAAGACGCAGTGGGCGGACGCCGCCGCGCGCGTCGGCATCCACATCGACCCGCGGTTCTCCAACTCCTCAGCCCGGCACAGCCACGAGTACGACGGCGTCGCGCTGACCTACGCACAGGTCGCCAGCAAGCCCTCGCTGCACCACACCCGCACCCAGGGCGAGCGGACCCTGGTCATCCTCGACGAGATCCACCACGGCGGCGACAACCTCTCCTGGGGGGACGCCATCCGCGAGGCCTTCGAGCCCGCGGTGCGCCGGCTGGCCCTGACCGGCACCCCCTTCCGGTCCGACACCTCGCCGATCCCGTTCGTGCGCTACGAGGCCGACCGTGACGGCATCCGCCGCTCCGCCGCGGACTACACCTACGGGTATGCCGAGGCGCTGCGTGACGGGGTGGTGCGCCCCGTGCTCTTCATGGCCTACGGCGGGGCCATGCGCTGGCGCACGAAGGCCGGCGACGAGATCGCCGCCCGTCTGGGCGAGCCCCTGACGAAGGACGCGACAGCCCATGCCTGGCGGACCGCCCTGGACCCCAAGGGGGAGTGGATCCCCGCGGTGCTCGCCGCTGCGGACAAGCGGCTGACCGAGGTGCGCCGCGGTGTCCCGGACGCGGGAGCGCTCGTCATCGCCTCCAACCAGACGGCCGCCCGGGCCTACGCCAGGATCCTCGAGGGGATCACCGGCAAGAAGCCCACCGTGGTGCTCTCGGACGACGCCGGGGCCTCGGCCCGCATCGAGGAGTTCTCCGCCAGCAACGACCGCTGGATGGTGGCGGTCCGGATGGTCTCCGAGGGCGTCGACGTCCCGCGTCTGGCCGTCGGGGTCTACGCCACGTCCACCTCGACCCCGCTGTTCTTCGCCCAGGCCGTGGGCCGCTTCGTGCGGGCGCGCCGGCGTGGCGAGACGGCGTCGGTGTTCCTGCCCAGCGTGCCCGTCATCCTCGAGCACGCCGCCCGGCTCGAGGATGAGCGCGACCACGCCCTGGACCGGCCCAGGACCGCGGACGACGAGGCGTCGATGTGGTCGGAGGAGGACACCCTCGTCGCGGCCGCCAACCGCGCACTGACGACCGCCGATCTCGACGCCCCCGGGTTCGAGGCGCTGGGGTCGGACGCCCACTTCGACCACGTCCTCTTTGACGCCAAGCAGTTCGGGCTCAACGCGGAGGTGGGCTCCGAGGACGAGCAGGAGTACCTCGGCCTGCCCGGCCTGCTCGAGCCCGACCAGATGACCCTGCTCCTGCACGAGCGCCAGGCCGCCCAGAACACCCGCCGCCCCAAGAAGGCCGCTGAACCCGTCGCCGCGCACCGGGCCCTGGCCGCGCAGCGCAAGGAGCTCAACAAGCTGGTCTCCGCCTACGCGCGCAAGACGGGCGCCCCGCATGCGGTGGTCCACACGGAGCTGAGGCGCGCCTGCGGCGGCCCGGCGCTCGACGAGGCGACCTCCGAGCAGGTCTGCGTCCGCATCGACAAGGTCAGGGCCTGGTTCGTCGGCCGCCGGTGAGACCTGCGCCCCAGCCGGACGTGGCGAGCGCCGCTGAGCGACGCGTCTCCGCCTCTCAGCGCTGGCCCGGCCCGTCGCGGGTCACTAGCGTGGACGGATCCGGCCCGGACGGGGCCACCGGCACTGCGAGGTCACCATGTCAAACCACGTGTACGCCATCTCTGAGGTGGTCGGGACCTCGCCCGACAGCATCGAGCAGGCGGTGAACAACGCCGTGACCCAGGCCGCCAGGACGGTCCGCAACCTCGACTGGTTCGAGGTGGTGAACGTCCGCGGCCAGCTCGCCGAAGGGGCTGTCGCGCACTGGCAGGTGACGGTCAAGCTCGGGTTCCGTCTCGAGAGCTGAGGAGAGCTCACCCGCGCCTCGCCGCGTCTCAGCCGTCACGACTCCCGCGGCTGGGCCCCCGCGCTCCCGGCTCGGTGCGCTCCCAGCGCTCCCGTGATCGCACGGTGGGGCGCGTCCGCAGCTCCTCGGCCACGACCTGGGTGACGACGGCCATGAGGGAGTCCGCCTGCGTGCGGATCTCCTCCACCGGCCGACGCGACTGGCTGAGGGTGCGCAGCCTGCTCCGCACCGAGTCGAGCTTCCGGTGGCCCCGCGCGGAGATGTGGGTGCGCCCGTCGGTGGTCACGACGACCTGGTACGCCATTGCCAGGGACTCGCAGTCGTGGCACCCCTCGGTGACCGCGAGCGCGACGTTGCCCGCGGCCACCTCGTCCGGGCTGCGCTGCGCGATGACGACCTGGAACGACAGGGCGACGGCACGGCAGCGGTCGCACGTCACGTAGGCCACGGCGGTGTTGGTGGCTCCCACCGAGGCGCGGCTCGTGCGGTGGACGCTCAGGCCTGAGGCGCCGGGCGTGCTGCTGGCGCGGGTGGCCTGCACGACCCGTCGGTCGTCCACCGCACGGTGCCCGGGCGTGGCTGCCGACGCAGTTCCGGCGGTGAGCGCCGGGACGGCGGCCGCGGTCAGCAGCACGGCCACGGCCGGGCGCCACACGAGCCGCGGGAGGGTCATGAGGCACCCCCGGCTCGCTGCGCCCGTGTGCCCGCTGGCACAGACCCCTCGAACGAGGCGGCCACGGCAGCAGCGAGCTCGAGGTACGCCTGCCGGGTCTCCCGTCGCAGGTCGCCGAGGGTGGTGTGGGCGCCTGCCTGCAGGGTGATGTCCCACGGGATGTGGACGACGGCGGAGCAGCGCGCGACGAAGTGCTCGTCGATCCGCTCCAGCTCGAGGTCGCCGCGCCCATGGACGGCGTTGACCACGGCGACGGCGCCCCGCACGAGGTCCGCGTGGTCGTGCTCCTCGAGCCAGTCCAGCGTCATCGCCGCCACCCGCGCGCCGTCGAGGGCGGGTGGCATGACGACGACGATCTGGTCCGCCTCGGCGAGGATGCCCTTGATCGCGCTGTCGAGGATGCCGGTCCCGGTGTCCACGAGGATGAGGTTGTAGTGGCGGTCGAGGAGGTCGATGGCCGTGCGGTAGTCCTCCTCCCCGAGTGCCTGGCTGATCCGCGGGTCGTCATCCGAGGCCACCACCTCGAGCCTGGTGTCGGCGGCCTGCGAGGTGTAGCCCCGCATGTCGGCATACCGCTCGATGCGGTTGCGCTGGGCGAGCAGGTCGGTGACGGTGCGGGCGGTCTCGCGGCGCATCCGGTGCGCCAGGCTGCCGGCGTCGGGGTTGGCGTCGAGGGCGATCACCCGGTCGCCGCGGTGGCTGGCGAAGGTGTGCCCGAGCATGAGCGCCGTGGTGGTCTTGCCGGCGCCGCCCTTGCGGGAGATGACCACGATGCGCCGTGATCCGCGGATCGGGGTGCTGACCCGTGCCTGCAGCTCGAGCTCGCGGCGCTCGTCGGAGCCCGGCCCGAGGTTGACGGCTCCTCTGGTGGCCGCGTAGAGGCTCCGGCGCCAGCCGCGCCCGGCAGGGCGAGCACGCTGGCGCAGCATGGCCGACTCGGTGAACTCGGCCGCCGAGTGCGGGGCAAGCGGCTGCGGAGCGGGACCCGGGTCCGGCGGGGCGACCGAGGCGCGCTCGAGCGGAGGAGGGGATGCTGGGACGGAGGGAACCAGCAGGTGCGCCTGCTGTGCGACGGGTGCGGACATCTCCGTCGGGAACGGCAGGGGTGCCGATGATGGTGCGGACATCGTGACCTCCAGTGAGCGTGGGGCCGCCGCCTTGGGGCCCCGAGGTGAGTGGAAAGGAAGCCCGGCCACACGCATGGCGACAGGCAGAACACGTCGCGCGATCCCGACCAGCAGCAGGCCGAGGCCCACCAGGGGCAGCGGGAGCAGCACGACGGACAGCAGCGCCAGCAGGGCACGCGGCGGGTCCATGGTGGACAGTGCGGCGACGAGCCCCTGCCACTGGACGACCTCGGACGCCCAGATGGTCCGGGCCGTGTTCGGCACGCCCCAGACGAGCAGGGCAAGCAGCCCCACCATCACCGGGACCGCGGTCAGCACCCAGATGGTGACGACGGCCCGCGCGACTGGGCGGAGCTCCCTGACCCGGGGACTCGTCCCACGGCCGGGCACGAGGCTCGACAGGATGGGACCCACTCGGGAGAAGAGGTCCGGCACGCCGATGAGGTCGGCGACGATGAAGTACCCGTCGAGGCGTGCGAGGGGAAGCAGCTGCTGAGCCAGCTCGAGGTGGACCAGCGCGATGGCCAGCAGCAGCGGAGCGTAGGCCGTCTGCGCGTAGAGGGCGGTGAGGACGAGGGCGGAGATCGCGTTGAAGTACACGCCGCCCAGGTCCGTGCGCACCCGGCCGGCCCGCCCGAGGCGGTAGGACTGGGTCACGTCGGTGTAGAAGGCCGGGTAGACCACGTACAGGGCCACACCGATGGCGCCTGGTGTCGCGCCGCCGTACCGGCAGGCCGCGGCGTGGCCGAACTCGTGGAACAGGGTCGACACCAGCAGGATCGCCAGCAGGAGCAGCATGACCGGTGGAGTCCGGAGGGTGTCGGCCACGGCCGTGTCGAGGCTGGCGCTGCGGACCAGCCACGTGTCAGCGGCGAGCAGGCTCCCTACGAGGGCCACGACGACGACGGGATGGAACAGCGGGGCCAGGGCAGCCGCCACGACCCGCGTGGCACCCTGCGACACCAGCACGCGCCGGAAGCGGAGGGCGAGCAGGGACGTGGAGGGGAGGGCGGGCGCGGAGGACGGGCCCGGAGCAGGCGGGACGGCCGCGCCGGGAAGCGCCGGTCGGTCCACGCGTGCGAGGCCCATCGGCTGAAGCTTGTGCTCCACGAGCAGGACGAGGCCGTCGGGGGTGAGCGTGCGCCCGTACGCCGCGCTCACCTGCTGCGCGGCGCTGGTGGGGGAGACGCCCTCGCGCAGGGCGGACGCCACCAGGAACAGCAGGCGGGAGACGTGGAGCAGCTGCCCGTCGCTGCGTGCCACGAGGTAGCGCGGCTCCACGAAACCGGACCCCTGGTACTCGCCCAGCAGCCTGACCCCCGGCACCAGGCGCGCCGACTCGGCGCACTGGTCCTGCTGGCCCTCTGGCATGGCACCCCCTCATGGCTGCGTGTGCGGATGGGCTGGCGAGGGGCAGGTGGGGGCATGTCGCGCGTGTGGGCGCCGACCCCCACCTGCCTTGGGCCTCAGCCCTGTTCGAGCGTCACCAGCTGGTTGGCATGCGCGCTCGCGTCGGATCCAAGGGATGCCGCGTTGATCGCGATCGCGAGGTTGACCGCCGTGATGTTGGCCATGTTCAGGAGGGCGAGGGTCTCCCGGGCTGGGAGCAGCTCGACCGACGTGGCCTCGAGGTCGGCGATCGACAGGTACTCGTGCATTGCTGTGCCTCCTTCCATTGCGTCGAGCGGATGGGGCGGTCGCAGATCAGCCCTGCGTCACGATCACGTACTGGTGGGCGGTGGCCGCGGCCTCTGCCATCCGGGAGCCGGCGTTGAGGGCCAGGGCCCCGTTGGTCGCGGTGATGGCAGCCCAGTTGGTGACGGAGAGCGTCTCCTTGGACGGCAGGACCTCGAGCGACTCGCCGAGGAGCTCGGCGCTGGTGAGTGTTGTCATGGTGTTCACCCCCTTTCCCTGCGAATGGACAGCACTTATGAAGCACCCGGGGCGTTGCACTGGCGTTGCCTGCGCGACACCCGGGCATCGCGGGCCTGTGAGCGGTTCGGCACGACCACGTCGCGCTGCCGTGTGCCGCCCGTGACGGAGAAAACGGCGCCATCTACGCCTTTGGCTGTATGTGCCCGTTGTCAGTGAGGTCCATGGTGTTGCTGTTATCAGGGGGTTCGCCGACGCTCACGCCGGGAGGGAACCGAGCTGCGTCGCCAGGCCGAGATCCGGCCAAGTGACGTATGCCGGGGCGCCAGCAGGCACCCACGGACAGCATGTGCTGCGAGGGGAAATTCGCCCATGGGAGTCGCGAAGAATGGTGTACGGCCGTGGTGTGTGCGGTTGTTGGGGGGCTTCGAGCTCCTCTCGCCCACGGGCCCCGTCGAGGTCCCCCTGGGGATTCAGCGACTGCTTGCCTACGTTGCGCTCCAAGAGCGCTCGGTGATGCGCGCTCGAGTGGCGGCCGACCTCTGGCCGGAGGCGGCCGGCACCCGCGCCGGGACCAACCTGCGCTCCACGCTGTGGCGCGCCAACCGGCTCGGGCCGTTGCTCGCGTGCACCGCCCAGAGCCTGCGACTGACCAATGGCGTGGTCGTGGACGTCGCGGAGCTGGCCGCGGCGGCAGAGCAGATGCACGCCGGCGGCATCGCGCAGGCGCCCTTCCTGGCGACCTTCAACCTCGAGCTGCTACCGGGGTGGCAGGAGGAGTGGGTGACCCTCGAGCGGGAGCGGCTGCGGCAGCTCGAGCTGCGCGTCCTCGACTTCCTGGTCATGGACAGAGCCGAGCGCGGCCGGCTCGGCGAGGCCCTCGACGCCGCTCTCCGGGCCATCCGCCTGGAGCCGCTGCGCGAGCTGTCCCACCGGCACCTGATCCACCTCTACGTCGCCTCCGGCAACCGCACCGCTGCCCTGACGCACTACGAGGGGTTCGCCAACCTGCTGCACCGCGAGCTGGACCTCAGCCCGGAGCCGGCCACCACAGCGCTGGTCGAGCCGTTCCTCAGGCTGCGGCCGGGCAGGTACCGGCCCCGGGCCTCGTCTCGGGGTGCCGGCGCCCGCTCGACCGGCTTCCGCTGACGCCAGGCCCCGGGTCAGGCCGGGGCTGACGCCGCCAGCAGTGGGAGGGTGCGCAGCGGGATGCGGGTCGCCAGCGAGATCACCGTCGAGGCGCGGATGACATGGCGGTCGTCCACGACGTTGTCGATGACTCGCTGGAGGTCGGCGTTGTCCCTGGCCACCACGCGGATGAGCAGGTCTCCCGACCCGGTGATGGTGTGCGCCTCCAGCACCTCGGGGATGGACGACAGGTGCTCGACGACGGGGGAGTGGCCCCGGCCCTGGCGGATCTCGAGGGTGCAGAACGCGGAGACCGGGTAGCCCATCGCCGCGGGGTCGAGCTGGGGCGCCCACGACCGGATCACCCCCCGTGACACCAGCCGGTCGAGGCGGGCCTGCACGGTGCCCCTGGCGACGCCCAGCTCCCGCGAGGCTCCCAGCACGCCGATCTGCGGCTGCTCGGTGAACAGAGTGAGGATCCTGGCGTCGAGGGCATCGAGAGACATAGGCACAGTGTCCAGCACTTGCCGCACTTGAGCCAGCACTGTGCGCAACGTGCGCAGTGCCGCGGCATACGGTTGCACACTCGTGGCCGGCTGAGCCACGCTGCCGCCTATGACTGACACCAGGCTGGACCTCACCCCCCAGGAGCGCGAGGCGAACCTCGACCTCGAGCAGCTCAAGCAGCTCGTCGGCCTCGTCGAGTACGACGAGAGCAAGGACCCGTTCCCCGTCACCGGGTGGGACGCCATTGTCTTCGTCGTGGGCAACGCGACCCAGGCGGCGCACTACTACCAGTCGGCGTGGGGCATGGAGCTCGTGGCCTACTCGGGCCCCGAGAACGGCCAGCGCGACCACAAGAGCTTCGTGCTGAAGTCGGGCTCGATCCGCTTCGTCATCAACGGTGCCGTCAGCCCCGACAGCCCTCTCATCGCCCACCACGCGAAGCACGGCGACGGGGTCGTCGACATCGCGCTGGAGGTGCCCGACGTCGACAAGTGCGTCGCCCAGGCCAAGCGCGCCGGCGCCCGCGTCGTCCGCGATGCCGAGGACGTCAGCGACGAGCACGGTACGGTGCGCATCGCCTCGATCGCGACCTACGGCGAGACCGTGCACACCCTGGTCGACCGCTCGCGCTACACCGGTCCCTACCTGCCCGGCTACGTCGCCAGGACCTCCACGTACGTCAAGCGCGAGGGTGCCCCCAAGCGCCTCTTCCAGGCTTTGGACCACATCGTCGGCAACGTCGAGCTCGGCCGCATGGACGAGTGGGTCACCTTCTACAACAAGGTGATGGGCTTCGTGAACATGGCCGAGTTCATCGGTGACGACATCGCCACCGACTACTCCGCGCTGATGTCCAAGGTCGTCGCGAACGGCAACCACCGCGTGAAGTTCCCGCTGAACGAGCCGGCGATCGCCAAGAAGAAGAGCCAGATCGACGAGTACCTCGAGTTCTACAACGGCCCCGGCGCCCAGCACCTCGCGCTCGCGACCAACGACATCATCCGCACCGTTGACGAGCTCCGGGCCAACGGTGTGGAGTTCCTCGACACCCCGGACTCCTACTACGAGGACGACGAGCTGCGCGCCCGCATCGGCAACGTCCGCGTGCCGATCGAGGAGCTGCAGAACCGCAAGATCCTCGTGGACCGCGACGAGGACGGCTACCTGCTCCAGATCTTCACCAAGCCGCTCGGCGACCGCCCGACCGTCTTCTTCGAGATCATCGAGCGCCACGGGTCCCTCGGCTTCGGCAAGGGCAACTTCAAGGCGCTGTTCGAGGCCATCGAGCGCGAGCAGGAGCTCCGCGGGAACCTCTGACGCGGCGGCGCAGCCCCGAGAACACCCCAAGGACCGTATGCCGCGGACGCGAGTCCGCGGCATACGGGCCCTTGCCGTTCCGCAGCCAGGGCCGGCCCGCTCCGGCTGGGCGAGGCGGGCGTTGCGCCTGCCGTACTGGT
>DASULG010000024.1:0-3065 GCA_036278335.1 Pedococcus sp.
GCGAGCACCAGACCGCCGCGCGCCCGGACCGCCTCGAGGGCGGCAGGCAGGACGTTGACCTCGGTGCCGAGCGAGACCACCCCGTCGCGCGGCAGCGTGGTATGGATGACCACGACGTCCGGGGGCAGCGTGGTCGCGAACAGCCGTGGCGCCAGCGACAGCCGGCTGGGCACGTAGGCGAGCCGCGGGTGCCCGCGGAAGCCGGGGCCGACGAACGTCGTCTCGGGGATCACCCCGTCGTGGATCGGCAGCCCCCGCTGGGCATTGAGCAGGTGCAGCCGGAAGGCCGGGAGGGCGGCGGCGATGGCTTCGAGCAGCGGCAGCGGCGAGGCGAAGTTCCCGCTGGTGACGACCCGGGGCTGCGGCGCCGTGGCCTGCACCGCGGCGGCGAGACGGACGGCCTCCTCGAGCTCGACGACTCTCATCGGCAGCCCTCGACGCGAACGGGGAGCGCGACGGCGCAGGGCGCGTCCTGGCGCGCGCGGTGACGATCCGGCATACCGCGATCCTGCCAGTGCGAGCAGTCTCGCTGCTGCATTCGCGGCATTCGCGGCGGCGTGGCTACTCCCCGTGGGGTGGAACGCGCAGCCCCTGCCGGGCCCACGACAGGCAGGAGGGGGCCCGCGAGCAGGGGCCATTGACCGCCGTCAATGGGGGGTCGAGAATTGAGTCGTTGGCCCGCCTCGGATCGACGGACCCCGTTGCAAGAAGGGGGTTTCCCTGTGAAACAGAGGACTCATCCGCAAGATTTCATCGCCCTCGCCGCCGGCGCCTACGCCGTGTTGTCGCCCATCTGGACGAACACCACGAGCCGGGCCACAACCACCATGATCGTGCTGGGTCTGCTCACCGCCGCCCTGGCGATCGTCGAACTGGTGCGACCCGACGTGATGCCGGCTGAGGGCGGCACCGCCCTGCTCGGCGCGCTGTTCGTCATCTCCCCCTGGGCGATGGGGTTCAGCGACACCCGCGGCATGGCTGTGACCGCCTGGGTCGTGGGCGTGATCACCCTCGCTGTTGGACTGTGGGACCTGCAGATCACGCGGGTCCACCACCGCGAGGCCATGGCGTCCCCGCACTGAGGACGGCAACGGGCACCAGGGCCTGACGCCTCAGGTCAGGCTCAGGAGGGCCAGCGCATAGGCGCATTCGGCGTCGGGGTGAGCGAACTCGCTCACCCCGACGTCGTCGCGCACGCTGACGACCCACTCGGTGGTACCGCGGCGCAGGGCCTCGAACCGCAGGCCCAACAGCGCGCGCAGCTGGTCCTCCCGGGGCAGCCACAGGGCGATGTCGAGCGGCACGGAGTCAAGAGCCCACTCGGTCGTGCCGTTGAAGCCGAGCACGGACTGGTCCTGGTAGTGGTGCAGCTCGATCGTGAGGTCGCTGATCCAGAACAGCTCCGCGCCCAGGTCGGGCTCGTCGATGATGAAGCGGTCTCCCGGCTTCGGCTGCCAGAGCACGCCGTCGGAGGCGAGCTGGCGTGCGAGCTCGACCGTGATCATGCGCTCACGCTACGTCACAGCAGGTCGAAGGAGCGCAGCTCGTCCTCGGACATCAGGCGCGAACGGATCAGGAACCGCACGCCTTCCGGCGCCTCGACCGAGAACCCGCTTCCGCGACCCCTGACCACGTCGACCGTCAGGTGGGTGTGCTTCCAGTACGCGTACTGGCTCACGGACATCCAGAACGGGATGACGTCAAGGCCCTCGACCTCCAGGTCTCCCAGGTGCACGTCGGCGTCGCCGGTGAGGAAGTCGCCGAGGGGGTAGCACATCGGGGAGCTGCCGTCGCAGCAGCCGCCGGACTGGTGGAACATCAGCGGGCCGTGCCGTCCGGTGAGGCGGCGGAGCAGGTCCGCCGCCTCACCGGTGAGCTCGACCCGGGTATGCCGTGTGGGCACCTCGGGAGTCGTCATCGGCCTAGAAGAAGCCGAGGGCGTCGGGCGAGTAGGACACCAGCAGGTTCTTGGTCTGCTGGTAGTGGTCGAGCATCATCTTGTGGTTCTCGCGTCCGATGCCGGACTGCTTGTACCCGCCGAACGCGGAGTGCGCCGGGTACTGGTGGTAGCAGTTCGTCCACACCCGGCCGGCCTTGATCCCGCGGCCCATCCGGTACGCGCGGGAGCCGTCGCGGGTCCACACGCCGGCCCCGAGGCCGTAGAGGGTGTCGTTGGCGATCTCCAGGGCGTTCGCCTCGTCGGAGAACCCGGTCAGTGACACCACGGGGCCGAAGATCTCCTCCTGGAAGACGCGCATCGCGTTGGTTCCCTCGAAGATGGTCGGCGCGACGTAGTAGCCCTCGGCGAGGTCGCCGTCGAGGACGTTGCGCTCGCCGCCGGTGAGGATCTTGGCGCCCTCCTGCCGCCCGATGTCGAGGTAGGACAGGATCTTCTCGAGCTGGTCGTTGCTGGCCTGGGCACCCATGGTGGTCTCGGTGTCGAGCGGGTTGCCCTGCTTGATCTTCTCCACACGCGCTACGGCGTCACCGACGAAGTCGCTGTAGATCGAGTTCTGCACCAGGGCCCGCGAGGGGCAGGTGCAGACCTCGCCCTGGTTGAGCGCGAACATCGTGAAGCCCTCGAGGGCCTTGTCGTAGAAGGCGTCCTTCTCGGCCGCGACGTCCTCGAAGAACACGTTCGGGCTCTTGCCGCCGAGCTCGAGGGTGACGGGGATGATGTTCTGGCTGGCGTACTGCATGATCAGCCGGCCGGTCGTCGTCTCGCCGGTGAAGGCGATCTTGGCGATGCGCGGCGAGGATGCCAGCGGCTTGCCCGCCTCGACGCCGAACCCGTTGACGACGTTGAGCACGCCTGCTGGGAGCAGGTCGCCGATCAGCTCCATGACCTTGAGGATCGACCACGGCGTCTGCTCGGCGGGCTTGAGCACGACGGCGTTTCCGGCGGCAAGGGCCGGCGCCAGCTTCCACGTCGCCATGAGGATCGGGAAGTTCCACGGGATGATCTGGCCGACGACGCCGAGCGGCTCGTGGAAGTGGTAGGCCACCGTGTTCTCGTCGATCTCCGAGCTGGTGCCCTCCTGGCCGCGCAGCACGCCCGCGAAGTA
>DASULG010000025.1:0-5037 GCA_036278335.1 Pedococcus sp.
GGAGCTGCCGACCGCGACTGCGAGCGCGTCGACCCCGGTGTCGAGGGCGAAGGCGGCCGCCTCGTCGGGCCGGGTGCGCACGCCGGGTGCGTGGACCCCGTCCTTCCCGCCGATCTCGCCGAGCTCGGCCTCGACGCTGACACCGGCGGCATGGCAGCGCTGCACGACGGCGCGCGTCACGGCCCGGTTGTCGGCGTCGTCGAGGCGCGACCCGTCGAACATCACCGACGTGAACCCCAGGCCCAGGGCCTCCTCGACCAGGGGCTCGCTCACCGCGTGGTCGAGGTGGAGAACGACCGGGACCGACGCCCGCTCGGCGAGGACCCGTGTCGCGGCGGCCAGGGGCCCCAGCGAGCCGTGGAAGGTGACCGTGTTCTCACTGATCTGCAGCACCACGGGCAGGCCCACCTGCTCCGCGGCTCCGGTCAGCGCCTCGGCGTGCTCGAGGTGGATGACGTTGAAGGCGGCCACTGCCCGCCCGGCCTCGCGGGCCTCCGCCAGCACGTCACGCAGTGGGGTCAGCATGGGATGCCTCCTCGGGCAGTCTGGGCTGGGGCGTGGCCTGCGGGGTGCGCTGCGAGGTGGCCCGCTGCCCGGGCTCGACGCGGACCAGCGGGAGCAGGCGGTCGATGTCGGCCGGGCGGGTGTGCCCGGCCACCGGGTGGAGCACCGCGGCGGCCGACCAGGCCACCGCGTCGCGCAGGGCGTCGCGGGGCGCGCGGCCGTGGGCAAGCCCGGCGGCCAGCGCCGCCACCGCAGCGTCGCCGGCCCCGGTGGGGTTGCCACTGAGGGGCTCGGCGAGCCAGGCCCGGGTGACCGCCCCGGCGGGTTCGACGAGCACAAGCCCGTCCGCCCCGGCGGAGACCAGCACCGCGCGCGCGCCCGAGCGCTGCAGCAGGCGGGCTCCCGCGACGAGGTCGCGCTCCCCCGTGGCCGCCGCCAGCTCCTCGCGGTTGGGCTTGACCACGTCCGGCCCGGCGGCCAGCGCCTCGAGCAGGGCGGGGCCCGAGGTGTCGACCACGGTCCGGGCGCCGCCGGCGCGGGCTGCCGCAACGACCCGGCCGCAGGCGTCGGCCGGCACACCGGGCGGGAGGCTGCCGGAGACCACCACGACCGCAGGGCGGAGGCTCTGAAGGAGCCCGCCCAGATGGGCCTCGAACGCCCGCCAGTCACCAGGACCTACCTCGGGGCCGGGCTCGTTGAAGACCGTCGCGTCGCCGTCAGTCTCGGACACCACCGACACCGAGCGTCGCGTCTCGCCACCGCAGTCGGCGAAGTCGTGCGCGATGCCGCGGGCGTCGAGGTCCGCCCGCACCTGCTCGCCGCCCAGGCCGCCGAGCAGGCCCGTCGCGACGACCGGCAGGCCGCGCTGGTGGAGCACCGAGGCGACGTTGACCCCCTTGCCGCCGGCGAGCTGGGTGACCTCGCGCACGCGGTGGCTCGCGTGCAGCTCGATCCTGGGCACCCGGTAGGTGACGTCCAGCGCCGGGTTGAGGGTGACCGTGAGGATCACGTCAGGTCCCACGCCAGGCAGGCGGCGCCGAGGCAGCCGGCCCGGTCGCCGAGCGCGGCCCGCTGCATCCTGGGCACCCGCTGGAAGGTCAGGGCGCCGGCAGTCTCCCGGCGCAGCGGTGCCAGCAGCACCTCGCCGCTCTGGGCGAGGCCGCCCCCGACGAGCACGAGGTCGATGCCGGTGAGGGTCACGGCCATGACCAGGGCCCGGGCCAGCGCGCCGACGGCGTGCTCCCAGACCGCCGTGGCGTCGGCGTCGCCCTGGGCGACCAGGGCCGCCACGACGTCAGCCCCCACGCGCTCGGCCAGCCCCAGCCGCACGGCATACGCGCGCTCGATCGCGGCGGCCGAGCTGACCGCCTCCAGGCACCCCAGCGCGCCGCAGCCGCACCGGGGCCCGCCGGGCTCGACCTGCACGTGCCCCAGCTCCCCGGCATACCCACCGCCGTGCAGCACCCGGCCGTCGACCATCAGGGCGCCGGCGATGCCGGTGCCCAGCGGGACGAAGAGCGCGTTCTCGGCGCCCTGGGCCGCTCCGAGCCGGACCTCGGCCACCAGGCCCGCCCGGACGTCGTGGCCGAGCGCCACCGGAACACCGAGCGCGGCCTCGAGCGGTGCGACGACGTCGAGGTCGCGCCACCCCAGGTTGGCCGCCATCACGGCGATCCCGCGGGCGTCGTCGACGACCCCCGGCACCACCACGCCGCACCCGAAGAGCTGCACCTGCAGGCCGAGCCGGTCCGCGTCCGCCGTCAGTGCCGCGACCGTGTCCAGAACCGCTGCCACCAGCGCACCCGGCCGCCCGAGGTCGCGCGGCGTCGGGGTCGTCGTCGAGACGAGCTCCCCGCCGGCCCGGTCCACCAGAGCCGCCTTGACGCGGGTCCCGCCCACGTCGACGGCCGCGACAGCCTCGAGGCGCTCACCACCTCGCTCTGAAGCCACGGCTACACCTGCTCGACGGCCACGCCGGCGGCCCGCAGGGCGCGCACCTCGTCAGCCGGCGCGGTCTCGTCGGTGACGAGCACGTCGATGCGCCCCGTGGGGCAGATCCGGGCGAACGCCCGGCGGCCGACCTTCTCCCCGGTGGCCACGACGACCACCCGGTCGGCGCGCTGCACCATCAGCGAGTTGATCCCCGCCTCGCCCTCGTGGCGGCACGTCGCGCCCGCCAGGGGGGAGACCGCGTCGACACCGAGAAACACCGTGTCGAGCCACAGCTCGTTGAGGACCATCGACGCCAGGGGCCCGGAGAGCTCGTAGGACTCCTGCCGCGCGACACCGCCGAGCGAGACGCAGCGGATGAACGGCCGCAGCACCATCTCGGTCGCGATGTTGAGCGCGTTGGTGACAACGGTGATCGCGGGCCGTTCCGCCGAGCTCGCCAGGTCGCCGCGAGCCGCGAGGCGGCGCGCGGTGGCGCTCGTGGTGGTGCCGCCGTTGAACCCGACGACCGACCCCTCCAGCGCGAACTCCGCTGCAGCAGCGGCGATCCGGTCCTTCGCGCTGTCGCCCGAGCCAGACTTGTAGCGGGCCGGCAGGTCGTAGGCGACGGAGCTGGCGACGACCCCGCCATGGGTGCGGGTGACCAGCTGCTGGGCAGCCAGCTCGCCGAAGTCGCGGCGGACGGTGGCCTCCGAGACGCCGAGCTCCTCGACGACCTGCGCGACCGTCAGCCGGCCGTGCTCGGCGAGCAGGCCCAGCAGCGCGCTCCACCGCGTGCCCCGGTCCATGGGCCGGCTCGCAGCCGTCACTTCACCGACCCGGCGGTGAGGCCCCCGACCAGGTGCTTCTCGATGGTGGCGAAGAGGATCACGACCGGCACGATGGCGATGATCGCCGCTGCGAAGAGCTGGTCCCAGTGCTGCTCGTATCCCGTGACGTAGGAGGTGATGCCCACCGTCAGCGGCTTCTTCGACTCGTCGAGCATCAGGGTCAGGGCGACGACGTACTCGTTCCACGCCGCGATGAAGGTGAAGATCACCGCGGTCACGATCCCGGGCAGCGTCAGCGGCAGCATCACCCGCCACAGCGTCCCGAACCGGCTGCAGCCGTCGAGGTTGGCCGCCTCCTCGACCTCCTTGGGGATCGAGGAGAAGAACCCGTGCAGGATCCACACCGCGAACGCGAGGTTGAAGGCTGCATTCGTGAGGATCAGCGCTCCGTAGGTGTTGACCATGTTGAAGTTGAACCACTCGCGGTAGATGCCGACGACCAGCGCGGTCGGCGAGAACATCTGCGTCACCAGCACGAGCAGCAGGAACGCCATCCGGCCTGGGAAGCGGAACCGCGCCGTGTAGTAGGCCGCCGGGATCGAGACCACGATGACGATGAGCGTCGAGGCGACTGCCACGATCACCGAGGTCTTGAGCCAGTTGAGGAACCGCTCGTCGCCGAGGATCTGCGAAAAGGTCGACAGCTGCCACTCGCGCGGGAGGAACGTCGGCGGGGTGCGCACGACGTCGCCGCTCGGGCGCAGCGAGTTGAGCAGCATGACGATGTAGGGCGACAGGAAGACCAGCGCCATCGCGAGGCCGGCGACGGGGAGCACCCAGGTGCGGTGGCGTCGCCAGCCCGTATGCCGTGTGCCCGCGCCTGTGCCTGTGCCCGCGGCACTGCCGCGTGTGCCCGTGTCGGTGACCGCGCTCATGCCGTCTCCTCCCGCCATCTCGTGAACCTCAGGTAGACCATGACGACAGCCAGGATCAGCAGGACGTTGAAGACACCCGCCGCCGCGGACATGCCCACGTCCTTCTCGGCGCTCTTGAAGGCCAGCTTGTACATGAAGGTGATCGTCGTGTCGTGCGAGAACCCGGGGTTGCGGTCGTTCAGCGTGTAGATGATCGGGAACGAGTTGAAGACGTAGATGATGTTGAGCACCGCCGCCACGAGCAGGGCGGGGCGCAGCAGCGGCAGGGTGATCCGCCACCACACCTGGAACGGGCTGGCGCCGTCGACCCGGGCCGCCTCGTAGACGTCGGTGGGGATGGCGTTGAGCCCCGCGACGAAGACGTAGGCCGTGAACGGGATCGAGACGAAGACCCCGACGAGGACCATCGAGGGCATGATCCAGCTGTCGCTGCCCAGGAAGTCGATCGGGCCGAGCCCGAACTTCGAGAGCAGGAGGTTGAGGGTCCCGTAGTAGTAGTCGTAGATCATCACGAAGGTCTTGGCCGTGATGACCAGCGAGGCCGCCCAGGGCACGATGATCGCCCAGCGGACGACCTTGCGACCCCAGAAGTCCTTGGTGAGGAACTGCGCGACGCCCAGGCTGATGACGATGGTCAGGGCCACGACGGCCACCACCCAGACGATGGTGTTCACCAGCACCGTGCCCAGCATCGGGTGGTCGAGGACCGCGCGGTAGTTGGTGCCGCCCGCGTCGCCGAGCCGCAGCCCGGTGATGGAGAACTTGCTCATAGACGCACGCACGAGCTCGACGGCCGGGTAGATCACCACGCCGGCGATGAGCAGCAGGGCCGGGCCCAGCCACAGCAGGGCCGAGCCGAGCGAGGCGCGGTCCCCTCG
>DASULG010000026.1:0-12447 GCA_036278335.1 Pedococcus sp.
CCGGGAGCCTCATCGAGATCCAGATGCTGAACGCCCTGGCACTGGACGCGCAGGGACACCGTGCGCAGGCGGTGCAGTCCCTTGCCCGAGCCTGGGACGAAGCGCCGGAGCCCGAGGGCTACGTGCGGCTCTTCCTGGACGAAGGCGCCCCCATGGTGGAACTGCTGCGTGCGGCCGAGCGCCAGGGTGTCGCCGCTGACCACGCGCGTCGCCTGCTCAGCCTCCGCGCGGCCCGCGACGGCGAAGGCACCGGGGCGGCCCGCGACGGCGAAGGCGCCGGGGCACACCAGCGCCCGGCGTCGCCGTCGGCAGAGTCGCTCAGCGACCGCGAGCTGCAGGTGCTCCGGCTCCTCGACAGCGAGCTGAGCGGACCGCAGATCGCCCGCGAGCTGTTCGTGTCAACCAACACGCTGCGCACCCACACCAAGCACATCTTCACCAAGCTCGACGTCACCAACCGCCGGGCGGCGGTCCGCCGCGCCCACGAACGCGGCCTGCTGTAACGCCCGGCGCACAGATCACCCAGCCAGTCACATCGTTGGGTGACGCCCGCTCACCACGCCGGTCCCTACCTTCGGGTCTACCGGGGCAGCCCGCCACGGACCTCGAACCAGGGAGCCGGACATGGCCATCACCACCACCACACTGACCCGCGGGGCCGGCCTGTCCGCTGTCGTCGCGGGCCTGCTGTTCACGGCGGTCCAGATCAAGCACCCCCATCTGGACGTCGCCTTCGTCACCACGACCGAATGGAAGATCCGCCAGAGCATGAAGGTGCTCATGGCCGCCCTGTCACTGGTCGGCATCACCGGCATGTACCTGCGCCAGGTGAGGCAGACCGGAGTGCTCGGCCTGCTCGGGTACGTCGTGTTCAGCGCCGGCTACCTCGTCATGCTGAGCATCGAGGTCGTCGGCTTGTGCGTCCTGCCGTCCCTCGCGCACAGTGCCCCCGGCTACGTCAACGACGTCCTCGCGGTGGCCACCGGGGGCACCGCGACCGGCGACATCGGCCTGATGCAGCCGCTCAGCCTGCTCTCCGGCATCGGCTACATGGCCGGCGGCGTCATCTTCGGCATCGCCCTGTTCCGCGCCGGCATCCTCGCCCGGTGGGCTTCCGCCCTCCTCGCCGCGGGCACCGCCGCCACCATGGCGATCCCCGTGCTGCCGCAGGTCAACCAGCGGCTGTTCGCCGTTCCCACCGGCGTCGCCCTGGTCGGCCTCGGCTACTCGCTGTGGCGCGAGCAGCGCACCCCGGCCGCTCAGCCCGTGCCCAGCACCGTCAGCTCGCAGCTCGACCCGGCCGGCGCCAAGTGACCGTCCACGCGCCAGCCCGCCCCACCCAGTCGACCCGGTCGACCGGGTGGGTGCCGGTCGCGCTGGTCGTCCTCAGCCTCATCCCCGCGATCTCTGGAACCCTGCGCCTCGTCGAGGTGCTCGGTGGACCGCACCTCCTGCCCGAGAACCCACGCATCGCAGCCTCCCCCGCGCCCGTGGTGGTGCACATCCTCAGCGTGATCCCGTATGCCGTCCTCGGCGCCTTCCAGTTCTCCGCACGGCTCCGCCGCCGCCGACCCGGATGGCACCGGGCGACGGGGCGGGTTCTCGTCGGCCTCGGCCTGGCGGTGGCGTTCTCGGGGCTGTGGATGACGCTGTTCTACCCCCGTCAGACCGGCACCGGGGAGCTGGCCTACGTGTTCCGGCTCTGCGTCGGGTCGGCCATGGCGGCCAGCATCGTCCTTGGACTGGCGGCAATCCGTCGTGGCGACGTCGCCCATCACCTGGCGTGGATGACCCGCGCCTACGCCCTCGCCCTCGGCGCCGGCACCCAGGTGTTCACCCAGGGCATCGGAAACGCGGTCTTCGGTACCAGCGCACTCACCACCGACCTGAGCCTCGGTGCGGGCTGGGCCGTCAATCTCGCGGTAGCCGAGTACGTCATCCGTCGGGCAGGCCCTCAACGCCGAAGCGGGCGAACCAGCAGGGTGACAGTGAAGGCGGAGGTCGGATCCCCATGACACCGCTCCGCCAGCGGGGCGGACCCGCTGAGTACCGGATTCGGGTCGCCGGTCACCTGGACGAGCACTGGTCGCCGTGGTTCGGCGACCTCACCCTGACCCATGACAGCGACGGCGCCACAAGTATCAGCGGTGTCGTCGCAGACCAGGCGCAGCTGCACGGGCTGCTCGCCAAGGTCCGAGACCTTGGGGTCACCCTCCTCTCCGTGCAGGCCTGCGACCCCGCAGCCAACGTTGCGCAGCCGGCGCCCACCCGGCATACGTCGTCACGATGCGGGGACCAGGACGAGGGCTGAGGAGGGCAGCGTCGTGGTTCTCCACGAGTCGCAGCATCGACGTGCGTCTCACCCGGCAGGGGGAGGCCCAGCCCCTGCCGCAGTGCGAAGGTGAGATGTGTGCCGCGCCGGGCCGCCCCCGGGCGCGAAGCCCTGCGAGGGAAGGGAGTGCTCTCGTGCTCATCCTGGCCATGCTGGTCCTCGGTCTCGCCGCCGGCTGGGCCGCCCATCTGCTCGTAGGCCGGGGCGACCCGAACTGGCCCCGGCTGCTGCTGGCCGGGCTGCTCGGCTCGTTCGTCGGGGGCACGCTGGGCAGCCTCCTCACCGGTGACGGCCTCGAGCTGCGCGCGAGCGGTCTCATCGGCTCCATCGTGGGAGCCACGCTGGTCCTTCTGCTCTGGCGCGCCGTGGGCGGAAAGCCCACCTCGACACCCTGATGCCGAGCAGCCGCACCGAACACCTGCAGGGCCTCTACCTGCAGATGTGCCGGATCCGCTGCACCGAGGAGGCCCTCGGCCGGCTGTGGCACCGCGGTCTGGTCTCAGGTGAGATGCACCTGGGCCTGGGCGAGGAGGCAGTCGTGGCAGGCGTCGTCGCGCACCTGGTGGACGGTGACGCGCTGGCCCTGGACTACCGCTCCACCCCCGCCTTGGTCGCACGCGGGGTGGACCTGACCGCGCTCCTGCTGGAGGTGCTGGGAGCAGAGGGTGGTCTCTGCGGCGGGCGGGCTGGTCACATGCACCTGATGTCCAAGCCCCACCTCGCGGCCGCCTCAGGGATCGTCGGCGCGCCCGGACCCCTCGCCTGCGGCTTCGGCCTGGCCGCCCGCCACGCCGAGCGGGGGGCGGTCGCGGTGTCCTTCTTCGGTGACGGCGCGGTCAACGAGGGGATGCTCATGGAGGCGCTCAACCTGGCCGCGGCGTGGCGGCTGCCGGTCGTGTTCGTGTGCAAGGACAACCGGTGGGCGGTCAGCACCCGCAGCGATGCGCTGACCGGCGGGGGGCTGCGCCGCCGGCTGCGGGCGTTCGGGGTGCCCGTGGTCCAGGTGGACGGCAGGGACGTGGAGAGGGTGGACCGGGCCGCCCGCCGGGCGGTGTCCCGTGGCCGGGCGGGCGCGGGTCCCACGCTGCTGCTGGCCCGGTGCCCTCGCCTCGAGGGCCACTTCCTGGGCGACCCGCTGGTGCGGCTGACCTCGGCCGTCGGCGAGCTGGTCGCCCAGGTGCGCCCGCTCGTCGGACAGCTGCGCACGCAGCCCGGCGCGCCCGTCGCGCACCGGGTCGGCGCCCTGTCCGCGATCGGGCGCCGGGCTGCCACCCTCGCGCTGGAGCGACCCGGCCGCGGCCGGCAGGACCCGCTGCGCCGGGCCGCCCGGCGGCTGCCACCCGAGGTGGCGGCCACCCTGGCGGCGAAGGCGCGCGAGGAGGTCGAGCGTGCCGTGCAGGCGGCGCTCGTCGAGGCGGGCACCAGTGCCTAGGACGACGTTCTCCGAGGCGATCGACCGGGCGCTGGCGCTCGCGATGTCGCGGGACCCGCGCGTGGTGGTGCTCGGGGAGGACGTGCGAATGCTGCGCCGCACCGCCTATGTCCGCTTCGGGGGCGACCGGGTCCTGGACAGCCCGATCAGCGAGTCGGCGCTCCTGGGCGCCGCACTCGGTTCGGCCATGGCGGGGCTGCGGCCGGTCGTCGAGATCATGTTCGTCGACTTCATCGGCGTCGCCCTCGACCAGCTGCTCAACCATGCCGCCAAGGTCAGCGCCTTCACCGGAGGCCGCTGGCAGGCACCCATGGTGGTGCGGGCCGCGTGCGGAGGCGGCTACGGCGACGCGGGCCAGCACGAGCAGGCCCTGTGGGGTCTGCTGGCCGGCATCCCCGGCCTGGGCGTCGTCGTGCCCTCCACTCCTGCCGACGCCGCCGGGCTGTTGCTCGCTGCGATCGAGGATCCCGGTCCTGTGGTGTTCCTCGAGCACAAGCTGCTGTCCGAGCAGTGGCTGGACTACCTCGGCGGCACCACACGCGACTCGGTCGCCTTCGACGTCCCGGCGGCGGGTGCGCACGGGGACGTCGCGGACGAGCCGGCACCGGTCCCGCTCGGGCGGGCGGCGCTGCGCCGGGAGGGCAGCGACGTCGCCATGATCTCGCTCGGCGTCGGGGTGCACCGCTGCATCGAGGCGGCCGAACAGCTCTCTGCCGAGGGGGTGTCCGCGGCCGTCCTCGACCTGCGCAGCGTCGCGCCGCTGGACCGAGGGGCCATCGCTGGCCTGGCCGGGCGCACCGGGCGGGTGCTGGTCGTCGACGAGGACTACACCCGCGGCGGACTGTCCGGGGAGGTCGCGGCCCTGCTCGCGGAGGAAGGCGTGGCCACGGCATACGCGAGGGTCACGACGGGGGAGACGATCCCGTATGCGCGCACGCTGGAGGCAGCGGTGCTGCCCAACGTCGCCCGCATCATCGCCGCGGCGCGACACCTGATGACGGGCCGACCGGCGACCGACCCAGCCCTGACCGACTCACACCCGCCCGCCCCAACCAGGACCGACGGACCCGCAGGGGGTGGGTGAGGTGGATGCGGTGCTCGGGGTGCTGCTCGTGGTCACGGCCCTCGTCACCGTCGCCTACTGGCTGGACTTCTTCCTCAGGGGCACCGTGCAGGCTGTCGAGGAGGAGTGGTACCTGCGCTTCGAGCGCGCCTTCCCGGTGGCCGACGGGTGGATGGCGGTGTGCTCCCTCGTCTCGGCGGTGGGCCTGTTCACCGGCAGCAGCTACGGCACGGTCTTCGGCCTGCTGGCGGCCGGAGCCCTCGTCTTCCTGGGCCTGATGGACCTGACCTTCAACCTCCAGAACGGGATGTTCCGCCTGCTGCCGGGGTCGGGGCAGATGTGGGTCGAGGTCGTCATCGTGGTCTGGTGCCTGGCCCTGGGTGGCACGCTCGCGGGCTACCTGTCCGGGCGCGTCGGCTGACCGGGCATCGCCCGGGCAGAGGCACGGCCTTGGCGGGCCGCCCGCACCCTGGCGTCGAAGTAGCCGAACCAGAGGCCGCGGAGCAGCCCTGACGTGCGGGCCACGACCTGGGTCTGCCAGTCGGGGGAGATCAGGAACTGTCCCCGCTCCATGCCCCGCACGATGCTGGCCGCCACGCGCTCGGCGGTGAAGGGTTTGATCGCCCCCGAGGTGGCGAAGGTCTCGGCGGGCTTGTACCGGTTCTCGTAGGCGAGCTGGGGGGTGTCGGTGTCCGGCGGGCACACGCAGCCGACGTGGATGCCTACGGGACGCAGCTCGACCCGCAACACCTCCAGCAGACCGCGCACCGCGAACTTCGGCGGCGAGTAGGCCGAGTAGCCGAAGACCCCGACGAGACCAGCTGTCGACGAGATGCCGACCACGCTGCCGTGACCCCGCTCGATCATCGACGGCACGACGGCGCGCACCACGTGAAGGGTGCCGAAGTAGTCCACTTCCATGGTCCGGCGGAAGATCGCGTCGTCGAGCCGCTCGAAGTACCCCGGGTGGGCAATGCCGGCGCAGGTCAGCAGGACATCGCAAGGCCCCAGCGCGGCAGTGGCCCGGGCCACTGCGACCTCGACGGCGTCGCGGTCAGTGACGTCGAGTCCCACGACGGTGTATGCCGTGCCCGTCGCGCCGAGCTCGGCCGCGGTCGCGTCGAGGTCCTCGTCAGCCAGGGCGAGCACCGAGACCTTGGCGCCGCGCGCCACCACCTGCCGTACGAACGCCCGGCCGATCCCGCTCGAGCCGCCGGTCACCATCACGTGCCGGCCGCGCCACGCCTCGACCCGCGGTCCTGCTGTCCTGCCGCGCAGCGGAAGGAAGCGGCGCGTTCGGCCCGCGGTCACGCCCCCACGGTAGGTGGGGGCGCTGGGGCCGCGAAGGGGCGAAGGTCCCTGGGGATGTCCGATATGTCCGAACTTACGCAAGCCGGACGGACTTTGCGTAACTTTCCCGCGCCGGCGCCGTTAGGGAGGTGTCATCACCGCTTGACCGCTTGTTGACCTGATAGAGGGGAAACCATGACCGACACGATCGGCCACCACAACTCGTTCCGCACCACGCCCGCCACCCGCCCGGCCGCGACCCGGCCCGTCGCCCGGCTCGCACTCAGCTGCGGGCTCGCCTCCGCTCTCGCTCTGGGTGCCGCGGCCACCGCCACGGCCGCTCAGCACCCCGACGAGGGGCAGCAGCGTCGGGAGGCGGCCCCGGAGGGAGCCCACGCTGCAGGCGGCCGGCACCACGCGCCCGCCGACAGCTCGGCGGGGCGTGCGGGACGTGCGCGCTCGGCGAACCGCCCCTCGTCGGGGGATGCATCCGCGCCGTCTGGTCGTCCCGACGCGCCCTCGGGTCTTTCCCACGCGTCATCCGGTCGTTCCCACGCGCCGGCCGCCCGCGCCCAGCACAGCCCGGCCGACCCGGCCGGGAACAACGGCACGATCAAGGTGGACGGCACCGCCTACGACGCCGGGGTCGACAACGAGCCGCACGTGAGCTGCGAGGTCCGGATCACCTTCTTCGGCTTCGACGAGGGGCAGACCGCTGACATCACCTTCACGGGCCAGGCGCCCACGGGCGGTGGCGTGCTGCTGCACGAGAGCGCGGTGCCCACCAGCGATGACGCCGCGGGGGGCGCGGGTCAGGACGCCGATGGCGCGACACGGGTCTACACGGTTGACGACCTCGGCCTGTCCGGTGTGACCCCGCACCCCAAGCAGGGCTACCACGTGAAGGTGGCCGTCGACTCGCTCGGGGCGCCTGGAGGCGCCAAGCAGAAGGTGCTGTGGATCGAACCCTGCAGCGACACCGCGGACAGCGAGGTCCCCACCGCTCCGGGTCAGCTCCCCGCCGTGCCCCCGGGTGGCCAGGTGGTCGAGCCGGCCCAGCCGGCCCAGCCTGCCGTGGCCGCGCTGACCCCGGAGGAGGCCGCGGGTCCGGCGGTTGCACCGGCCGAGGCCGCAGCCGTCATGGCCCCGACCCAGGCCGCAGCCGCCATGGCCCCAACCCAGGCCGCAGCCCCGACGTTGGCCCCGGCGTCGGCGTCGAACCCGGGGGCGGCTGCCGTCTGGGCGGGTGCCGGGCTGAGCGCGCTGCCTCACACCGGGGTCGACGGGCTCGGCGCTCTTCTGCTCACCGGTCTCGGGGCGGTCGCCGCCGGCGGTGCGCTCCAGCTGGCCCGTCGCCGGCGCCTCTCGACCACGTCATGACCACGTCGTGATTACGTCGTGACCACGGCCTGACGGGGCACGGGTGAGGGGCGGCACCACCAGGGTGCCGCCCCTCCCGAGTGTCGGGCTCAGGCTGTTACGGCTCGAGGCACTCGGGGATGGAGTCGGTGTGGCCAGTCGGGTTCTCGGTCCGCCAGGACGGGTCGTAGATCTTGACGTGGTCCACCGTGGAGAACTGCCGCAGGGACGGCATGATCTCGCCCGCGATGGTGACCGTGGAGCCACCGCTGCTGCATCCCCCGGTCAGCCGGACGTACGCGATCCCGTCCGAGATCCTCAGGTTCGCGAAGCCCGTTGCCTTGGACAGCAGCGCTCGCAGCCCGCTGGTGTACTCCGTGGGCGTCGGCCCGGCGAAGATCCGGTCCATCACGCCCGTGGCCGGGGTCAGCGGCTGCACGGGACGGGCCACCGGGGTGAAGAACGGCTCGGTGTTGGCCAGGAAGCGCTTCTGGTTGAAGAGCCACACCTGCTTGAAGACGGTCGGGAACGCGGCGTTGATATCGATGACCAGACGGTCGGGGCTGCGCAGCGTGAAGACCCGGAAGGACTCCTTCCTCGCCAGTCCGATGCCGTAGCTCGTGACCGCCTCGAAGTCCCCTGAGCGCACGACAGTCATCACGTTCGGCAGCGCGAACGCGATCTTGCCCGGCGCGGTGACCTGCCCAGCGTCGTTGTGCGCGTTCGTCGGTGACATGGTCACCGCGAGGATCGCCCGGCCGGCGATGGGCAGGGGCAGGCCGGACGGGTCTTGGATGAGCTGGCTGACATACCGCACCGAGCGGGTCGATGGCAGCCCGCCGGTGAAGTCGAAGACCACCCGGTCATAGGTCGGGTGGTGCGCGGCCCGGATGCCCACGAGTGTCGGGACCGGCGCGGCCGTCGCGGCGCTGCTCGTGGCGAGCGCGGCTGGGCCGACGAGTGCGGCACTGAGAAGGACCGGGAAGAGAAGTCGTGAAATCCTCATGCTGATCACCCCTGTTGTGAACCCGCGGAGCGGGGACAGGGTCACCGTTGCATGAGGGCATAGGCACGCATAAGTGCTGGAAGTCCCCTCTTACTCCTCGCTTGCGTGCGGTCCCACTGCGCCCTCTCGGGTGGCGGCCACGGGGAAGCGCCGGCCTTGTACCTCGTCGGGTTGCACCCGCACGATCCGGGGCTTGGGCCCGCTGTGCCACGGGAAGAGGGGCAGCTCGAGCGACTCGAGGGACTCGTGCAGCTTGGTCACCTCGTGTGCGTGGCCCTTGATGACCACGCTCCACGCGAGCGTGCCTGTGGGGTCGAGCCCGTCGACCTCGTAGGCCACCTCGTGGCCGACCGTCCCGGAGAGCTTGGTTCCCTCGGCCGTGCGGAAGACCAGCGTTCCGTGGTCGACGACGTGGTTGAGGGGAAAGATCTCCGGCCTGCCGTCGACCACCACCGCGAGGCGGCCCACCGGGGCGGAGCGCACGAGCGACCAGGACTCCGACACGGACAGGTGCTCCATCGGCGTGAGCGTCTCGTCCATCACTGCCTCCCAACAGGCGAGATCGCGGCGGTCCGGTCCACCGCTGGCTTGAGTGTGCGCCCATGCGGTGGCGGAACACAGTGACGAACGTCCCGTATGCCGCGGTGCGGGGTCGGTGGCGGGCCGTTGGTCCCGGTCGCGCATGCCCTAGTCCCCTGACCACCAGTAGCAGACGGAGGGACCCTGAAAGTGCCCAAAAGGCACTGCAACAGAAGGAATGGCCATGAGCACCAAGCACAGGATCGAGACAGGCGTCCGGCTGCCGGACCCCAATTTCGTGCACCCCGAGATCATCGCCCCGGAGACGAAGGCCGGGAAGGCCTTCCGGTACGTCGCTGCTGCCCTGCGGCTCAGCCTCGGCTGGATCTTCCTCTGGGCGTTTGTCGACAAGCTCTTCGGTCTCGGCTTCGCCACCCCCAAGGAGGGCGCGTGGCTCAACGGCGGCAGCCCCACCAAGGGCTTCCTCGCCAACGCGGCCACCGGCCCCTTCACCGGGATGTACCACAGCATCGCCGGCGCGACGTGGGCTGACTGGCTCTTCATGGTTGGCCTGGCCGGGATCGGCCTCGCGCTCATGCTCGGTATCGGAATGCGCATCGCAGCCGCATCGGGTGCGCTGATGCTGGTCATGATGTGGAGCGTCGCCCTGCCCCCGGAGAACAACCCGTTCATGGACGACCACCTCGTCTACGCCATGGTCCTCGTGGCCCTCGCCCTGGTGGGCGCCGGACGCACCGTGGGCCTCGGCGCCGCGTGGGAGCGGTTGCCCTTCGTCCAGAGGCACGCCTGGCTGAAGTAGCCCGTCATGCGCAAAGCCAGTGGTGGTCGGGGGTGGCGATCCCGGCCACCTCGGCACACCCTGAGAAGTACCTCGTGCCTGAAGAGGAGGACATGATGAGCACCAACTTCGCCGGCGTCGTCGTGGGCTTCGACGGCTCTGCCCCGTCGACTGCAGCGCTCGACTGGGCCGCGGCGGAGGCCGTCAGGAGGGACCTGCCTCTGAAGGTGGTCCTGGCGGTCGAGCTCGGGACGGCCCTGCCCATGCCCATGGACTCCGGCACGCCCTGGGCGATGGCGAAGATCGAGGCGGCTGCCACGGAGGTCCTCGCGGACGCGGTGGACCGCGCGCGCAAGACCGACCCTGGTCTGGTCGTGGAGTCGTCACTGGTCATCGACACCGCGGTGGCAGCGCTCGTCGCGGCCTCGCGCACCGCCCAGCTCGTCGTGGTCGGCAACCGTGGTCACGGCGACCTCATGGGGACCATCCTCGGCTCCGTCGCCTTCGGCGTCACCGCGCACGCCCAGTGCCCCGTGGCCGTGGTGCGTGGCGACTCGCTGCGCGTGCCCGGACCGGGGGCGCCGGTCGTCGTCGGCGTCGACGGCTCGGAGTCCTCGAACGCCGCCGTTGACGAGGCGGCAGACCTGGCCGAGCGCTCGGGAGCCCCGCTCCACGTCGTCGCCGCCTACCAGGTCATGGCGACCGGGTGGGTCGGGGTCAGCACCTGGACCGACATGTACCCCGAGGAGGAGCTGGCCGAGGCCGCCGAGGGCACCGCCAAGGCAGCCCTCGCGCAGGCGCGTGAGCGCATCCGGCGCAACCACCCGGACCTGGCCGCCGAGTTCACGGCGGTGCGGGCCCGCCCCGCCGACGCCCTGGCCGAGCGCTCGAGAACCGCAGGCGTCGTCGTCGTCGGCTCGCGCGGCCGCGGGGGCTTCCGCAGCCTGGTCATGGGCTCGGTGAGCCGAGGTCTCGCCCACCTGGCCGAGAGCCCTGTGCTCATCGTGCACGCGCCTGGCAGGGAGTACCTCGCCGACGCCTGACCGGCGTGAAGCCTGACGATGACGGGCCCGGGCCCGGACTAGGCCAGTCCGAGTGCCCGCGCCTCCTCGCGCAGCTCGTCGCGCACCCGGGGGTGGGCGGCGTACTCGATGAGGTTGCGGGCCTGGGCCCGCTCGTCCAGGCCGGCGATGCGCGCGACCCCCTGTTCGGTGACGACGGCCGAGTGCTGGAACGAGGTCACCGGCTCGTCGACGAGCGGCACGATGGTCGAGCAGTCGGCCTTGGGGTGCCAGGAGCGCAGCGCCATGAACGCCTGGCCCCCGTCGGACTGGAGGGCGCCGACGGTGAAGTCGGTCTGGCCGCCGAAGCCCGAGTAGATCCGCCCCTGGATACGGGAGGCGTTGGCCTGCCCGAAGAGGTCGATCTGGAGGGCGGTGTTCACGGACGTCATCTGGCGCTGCTCGGCGATGCGGGCCGGTGAGTTGGTCACCTCGGTGCGCCGCAGGAGGACTCGGTCGTTGCCGTCGAGCCACGCATACAGCTCGGCCGAGCCGAACACGAACGACGTGCTGAGCGGCGCCTCCTGGTCGAGGGCACCGGCTCGCTCGAGGGCCAGGATCCCGTCACTGAACATCTCGGTCCACACGCGCAGGCCTCGCCGCTGCACGAGGCCGGCAACAGTCGCATCCGGCACCGCCCCGATCCCGGCCTGGATGGTGGCGCCGTCACCGATGGCCGCGGCCACCTGTGCCCCGATGTGGGCAGCGGTCTCGTCGGGCGGCACCGGCGTGTGGACGGCGAGCTGCTGCTCGATCTCGACCCCCGCGTCGATGTCGTCGACGGGGACGAGCGCGTCGCCGAACGTCCAGGGCATCAACGGGTTCAGCTGAGCGAGCACCAGACCGCCGCGCGCCCGGACCGCCTCGAGGGCGGCAGGCAGGACGTTGACCTCGGTGCCGAGCGAGACCACCCCGTTGCGGGGCAGCGTGGTATGGATGACCACGACGTCCGGGGGCAGCGTGGCCGCGAACAGCCGTGGCGCCAGCGACAACCGGCTGGGCACGTAGGCGAGCCGCGGGTGCCCGCGGAAGCCGGGGCCGACGAACGTCGTCTCGGGGATCACGCCGTCGTGGATCGGCAGCCCCCGCTGGGCATTGAGCAGGTGCAGCCGGAAGGCCGGGAGGGCGGCTGCGATGGCTTCGAGCAGCGGCAGCGGCGAGGCGAAGTTCCCGCTGGTGACGACCCGGGGCTGTGGCGCCGTGGCCTGCACGGCGGCGGCGAGACGGACGGCCTCCTCCAGCTCGACGACTCTCATCGGCAGCCCTCGCCGAGAACGGGGAGCGCGACGGCGCGAGGCGCGTCCTGGCGCGCGCGGTGACGATCCGGCATACCGCGATCCTGCCAGTGCGAGCAGCCTCGCTGCTGCATTCGCGGCATTCGCGGCGGCGTGGCTACTCCCCGTGGGGTGGAACGCGCAGCCCCTGCCGGGCCCACGACAGGCAGGAGGGGGCCCGCGAGCAGGGGGCCATTGACCGCCGTCATTGGGGGGCCGAGAATTGAGTCGTTGGCCCGCCTCGGATCGACGGACCCCGTTGCAAGAAGGGGGTTTCCCTGTGAAACAGAGGACTCATCCGCAAGATTTCAT
>DASULG010000027.1:0-2928 GCA_036278335.1 Pedococcus sp.
CAGGTCGGCACGGGCGCCGAGGGCCTCGCGGAGCTGGTCTTCGAGCAAGGTCATGACAGGCTCCCCTCGGTGATGGGCTCCTGGAGGACGGAGCGCAGCCGCTCCAGCCCCCTGGAGGTCTGGCTCTTGACCGACCCGAGCGACATGCCCAGCGCGTGGGCGGTCTCGGCCTCGGACATGTCCTCGAAGTAGCGCAGGACGATGACGGCGCGCATCCGCGGCGGTAGCTGCAGCACGGCGCGCGCCAGCTGGTCACGGGTGTCGACGTGCCCGTAGTGGTCGCTGGGGTCACGGTCCGCGTGGGCCGGCAGGTCGCCGAGGGTCTCGGCCACCCGGCGGCGCCGCCACCATGACGCCGACTCGTTCGCCAGCGCCGCCCGGGTGTACGCGTAGGGCGACTCAGCGCTCGCGATGTGCGACCACCGGCGGTGCACCTTCACCAGGGTCTGCTGGACGAGGTCCTCGGCGCGTCCCCGGTCCCCGGTGAGCAGGTAGGCCGTGCGCACCAGCGCGTGCCACCGGGCCTGCACGAAACGGCGGAACTCCTCCTCCGCTCCTGCGTCCATCTGCTGCCTCCCCGCCGGTGTCCCTGTGACTGGAGAGACGCCGCACAGCATGGCGGAGGTTGAGAGGCCGCGCGGTCTTTTTGCCTCCAGACCTGAACAGCCCTGGCCCGGTATGCCGCGTGGGCGGCATACCGGGCCTGGGCTCCCTGGGCTGCCTGGTCCGTGCTGGGGCGGGGCCCCGCCTGCGGTCAGTCCGTGGCGTCGTCTTCCTGCTCTTCGTGGTCCATGCTCGTGATGCCCTCTTCCCACACGCCGGTGACCAGGTAGATGACGCGGTGGGCGACGGTCACGGCCCAGTCGGCGTAGCGCTCGTAGTAGCGGCCGATGAGGGTGAGGTCGACGGCGGACTGCACGCCGTACTTCCACGGCCCGTCCAGCAGCATGCTGAGCAGCTGACGGTGCAGCTCGTCCATCGCGTCGTCGTCGCGGTCCAGGGTCTGGGCCGACTCGACGTCCTTGGATGCGATGACGGAGCCCGTCTTGATGACGATCTCCTGTGCCACGTGGCCCATCTGGACGATCACCGAGCGCGTCTCCGCCGGCACGGCCGACTCGGGGTAGCGCAGGCGCGCGACCTTGGCGACGTGGCGGGCGAGGTCGCCCATGCGCTCGAGGTCCGAGCTCATCCGCATGCCCGTGACGATGATGCGCAGGTCGGTGGCGACCGGGTTCTGCCGGGCCAGGAGGTCGATCGCCAGCGCGTCGATCTCCTCGCGCATGCGGTCGATGGCCTTGTCCCCGGCGATGACCGTCTCGGCCAGCTGGATGTCGGCGTCGAGCAGGGCGGTCGTCGCCCGGGACATGGCCGAGCCGACCAGTCGTGTCATCTCGACCAGCTGGTCGGAGATCTTGTCGAGGTCCTCGTGGAACGCGTGGCGCATGTGTGATTCCCAGTCCTTGCTGCTCGCGGATGCGACGTGAGACTCCCACGCGGCCGTGAACGGTGGGGGCTCTCAAGGTGAACATATGGGAACCGCTCCGTGGGGGACAGCCCGAGCGGTCGGACCGGGTGTCGCGACTGCGTACATTGAGTGTCGTGGATGCCGCCACCGCTGCCCTGCTGTCCGGACTCGCCGGGCTCGTCATCGGTGTGTTCGCGGTCATCGCCGTGCGGTACTCCGAGGGCCAGCAGCGCCACATCCCCGAAGCGGCCCAGCCCCCGGCGATCCCTGCCGGCGTCGCGGACGTCCTGGCCGTGCTGCGCTCCAGCGGGATCGTCGTCGACGCCACCGACGAGGTCGTCAACACCTCCCCGTCCGCCTCCTCCTACGGCCTGGTCAAGGGCCGCGAGCTGGCGCACGCCGAGCTGCGCCACCTCGCGCGCCAGGTGCGCCGCGACGGGGTCATCCGCGAGTCCGAGCTCGACCTGGCCCGGGGGCCGGTGGGTCGCGGCAGAGTCACCATGCACGCGCGGGTCGCGCCGCTGGGCAGCAGCCACGTGCTGCTGCTGCTCGACGACACCACCCAGGCCCGCAGGCTGGAGGAGATCCGTCGCGACTTCGTCGCCAACGTCAGCCACGAGCTCAAGACCCCGGTCGGCGGCCTGGCGCTGCTGGCCGAGGCAGTGCTAGACGCCCGCGACGACCCGGAGGCCGTCGAGAGGTTTGCCCGGCGCATGCAGGTCGAGTCCGCCCGGCTGGGCCAGCTCGTCAAGGAGATCGTCGAGCTGTCCCGGCTGCAGGTGGCCGACACCCTCCACGAGCCGCGTCTGGTGGACCTGACCGCGGCGGTGCACGAGGCCATCGAGCACTCGCGCGTCGGCGCCGATGCCGCGCAGATCGAGCTCGTGGAGGTCTGCGAGCCCGACCTCAAGGTCTTCGGCGACGACCGCCTGCTCGTCACCGCGGTGCGCAACCTCGTCGGCAACGCCATCGCCTACTCCGACCCCGGAACGCGTGTGGCGGTCGGCGGCCGCCGCAGCGACGACCTCGTCGAGGTCACCGTCTCCGACCAGGGGCACGGCATCCCCGAGAGCGAGCAGGCGCGCATCTTCGAGCGCTTCTACCGCGTCGACGCCGCACGCTCGCGATCCACCGGTGGCACCGGCCTCGGGCTGGCCATCGTCAAGCACATCTGCGCCAACCACGGCGGAGACGTCAGCGTCTGGAGCCAGGAGGGGCGCGGCTCCACCTTCACCATCCGTCTGCCCGCTGCCGCGGACGGTGCCACGGAGGGCGCGAAGACCAGCACGACCAGCACGACCAGCACGAGCCAGCACGATCAACGAGAGGCCCAGGAATGACCCGAATCCTCGTGGTCGAGGACGAGATCTCGTACTCCGACCCCCTGTCCTACCTGCTGCGCAAGGAGGGCTACGAGGTGGCCGTCGCCGAGACCGGGCCTGCTGCCCTGGAGGAGTTCG
>DASULG010000028.1:0-37125 GCA_036278335.1 Pedococcus sp.
ATCGTCCACGAGGCATCGACGTTCCTCGGCATGGGCGCCGAGATCGCGGCTGCGCTCCAGCAGCGCTGCTTCTACCACCTCGAGGCGCCCGTGCTCCGGGTCGGCGGCTACAACCTGCCCTACCCGCCGAGCAAGCTCGAGGAGGAGTTCCTCCCCGACCCCGGCGAGGGCCTGACCGAGGCCGAGATCGTCACCTGGAAGGTCAAGGCCGGCGACACGGTCAAGGTCAACGACATCGTCGTCGAGATCGAGACCGCCAAGTCGCTGGTCGAGCTGCCGGTGCCGTTCGCCGGCACGGTGACCCAGCTTCTGGTCTCCGAGGGCGACACGGTCGAGGTCGGCACGCCGATCATCGCCGTCGACACCTCCGGCGGCGCCGGTGCCGGCGCCCCGACCTCCGTGCAGGAGGCCCCGGCCGCCGGGGCCGTCGAGCCCGGCATCGAGGGAAGCCCGGCGCCGAAGATGGCGGCTGCGGCCGCCGCGGCCGAGGAGGAGATCGAGGAGGGCAAGATCGGCGGCACCACGTCGACCGGTCGCACCGCCGTCCTCGTCGGTTACGGCGTCAAGCAGACCGAGGCCAAGCGTCGGCCCCGCAAGGCCGGCGCGCAGCCCGAAGCAGCCCCGGCCGCCCCGGCCCCGGCCGCGGTGGCGGCGGCCCCCGCCGCCGCACCTGCTACCCCCTCCGCACCCGCTGCACCTGCGACACCTGCTGCCCGCGAGGGTGGCGCGCGTGCCCTGGCCAAGCCCCCGGTCCGCAAGTTCGCCAAGGACCTCGGCGTCGAGCTGGCCAGCGTGGCCGGGTCGGGCGAGGGCGGCATCATCACCCGCGCCGACGTCGAGGCCCACGCGGCCGGCGGTGCGGCCGGTGCCCAGGCGCCCGCGGCGCCGATGGCAGCCGAAGGTGCCGGCACGGCATACCAGGCCCCTGCTTTCGCCCGCTCGGGCGAGCGGGAGCAGCGCATCCCGATCAAGGGTGTGCGCAAGATGATGGCCCAGGCCATGGTCGACTCGGCGTTCACAGCCCCGCACGTCACCGAGTGGATCACCGTCGATGCCACGGCCACGATGGAGCTCGTCGAGCGGCTCAAGAAGGACCGCGAGTTCAAGGACGTCAAGGTCACGCCGCTGCTGGTGCTGGCCAAGGCCATGTGCATAGCGCTTCGCCGCCACCCTGGGATCAACGCGACGTGGGACGAGGCGGCGCAGGAGATCGTGGTCAAGAACTACGTGAACCTCGGCATCGCGGCCGCCACCCCGCGCGGGCTGATCGTGCCCAACGTCAAGGACGCCGACCAGATGACGATGCGGCAGCTGGCCGAGGCCATCGGGGCGCTCACCTCGACGGCGCGCGAGGGTCGCACCCAGCCGGCCGACATGTCCGGCGGCACCATCACGATCACCAATGTGGGCGTGTTCGGGGTCGACCTCGGCACGCCGATCATCAACCCGGGCGAGTCGGCGATCATGGCGTTCGGCGCCATCCGCCGCCAGCCATGGGTGGTCACCGCCGCGGACGGCACCGAGACGATCGAGCCGCGCTGGGTCACCCAGCTGGCCCTGTCGTTCGACCACCGCCTGGTCGACGGCGAGCTCGGCAGCAAGTTCCTCGCCGATGTCGCCAAGGTCCTGGAGGACCCGGCCCGGGGCCTCGTCTGGGGCTGACGCCACCGCCGCTCCACCACCACCTGGTTCGGGGTACTGCCGAGTGCCGCAGCACTCAGCAGTACCCCGACCGGCTTTGGGGGGCCGGCTCAGGGAGCGGTGGCCGCCTCCGCCTCGGCTGCGGCGTCGGCCTGGCCGCGCTCGGAGTAGGCCGAGCCGGAGCGCAGCTCCACGTGGGGCAGGAACAGCATCACCAGGAAGCCGAACACCATCACGCCGGCCCCGACGAGGAAGACCAGGTCTATCGAGTCGGAGAAGCCTTCGAGGAACGGCCTGGCCAGTCGAGAGTCGAGGTGGCTCAGGAACGAGCTGTCCTTCAGGACTCCGCTGGAGGACGCCGCGCCACCGCCGGACTGCTGGGCCTGCATGAAGTCCTTGGCGAACTGCGCGTTGGCCGGGTCCTTCAGCGCCGCCTGGAAGTCCCCCTTCGGTGCCAGGCGACCCATTGACTCGGCAATGTTGCCCGGCACGGTGGAGAACAGGATGGACAGGAACGCGGCTGTGCCGATGGTGCCGCCGATCTGGCGGGTGAACGTGGCGGTCGAGGTGGCCACACCGATCTGCTGCGGCACCACGGCGTTCTGCACGGCCAGGGTCAGCGGCTGGAAGTTGAAGCCGAGGCCGATGCCGAAGAAGACCATCACGATCATGGTCTGCCACAGCGGCGTCGTGGCCGCGATGTAGTGGAAGACGAAGAGCGCGACCGTCAGCAGGGCGGCGCCGATGATCGGGAAGTGGCGGTAGCGGCCGGTCTTGGAGATGGCGACACCCGAGCCGATGGACCCCGCCATGATGCCCAGGGTCATCGGGAGCAGGAGCAGACCGGCCTGGGTGGGCGTCGCGCCCTTGACGATCTGGAGGTAGAGCGGCAGGCAGGCCAGGCCGCCGAACATCGCGACCCCGATGAGAACCGAGGCGATGGAGGCCACGCCCACAGTCCGGATCCGGAAGAGGCTGAGCGGCAGGATCGCCTCCTCGCCCATGGCCCGCTCGATGAGGAAGAACGAGATGCCCGCAGTCAGGCCGATGGCGTAGCAGATGAGCGAGTTGGCCGAGGTCCAGCCCCACTGACGGCCCTGCTCGGCGACGAGGAGCAGCGGGATCAGCGATGCTGACAGCGTCGCGGCACCCCACCAGTCGATGCGGTGGTCGAGGCGCGTGTGGCGCAGGTGCAGCGTCTTGGTGACCACCGCGAGGGCGGCCGCGCCGATGGGCACGTTGACGAGGAAGACCCAGCGCCAGCCGTCGATGCCGAGGATGGTGTCCTGCCCGGCGAGGAAGCCGCCGATGACCGGCCCGAGCACGCTGGAGGTGCCGAAGACGGCGAGGAAGTAGCCCTGGTACTTGGCCCGCTCACGAGGCGGCACGATGTCGCCGATGATGGCCAGGGCCAGCGAGAAGAGACCGCCGGCGCCGAGGCCCTGCACGGCGCGGAAGGCCGCCAGCTGGAACATGGAGTCGGCGAAGGTGCACAGCACCGAGCCGACGATGAAGATCGAGATGGCCGTGATGAAGAACCGCTTGCGGCCGTAGATGTCGGAGAGCTTGCCGTAGAGCGGCGTGACGATGGTCGAGGTGATCAGGTAGGCGGTGGTCGCCCACGCCTGCTCGTCGAGACCCTTGAGGTCGTCGGCGATCGTGCGGATCGCGGTGGCGACGATGGTCTGGTCGAGGGCAGCGAGGAACATCCCCATCATCAGGCCGATGAGGATGGTGACGATCTGCTTGTGGGTCAGCGGCCCGTCGGGCCGCGCGACGGCGGGGGTTGCCATCAGTTCTCCTGGGTGTCGTGGGGGTCGGCCCCGTGGCGCGCGATGGTGGTGGCGCGGGAGGCCTCGAGTGCGTCGCCGAACCGCGAGAGGTATGCCGTGAAGCCGGCGATGTCCTCCGGGGCCCAGTCCGCGAGCATGTCCTGGAACCACCGGGCCCGCTGGTCCTTGATGCGCTCGAGCAGCGCGGTCCCCTCGGGCGTGAGGGTGATGACCTGGGCGCGCCCGTCAGCGGGGTCCGTGACCTTCTCGGCCAGGCCGTGGCTGACGATGGCCGAGGCCTGCCGGCTGACCGTCGAGACGTCCGAGTGGACGCAGTCGGCGAGCTCGGAGACCCGCTTGGGCCCCGTGTGCAGGTTGAACAGCACCGGGTAGGCGCTGGCCTCCACGGCGGGGTGCAGCCGGGGGGCGTGGTGCCGCATGCTCTGGAACAGCTTCATGATCCGGATCAGGGAGAGGCTGAGGTCGGCTGCGGCGTCGAGGGGGACGGCCACTGTGGTTCCTTGCGACGTAATCGTTTGCTTGCGGCATACAAATATCACGTGATGGTTGCGCCGCGCAAACAAATCCCGGTCGCCGGCCGGGGGTCGCCCGTCAGGGCGTGAAGGGCAGCGCCTCCAGCACCCGGCGGGCAACGTCCTCGTCGCCCTGAACGGTGAAGTGGATGTCCTCGAGGCCGCCGCGGCCGGCCGCCCGGCGGGTGATGGCGTCTGTCGACAGCGTGATGCTGGTGACCTGCTCGTCCTCGGGGTGGTCGTGGACCGTGCCGGTGAACAGCGGGGTGCCCAGCGGCTTGCCGCCCTCCCCGATCTCGACGCGCACGCCCGATCGCCCCACGACAGGGCCGGTGACGTCGAAGATGACGACGTTGCCAGGCTCGATGCCGGCGTTCTTCGCCACGAGCCTGGGCAGCGCCGCGAACAGCCGGTCCATGAAGACACAGGCCCCTGGCGCGTCGAGGTTGCCGGGACGTCCGAGTGCCTGGCGGATGTCCTGCTCGTGCGTCCAGATGTCGAGCACGCGCACCTGCAGGACCTCGCGCGCCGGCGCCGGCCCGGTGATGCCCCTGATCAGGGTGTCGGCGGTGACGTCAGGGCCCTCGAGCTGGCTCATTCGCTTCTCCAGCACGCCCTCGAGCTCGTCGACGACCTTCGAGCCCAGCATGCCGCGCCGCAGCTCCACCATCGCCTCGGTGATCCGGTCGAACTCGCTGCGGACATGGCCGTACTCCGGAAGGCTCACCCGGGGCAGGGGTGCGCCGGCGAGCCACTGCTCGACCCCGGCGACGTGGGCGATCTGGTCCTTGACGTTCCAGCCCGGGCAGGCGGTGGGCTTGTTGAAGTCGGTGGGCGAGCATGACCGGCCGAGGTCGAGGATCGCGCGCACCGTCTGGGTGTAGGCCTCGACCAGGCCAGGGACGTCTTCCGGGGCTGCCGGGTGCAGGGGCATGCGCCCACCCTACTTACGCTGGTGTCCATGTCCTCCCCCAGCAGTGCCCCGGCGCGGTCGCAGGAGCAGGGTGGCGCCGGTGCCCCGCTCGCGCCCTTCGCCCTGATCGCGCTCGTCTCCGCGGTCGCGGTCCTGGCGGCGGCCCTGGTCGGTGGTGCTGCCGCAGCCCCGCCGATCGGCGATCCGGGGCCCGTGGTGCGCTGGGGCGTCCTGCTCGCCCGCGCCGTGCACGACCTGGCGGCCGCGGCCACCGTGGGACTGCTCATCCTCGCGGCCTTCCTGGCGCCCGAGACCACGCGCACCAACCGCCGTGTCGCCGCGACGAGGCTGGCCGCCGCCACGGCCTCGGTCTGGGTCCTGTCCGGGCTGGTCGGCGTGCTCTTCACGTTCTCCGAGCTCGCCGGCATACCGCTGTCCGGGCCCGGCTACCTCGACCAGCTCACCCGCTTCGTCCTCGACCTCGAGGTGACGCGGGTCGCGGTGATCAGCCTGGGCGCCGCCGCGGTGGTCGCGGTCGGTGCCGCCGTGGCGCGCTCGCGCCCCGCGATGGCCTGGCTGGCCTTCCTGGCCCTGCTGGCTGTGCTGCCCCTGGCCCTCGCCGGGCACGCCGCCAGCGCCACCAACCACACCACCGCGGTCAATGCCCTGGCCGTGCACCTCCTGGGTGTCACCGTCTGGGTCGGCGGCCTCACCGCCATCGCGGTGATGCGCCCCCAGCTGGGCTCGGACCTGGGCGTGACCGTGCAGCGCTACTCGACCCTGGCCCTGTGGTCGTTCGTGGCGGTGGCGCTCTCCGGCGTGCAGAGCGCGTGGCTGCGCCTCGGTGGGCTCGACGGCCTGGCCACCCCCTACGGGCTGCTCGTCGCGGTCAAGGTGGCCGCCCTGGTGGTGCTGGGGTATGCCGGGTGGCGGCACCGGCGCACGATGGCCCACCGCCTGCTCGGGGAGGCGGGCGACACGGCAGCGTTCGTCCGCCTGGTGCTGGCCGAGCTGGCGGTGATGGGCGTGGCCGTGGGTGTGGCCGTGGCCCTGGCAGCCTCCGCGCCGCCCGTGCCGGACACCCCCCTCGCCCAGGCAAGCCCGGCCGAGGTGCTCAGTGGCTACCCCGCGCCGGGGCCGCTGACGGCCGGCGCCTGGTTCACCACCTGGCGTGTCGAGTGGCTCTGGCTGGGCCTCGCCCTGGTGATGACGGGCGTCTACCTGGCCGGCTGGCTGCGGCTGCGCCGTCGCGGCGACGCATGGCCCGTCGGGCGCGTCGTGCTGTGGGTGCTCGGCTGGGGCGTGTTCGTCTACGCGACCTGCGGCGGCCCCGGCGTCTACGGGCGGGTGCTGTTCTCCGCGCACATGGTCATGCACATGGTCGTGGCCATGCTGGTGCCCCTGCTCCTCGTGCCGGCCGCCCCGCTGACGCTGGCGCTGCGTGCCCTGCCGTCGAGGCCCGACAAGACCTGGGGACCGCGCGAGGTGATCCTGCAGCTGGTGCACTCGCGCTACCTCGGCGCGTTCGCCAACCCCGTCGTGGCGGCGGCCCTGTTCTTCTTCAGCCTGGCGATCTTCTACTACTCGCCGCTGTTCGGCCTGGCCCTGACCACCCACACCGGGCACATCGCGATGATGATGCACTTCCTGCTGTCGGGGTACCTGTTCGTGTGGGTGCTGATCGGCATCGACCCCGGCCCCAAGCGGTGGTCCCCTCTGCTGCTCATCGTCATCCTGTTCGCGACGATGGCCTTCCACGCCTTCTTCGGCGTCTCCATGACGGGCAGCACCACCCTGCTGGCCCCGGACTTCTTCCCCCGCCTCGACCTGCCCTGGGGTCCGGACCCTCTGGCCGACCAGCAGCGGGCCGGGGCGATCGCCTGGGGCGTCGGGGAGGGACCGACGTTGGTGCTGGCCATGCTGGTCGCCGTCGCGTGGCTGCGAACGGACCGCGCCGAGGCCACGCGTCGGGATCGGCAGGCCGACCGCGACGGGGATGCCGAGCTCGCGGCCTACAACGCACAATTGGCCCAGCGTCGCGCCGCGAACGAGCGGGCCGAGCGCGCTCGGGCCGAACGGGCGGCCGAGAAGGCGCGGCGCAGCGCGCCGGGAAAGTGAGGCAGACGTGAGGGTTGCGGTCATCCAGGTCGGCTATGGCGACGAGGAGCCGGTGTCGGCCCGGGTCGAGCGGGTCGCCGCCATGGTGCGGGCGCAAGCCGGCCACGACCTCGTCGTCCTCCCGGAGCTGTGGGCGCACGGCGGGTTCTCGTACCGCGAGTGGGAGGGGCGGGCCGAGCCCACGACCGGCCCCACAGCCCAGGCGATGGCGGCCGCGGCGCGCGACGCCGGCGTGATGCTGCATGCCGGCTCCATCGTCGAGCGGCCGGCCGACGGCGAGACCGGCCCGGAGGGGCGTGGGCTGTGGAACACCTCGCTGGTCTTCTCCACCCAGGGGGAGCTGGTCGCGACCTACCGCAAGATCCACCGCTTCGGCTTCGGCGCCGGGGAGCCCCGAATCCTGGAGGCGGGGCAGGACATCGTGCTCGTCGACCTGCCGGGCGGCCAGGGCCGGGCCGGGCTCTCCACCTGTTACGACCTGCGCTTCCCCGAGCTGTACCGCCGCCAGCTCGACGCCGGCGCGACCTGCTTCGTCATCCCTGCCGCGTGGCCGATGGCGCGGGTGCGGCACTGGACCCTGCTGGCCCACGCGCGGGCGGTCGAGGACCAGTGCGTCGTCATCGCCTGCAACACCGCGGGCACCCACGCGGGCACGGAGATGGGCGGGCACTCCCAGGTGGTGATGCCGACGGGCGACGCGCTCGCGATGGCCGGGACCCAGGAGCAGGTGCTGAGCGTCGAGATCGACCTCGGCGCGGTGGCGGAGTACCGCAACGCGTTCCCGGTGCTGGCCGACCGCCGCCTGTAGCCGCCTCGCTCGTAGCCGCCTCGCTCGTAGCCGCCTCGCTCGTCGCCTCGCTCGCCCCGGCTCAGCGGGCCTGCTGCGGGTCGAACTGGCTGACGGTGAACTGTGCGCCCTGCGGGTCCTGCACCAGCGCTGTCCGGGTCCAGGCGGTGTCCTCGCGTGCGAGCACCACCCCGCCCAGCCGCTCGACCGCTGCGGCGGCCTCGTCCCGGTCGGCCACCGTGAACGAGACGTGCCAGTGCGGCGCCTCGGCCGCGCCAACGGGTGCGAGCCAGCCGATCGCGTCCTCGAAACCGGGCGGCGCCTGGAACTGCGCCTGTCGGTCCCGGATCTCGGGGTCGGTCGTGGCCTCGAGGTGGTCGCCGTACCCGGGGCGGCGGATCATCACCGCGAAGCCGAGGTCGTCGAACGCCCAGCCGAAGACAGCGGCGTAGAAGGAAGCAGCCTCCCCGGGTGAGGCGGTGTGCAGGTCGCTGAAGTTCCAGCTGCCGGGGACGTTGACCGCCTGCGCGCCCGGCCGGCGTCGCGCCTGCCAGACGCGGAACTCGACGCCGGCCGGGTCAGCACACACCGCCCAGCGCCCGCCCTCGCCCGCGTCGGAGGCCGGCTGCAGCACCCGGCCCCCGGCAGCCTCGATGCGCGCGGCCGCGTCGTCGGCGTCGTCGACTGCCACGTAGGTGCTCCAGGCAGGGCCCTGGCTCCGTGCCCCGGGGTCTGGGGGCGCGTCGGGGTCCACTGGCCCGGAGAGGCCCGCGACGTCCTGGCCGCCGAGCTGGGCGACCACGTATCGCAGGGGCGTGCCGGGCGGCGTCGCCTCGGCGAAGGTCCACCCGAAGAGGCCGCCGTAGAAGCGCTTGGCAGCCTCGAGGTCACGCTGCTCGGTGTCGACCCAGGACGGGACGCCCTCGGGGTACGTCTTCGGTTCCATGCCGTGCCTCCTGCCTGGCCAGCGGGCATTGCCTCTCAGGCTCACTGTAGGCAGGGGCTCTGACAGGGACGGGCGGCTGGCGGGAAGACCCGCGGCCCGAGCCGTGTTGGCACCCTCGTGACCTCTCCCCGCTCCGTCTCACGCCTGCGCGCTCCCGAGCTGACCGGCCGTGGCTGGCTCAACACCGGAGGCCGGGCGCTCTCCCTGGCCGACCTGCGCGGTCGGATCGTCGTCCTCGACTTCTGGACCTTCTGCTGCGTGAACTGCCTGCACGTGCTCGACGAGCTGCGTCCGCTGGAGGAGAAGTACGCCGACTCGCTCGTGCTCATCGGCGTGCACTCGCCGAAGTTCGAGCACGAGGCCGACGCCGACGCTCTCGCCGCAGCTGTGGAGCGGTATGCCGTGCACCACCCTGTGCTCGACGACCCCGAGCTCGCGACCTGGCAGGCCTACACCGTGCGCGCGTGGCCGACCCTGGTCGTCATCGACCCTGAGGGCTACATCGTCGCCTCGATGTCGGGCGAGGGCCACGCGCACGGCCTGTCCGTCCTCGTCGAGGAGCTCATCGCCGAGCACTCCGCCAAGGGGACGCTGCGCCAAGGCGATTCGCCGTATGCCGCGCCGGCGCCCCCCGAGACCGCGCTGCGGTTCCCGGGGAAGGCCGCTGTGCTGGCCGACGGCTCGCTGATCGTGTCCGACACCTCGCACCACGAGCTGGTCCACCTCGAGGCCGACCTGGTGACCGAGCGGGCCCGGTTCGGCGGGCCCGGGGTCCTCAGCGAGCCCCAGGGGGTGCTCGCGCTCCCGGCGGAGGCCGCCGCGCGGGTGGGCTACGACGTCGTCGTGGCTGACAGCGTGAACCACCAGGTCAAGGGCCTCAGGCTCGCTGACGGCACGCTCACCCTCCTGGCCGGCACGGGACGCCAGCTGCGGGAGAGGTCGGGCAGCGGGCCGGCGCTCAGTCAGGACCTGTCGACCCCGTGGGACGTGGCCTGGTTCATCGACCGCGTGGTCATCGCCATGGCGGGGGTGCACCAGCTCTGGGCCCTCCACCTGGCGACGGACCCTGCCCAGAACACCGTGGCGGTGCTCGGCGGCACCTCGGCCGAAGGCATCCGCGACGGGGTCGCCGACGAGGCGTGGTTCGCCCAACCCTCGGGCCTGGCGGCCTCGGCCGACGGCAGGCGCCTGTGGGTCGCGGACTCCGAGACGTCCGCGCTGCGCTCGCTCGACCTCACCGACGGCGGCTTCGTCGTGGAAACCCATGTCGGACAGGGGCTTTTCGACTTCGGCCACCGGGACGGGGCGGCAGAACAAGCGCTGATGCAGCACCCGCTGGGGGTGACGGTCCTGCCCGACGGCTCGGTCGCCGTCAGCGACACCTACAACGGCGCCATCCGCCGGTTCGACCCTGTCGCACGGGAGGTCTCCACCCTGGCGACGGGTCTGCGCGAGCCCAGCGACGCGGTCGTCGAGTCTGACGGCGAGGGCACGCGGCTCGTGGTCGTCGAGTCGGCGGCGCACCAGCTCGTCCGGATCCCGTTGCCGGACAAGGCCCAGCGCGTCGACGGCCTTGCGCGGCAGACCCAGCGCCCACGTCAGGAGATCGCAGCCGGTGACGTCATGCTGCGCGTCAACTTCACGCCGCCGACCGGCCAGAAGCTCGACTACCGGTGGGGTGACCCCACCCGGCTCATGGTCTCGGCGACCCCCAGCGCGCTGCTGGCCAAGGGCTCCGGCAGCGCCGAGGGCCTGAGCCGCGACCTCGTGCTCAACCCGGCGGTGGGGGACGGGGTGCTGCACGTCTCGGTGCAGGCGGCCGCCTGCGACGGAGACCCTGAGACCGGCGAGGTGCCCGAGCACGCGGCCTGCCACCTGTACCAGCAGGACTGGGGCATCCCCGTCGTGCTCACCGAGGGTGCCTCCGCACGCCTCGACCTCGACCTGCGCGGAGTCTGACGGGCCGATACCGCACCTGCGCCGCTCACACGGCCTACCCTGAGCCAGGGCCGCCGCTGGGGCGGGCCGTGACGGGGTGGGGACCGATGGCAGTACTGCAGATCCTTTGGCCGATCCTGCTTGGGGTCGCGCTGCTCGCGGTCGTGGCGCTGGTCGTGGACCGACGCCGCCGGTCTCCCGGCAGCACCGACGAGTACGACCGCCTGACGGACTCGCCCCGGCCGCCCGAGGCGCATCGGATGCCGGGCCAGAGCGACCAGTACAACCGCTAGCGGGCACGCCAGCGGCCTTGTCGTCCGCGCCGTTTGGGCGCTCAGCCACTACCGTGGCGGCAACGGGACCCAGCCGGGCCCCGCGAGCACAGGAGCGAGCATGTACATCGGACTTGGCATTTTCCTCATTGTCGTTGGCGCCATCCTGACCTTCGCCCTCAACGCCTCCCTCGGCGCCGTCGACCTCCACATGGTCGGCTGGATCTGCATGGCGGCAGGGGCGCTGGCCATCGTCCTGTCCCTCGCAATGACACGACGCGCGACCGCGGGGTACTCCGCGCGACGCGTGAGCCACACCGACCCTGCGACGGGCTCGCGGGTCGACGAGGTCGACGTGGACCCCAACCGCTGACGGAGACCTCAGCGCATCCTCGCGAGGCGGGGCCGGGAGTGATCCCGGCCCCGCCTCGCGCGTCTGGGCCGCGGTCGCTCAGGCAGTTTCGCCAAGCCGCTGGGCTGGGCGGGTGCGCCGGAGGGACTTCAGTCATCGGCCCCAGACACAGGTATGCCGGGTGGGCACCGGTCGGTGCCCACCCGGCATACGTCGTGGTTGGGTCAGAAGGCGGACTCGGGCACGTCCATGAGGGCGTTGTCCGTGGCCTCGGCGATCTGGCGCTCCGCGGCGAGCTTCGGCAGCACGCTGCGGGCGAAGAAGCGGGCGGCCGCGACCTTGCCCTCGTAGAAGTCGCGGTCCTTGCCCGAGGCGCCGCCCTCGAGGGCCTTCTGCGCGACCTCGGCCTGGCGAAGCAGCAGCCAGCCGATCACCAGGTCTCCGGCTGCCATCAGCAGGCGGGAGGTGTTCTGGCCGACCTTGTAGAGGTTGGAGACGTCCGAGCCCTCCTGGCGCGGGTCGGACTTCATCAGCTCGCCCACCATGAAGCCGAGGATGCCCTGCACGTCCTCGAGGCCCTTGCCGAGCAGCTCGCGCTCGGTGTCGAGGGTGCCGCCCGTGGCGCCGAGGTCCTTGGCGAACTCCTGGATCTGCATCGCCAGGTGCGAGAGGGCCTGGGCCTTGTCGCGGATGATCTTGCGGAAGAAGAAGTCGAGGCCCTGGATCGCGGTGGTGCCCTCGTAGAGGGTGTCGATCTTGGCGTCCCGGATGTACTGCTCGATCGGGTAGTCCTGCAGGAAGCCCGAGCCGCCGAGCGTCTGCAGCGACTCCGTGCCCAGGAGCACCCAGGCCCGCTCCGAGCCGACCCCCTTGACGATCGGCAGCAGCAGGTCGTTGACCCGGTTCGCCATGTCGGCGGGGCTGTCCTTCTCGGGCTTCTCGGAGCCACCCGCGAGGAATGCCTGGTCGACGGTGTCCTGCTGGGTTGCGGTGAAGACCACGAGCGCGCGCAGGCCCTCGGCGTAGGCCTTCTGGGTCATCAGCGAGCGGCGGACGTCCGGGTGGTGGGTGATCGTCACGCGCGGGGCGGTCTTGTCGGTCATCTGGGTCAGGTCGGCGCCTTGGACGCGCGCCTTGGCGTACTCGAGCGCGTTGAGGTAGGCGGTCGAGAGGGTGGAGATCGCCTTGGTGCCCACCAGCATCCGAGCGTGCTCGATGACGCGGAACATCTGCGCGATGCCGTCGTGGGTGTCGCCCAGGAGGGTGCCGACGGCGGGCTGCCTGTCGCCGAAGGTGACCTCGCAGGTCGTGGAGACCTTCAGGCCCATCTTGTGCTCGACGTTGGTGACGTAGGCGCCGTTGCGCTCACCGAGCTCGCCGGTCTCGAGGTCGAAGTGGTACTTCGGCACGATGAAGAGCGAGAGACCCTTGGTGCCCGGGCCGGCACCCTCGGGCCGCGCGAGGACGAAGTGCACGACGTTGTCGACCATGTCGGACTCGCCGGAGGTGATGAAGCGTTTGACGCCGGTGACGTTCCAGGTGCCGTCCTCGTTCCGGACGGCCTTGGTGCGGCCGGCGCCCACGTCGGAGCCGGCGTCGGGCTCGGTCAGCACCATCGTGCAGTGCCAGCCCTTCTCGATGATCCAGCGGGCCATCTTCTTCTGCTCGTCGTTGCCGAGGATGTGCAGCAGCTTGCCGAAGGAGTAGCTCGCCGCGAACATGGCGATCGCCGGGTTCGCGCCCAGGACCATCTCGTTCATCGCCCACTTCAGCGACGGCGGGACGACGGTGCCGTCGAGCTCGCCGGGGACGTCGACGCCCCAGAAGCCGGAGTCCACATAGGCCTGGTAGCTCTTCTTGAACGTCTCGGGCATGGTCACCGAGTGCGTCTTCGGGTCGTAGACGGGCGGGTTGCGGTCTGCCTCCGAGAAGGACGCCGCGAGCTCGTTCTCCGAGAGGCGGGCCACCTCCTTGAGCATCTCCCGGGCGGTGTCGGCGTCGACCTCTGCGTACGGACCGTGCCCCAGGACGTCCTGGCGGCCGAAGACCTCGAACAGGTTGAACTCCAGGTCGCGCAGGTTGCTCTTGTAATGGCCCATGGCGGAACCCTCCACGTCGTGACGGCAGTGTCGCCCGGCCCCTACCGACCGGTAACTTCCATGGTGATACTGACGAGTAACAAATGCAACCCCCCACGCCCGTGGCGAGGCGCACGCCTCTCCGGCGCGTGTCGGGGGCCTCCGGCGGGCCTGGGCGGCGAGGCCCCGGACGTCACCCCTGGCGGGGATGACCTCCTATGGGGCGCCCTTCGTGGTTGCCGCATGGAGGAGGCTGTGCGCCGACCACCGCATGAGCTCGACGGCCTCGGCGCGGGAGAGGCCCGCGATGTCGGTGAGCCATACGAGCGCCTCGATGCCGGTGGCGCTGCGAATGGCGAGGACGAGGCGGTGCAGCCCGGCGTCGGTGAGCTGGTCGCGCAGCGGCTCGAGCGCCTCGGTGTACCAGGAGATCGCCCTGCCCTGGCGCAGGGGCAGCCCAGCCGGCTCGCGCGGGTCGGCCTGCAGGGACAGGCGCAGCATGGTCCGCTGCTGGGCCTCCGTGTCCAGGATCATCCCCGTGAACGCGCGGACCACCTGGTCCAGTCGCTCGACCGGGTCCTGTGGGGGCTCATCGTTGAGCATCGACCGGGCGGCGGTCTCGGGGTGAGCGGCCGCGAGCAGGGCCCCCTGGCTGGGGAAGTAGCGGTAGGCGGTGGTGCGCGAGATGGACGCGGCGGCGGCCGCCTGCTCCACGGTGGGGCTCACCCCGCGAGCCACCAGCTCCCGCGCCGCAGCCACGAGCGCATCGCGTGTCCTCGCCTTCTGGGCGGTTCGGCCCACGGCCTCGTACGGCGGGTGCAGGGGCATTGACATGCTGCTCATGGTACGGGAGTCTCGACATGGTACTTGCATCCCATGAAGGGAGTGGGACCACAGGAGAGAAGGCGCCATGACCGCCGCGACTGCCACCCCAGGACCCCTCGTTCGCGTCGCCGCCGACGGCGCACGCCGCTGGTTCTTCGGCGGCGGTGAGCACGTCTGGAAGGTCAGGGCCCATGAGGCCAACGGGGCCTTCCTGCTCTTCGAGGACCGGATGCAGCAGGGCAAGATGACGCCCCTGCACACCCATCCCGACTCCGACGAGACCATGTATGTCCTCGAGGGCGAGATCCTCATGCACCTCGACGGGCAGGAGCACACGGTCTCGACCGGCGGCATCGCCGTCGCGCCCCGCGGCCTCCCGCACGCCTTCATGGTGACCTCCCCGGAAGCCAGGCTGCTGTGCCTGCACACGCCGGGCTCCTGCGAGGCGTTCTACTGGGACGCCAGCGAGCCGATCACGACCGAGGGCGCGGCGCCCGGCGAGGTGGACTTCGACCGTGTCCGCGCCTCGGCCGAGCGCAACGGCGGCATCGAGCTCCTCGGCCCTCCGCCGTTCGCGCACCCGTAGTCGTAGCGTCCGGGCACTACCGGGGAGGAGCGGCAGCAGAGGGACCCTGCACCCGACACCGCGGGGCGGGTCCCTACCGTGGGCCACCCCTCGCGCAGGCCACCACGGTGCCTGCCTGCGCCCCAAGCGGGGGTGCGGCAGCGCCGACGAGGCGCCCACGCGGCATACTCACGGCTGTGAGCGACGAGAGCCAGCAGACCCCGTCCGAGGCCAAGCGCGACACGACCAGCCCGGACCTCGAGCACCACAGCGGTGCGGTCGAGCGCGCCCGTGCCGACCTGGCGGCCGGCCGTGCCTGGAAGGCGCGCGACCGGCTGACCGGGCACCTGGCCGACAGCCAGGACCCCGAGGCACTCGAGCTCCTGGGCGAGGTCCACTACGGCATGGGGGACCTGCCCGCCGCCGGGGCGGCCTGGTTCGGCACCGGGCGCCGTGGCCGGGACGTCGACGAGGCCGTCGAGGCGTGGCGGGAGCGGCACGCGGACCACTTCGACCAGATGTGGCGCAGCCTGCCGCGCACCGTGCGCGACCACCCCGGCAACCCGCGGGTGGAGGCGCTGCGCCGACGCGCCGGGGCCGACCGCACCCCGGCGCCGCCCGCCGCGAACACACCCGTCGAGACCGGTGGCGGGGTCGACCCTGCCGTGGTCATCACCGTGGTGCTGGCGGTGCTGTTCGTCGTGTGCGCCGTCATCGGCGCGATCACGCTGCTGCGCTGGATCATTCCCGGGTGAGCGGGCCCCGCCAGGTCACGGCTGAGCGCGCGGGCCTCCTGGAAGCGGTAGCCGCGCGCGTCCCCGCTGGCCGGGGTGGTGCGTGCACACGTGTCGGGGTCGACGGCGTGGACGGAGCGGGCAAGACGGTCTTCGCCGCCGAGCTCGCCGACACCCTGCGGCGACAGGGCCGCGAGGTGGTCCAGGTCTCGCTCGACGACTTCCACCACGTGCGGGCCATCCGGTACCGCCGGGGCAGGACCTCGCCGGAGGGCTTCTGGCTCGACTCCTTCGACTACCCGCGTTTCGCCGCCGAGGTGCTGCGGCCACTCGGGCCCGGCGGGTCCCGGCGGTACCGCCCCCGCGGACACGACCCGACCACGGACGAGGTGCTCGACGGGCCCTTCCTCACCGCCGCGGCTGGGGCGGTGGCGGTGGTCGACGGGCTCTTCCTGCACCGGCGGGAGCTCGCGGGACTCTGGGACTTCACCATCTTCCTCGAGGTTCCCTTCGAGGTGACCGCGGCGCGGATGGCCCAGCGGGACGGGAGCAGCCCCGACCCCACGCACCCGTCGATGACGCGCTACGTCGAGGCGCAGCGGCGGTACTTCTCCGAGTGCGAGCCGTGGGCCCACGCGGGTCTTGTCGTCGACAACGCCGACGTCGAGCGGCCGGCTCTGCGGCCAACCGGGTCCTGGTCCCGATGAGTCTTCTCACTGTCAGCGGTCAGTCCTAGCGTGAGAGAGGGCGTCCGGACCGGGCGCCATCCAAGCGAAGGAGACCACCATGCCCGCTCGCACCCCGATGACCGGCGCCCCGTGCTGGGTCGACCTCATGTCCTCCGACCCCGCCCGGGCGGAGGCGTTCTACGGCGAGCTCTTCGGCTGGGCCGCCGAGCACATGGACGAGGAGAAGTACGGCGGCTACGTGCTGCTCAGCAAGGACGGAAAGATGGTCGGCGGGCTGATGCGCAACGACGGCAGCTCGGGTGCGCCCGACGCCTGGTCGGTCTACCTGGCCACTGACGACGCGCAGGCCACCACCGACAGGGCAGCGGCCAGCGGCGGGCAGGTGCTCGTGCCCGTCATGGAGGTGCCCGACCAGGGGAGCATGTCGATCATCGCCGATGCCGGGGGCGCAGCGGTCGGAGTGTGGCAGTCCGGGGGCAACCCCGGGATCCAGGTGGTCGCCGAGCCGGGGACGCCGAACTGGTTCGAGCTGATGGCCCGCGACTACGACACGAGCGTGCGCTTCTACCAGGACGTGTTCGGCTGGGACACCGCCGTCGCGGGCGACACGGACGAGTTCCGCTACACCACGCTGGGTGAGGGCGACCAGCAGCAGGCGGGCATCATGGACGCGAGCAGGTTCCTGCCCGAGGGAGTGCCGGCGCACTGGGGCATCTACTGGGGGGTCGAGGACCCGGACGCCTTCATCGCCAGGGCTCAGGAGCTCGGCGCCACGGTGGTGCAGCCGGCGGAGGACACGCCCTACGGGCGGATGGCCACGCTGACCGACCCGACCGGCGCGATGTTCAGGATCATCCGCCCGCCGCAGGGCTGAGGGAGGCCCTGCCGAAGAGTCGCCGCCTCTTTCAGGTCGGGGTACCGTGGCAGCTGGTTCAGCAGCGTGCCAGGTATCCGTTCTCTGAGCGGGGCGCCGGCCGCTGCCGCCGGCGCCCCCATCCCCGGGAGGTCGCCATGGGCATCCACGTCGCCTCGGTCCCAGCAGGTCATGTCTACGTCCGCCACCTGTCACCCGAGGGCGGTGGCGACGGCGTGGAGCGGCTGCCGGATCCCCGCCCGGGCACCGACATCCCGGACGCGCAGTGGTGGCCGCCACCCATGCTCGAGAGCACCTGGGTGCGCGAGCACTCAGGCGACTTCGACCTGATGCACATCCACTTCGGCTTCGACGCCAAGTCCCCTGACCAGCTGCGTGAGCTCGTGGCTGCGCTGCGGGCCGAGGGCAAGCCGCTCGTGCTCACCGTGCACGACCTGCGCAACCCACACCACCCCGAGCCCGGCCTGCACGACCAGCAGCTGTCGGTGCTCGCCCTGGCCGCCGACGCGCTCATCACGCTCACACCCGGCGCGGCCTGCGAGATCCAGCGTCGGTGGGGCCGGCCGGCGCACGTGCTGCCGCACCCGCAGGTGGTGGAGGAGCCGACACTCTCGCGCCAGCGCCCACAGCACACCGGCTTCGTCGTGGGCGTCCACGCGAAGAGCCTGCGCGCCAGCATGGACCCGCTGCCGGTGGTGGAGGCCATCGCCGAGGTGCTGCCGACCCTGCCCGGCGCCCGGCTGCGAGTGGATGCCCATACCGATGTGATGACCCCGGGCTTCCCCAACCACGCGCCCGCCCTCGCCACCGGCCTGCGCCGGCTCGAGGCGCAGGGTCGGATCGAGCTGTCGGTTCACGACTACTTCTCCGACGCCGAGCTGTGGGACTACCTCCAGGGTCTCGACGCCTCGGTCCTGCCGTACCGCTTCGGCACGCACTCCGGCTGGCTGGAGGCCTGTCACGACCTCGGGACCACTGTCATCGCCCCGGACTGCGGCTTCTACGCCGAGCAACGGCCGTGCCTGACGTATGCCGCCGACCCGGCCCCCGAGCGCTCGGCCAGCCTGCAGCGGGCCGTGCGGGACGCCTACAGCAGGCGCCCGCACTGGCGGGCGGACCCCGCCGAGCGGCGGCGGGAGCGCGACCGGCTCGCCGAGGCGCACCGCGTCATCTATGCCGACGTGCTCGCGAGGAGCGCCGCATGCACGTCGTGATCATCGCGGCCGCCAGCCACCCGCTGCGCGAGCCCTTCGCGGGCGGCCTGGAGTCGCTGACCTGGGAGCTGGTCCGCGGGCTGCGGCGGCGCGGTGTGGACGTGACCCTGTTCGCCGGGCCCGGAAGCGACCCGGATCTTGGCGCGCGCGAGGTGGTCGTGCAGCCCCTGGTGCTCAGCGAGGCTGCCCGGGGTGACGTCTCGATGCCACCGGAGCGCTGGCTGCGCGAGCACCACGCCTACCTGCAGGTCATGCTGGAACTGCAGTCCCGCGGGGACATCGACGTCATCCACAACAACAGCCTTCACTACCTGCCCATCGCCCTGGCCGCCACCTCGCGCGCGCCCATGGTCACGACCCTGCACACCCCGCCGACGCCCTGGCTCGAGCCGGCGATCAGCCTGATGGACCAGGCCCGCGCGCGGTTCGTCGCCGTCAGCGCCCGCACGGCAGGGCAGTGGGCGCACGTTGCCCCCGCCCAGGTGATCCACAACGGCGTGGACTGCGAGCGGTGGAGTCCCGGCCCCGGTGGCGAGGACCTCGTGTGGTTCGGGCGGTTGGTCCCGGAGAAGGCGCCGCACGAGGCGGTCGCCATCGCTGCTGCCAGTGGCCGGCGGGTGCGCCTCGCGGGCCCCATCTCCAACGAGGCCTACTTCGCCGACGCCGTGCGTCCGCTGCTGGGCCCGCGCGCCGAGTACGTCGGTCACCTCCAGGGCAGTGCCCTCAGGCAGCTGGTCGGCTCCAGCGCCGCCAGCCTGGTCACACCAGCATGGGAGGAGCCGTATGGCCTGGTGGCCGCGGAGTCGCTGGCCTGCGGCACACCCGTGCTCGCCTATGACCGGGGTGGCCTCAGGGAGTTCCTGAGCCCGGAGTGTGGAGTCCTGGTCGCCGGAGGGGACGTGCAGGCCGCGGCCGCGGCCGTCGACTCGGTCGTCGCCAAGGACCGGAGCGCGTGCCGCGACCATGCCCTGCAGCACTGCTCGCTCGAGCGGATGATCGACGCCTACCTCGGCGTCTACGACTCCGTCGCGCCGTTGGGCCGGGCCGCGTGATCGGCTACTACGCCCACCACCACGGGTCTGGGCACATCACGCGGCTGCAGGCGATCGCGGCACACCTCGACGAACCCGTCTGCGGCATCAGCTCCCTCGCGGCCCCGGAGGGCTGGCGGCAGCCGTGGCTGCGGCTCGCCAGAGACGACACCCCCACACCGGCGGCGGCCTCGGCGGCCGGTGACGTCACCGCCGGTGGCGTGCTCCACTGGGCGCCCCGACACCACGCAGGCCTGGGGACGCGGATGGCGCAGCTGTCCGGATGGATCGCCTCGGAGCGGCCGCGGCTGCTCGTGGTCGACGTCTCCGTCGAGGTGGCACTCCTCGCAGTCCTCTGCGGTGTCCCCACGGTCGTGGTCGCCATGCCCGGCACGCGCGAGGACCGGCCGCACCGGCTGGCCTACGACTCGGCCGACGCGCTGCTCGCGCCCTGGCCCGAGGGCGCGCACTCGCAGCAGTGGCCGCAGGCGTGGCGCGAGAAGGCCTGGTTCCTGGGCGGGGTCTCGCGCTTCGACGCCCGGGCCCCAGTCCCCGGCACCGGCGGCGGCCGGCCGAGAGTGCTGGTGCTGTGGGGTGCCGGTGGACGCGAGACGGGGACCGCAGACGTGGCCGCTGCTCGGGAGGCGACGCCGGGGTGGGACTGGCTGGAACGTGACCCCTCCCGACAGGCTTCCCCGGATCTGTGGGCCGAGCTCGCCAGCGCCGACGTCGTCGTGACCCACGCCGGTCAGAACGCCGTGGCCGAGGTCGCCGCGGCCCGACGGCCCGCCGTGGTCATCGCCCAGCCACGTCCTTTCGCCGAGCAGGAGGCGACGGCGGCAGCGGTCGAGCGGATGGGCGCCGCCATCGGCCTCCCGCGCTGGCCCGACCCGGATGAGTGGCCCTCACTGCTCCACCGGGCGCGCGCCCTGGGTGGCGCCGGCTGGGCGCGGTGGACGACCGGCAGCGGGGCGCAGGAGGCGGCGGCCCACCTGGAGGCACTGGCGCGACCCACGAACGCGGTGGAGGTGGCATGAGGACCCGGACGGCAGTCGTCACCATCGCCCACGGGCGGCACGAGCACCTCGAGGGGCAGCTGTGGGGCCTGGCGCAGCAGAGCCTGCAGCCTGACGTCTTCGTCGCGGTCGCCATGGACGATCCTGCCGTCCGGGACGTGGTGGAGCGACACGCCCTCCCCGCGTGGTCAGTGCGCGTGCCCGACGTCGCGGCCACGTCGAGCGGCCTGCCGCTGGCGACCGCTCGCAACGCTGGCGCGCGCGCCGCGACCGAGGCCGGCGCGGACCACTTGGTCTTCCTCGACGTCGACTGCATACCCTCCGCCGGGCTCGTGGCGAGGTATGCCGCGGTGCTGGGTTCTCGGAGTCCGGCGTCCGCGGGGGTCGGTGGGCGGCCCGACGGCGGACCCCTCGTGGCGTGCGGCGAGGTCGCCTATCTGTCGCCGGTGCCCGATCCGAGCGACTACCGCAGGCAGGACCTCGCGCGCCTCTCCCGCCCGCATCCGGCGCGGCCCAGCCTGACCCTCGACGAGGTCCGGCGCGCTCGGGACGTGACGCTCTTCTGGTCGCTGTCCTTCGCGCTCACCTCGGCGGACTGGGACGCGATCGGCGGATTCTGCGAGGACTACGTGGGGTACGGCGGCGAGGACACCGACTTCGGCCAGCGACTGCGGGCGCGGGGAGGCACCATGCTCTGGGTCGGTGGCGCGACGGCATACCACCAGCACCACCCATCGGCGAGCCCACCCGTTCAGCATCTCGGGGCAATCGTGGCCAATGCCAACCGGTTTCACCGCAGGTGGGGATGGTTCCCGATGGGTGGGTGGCTTGCGGCCTTCGCCGAGCTCGGGCTCGCCGAGCTGGACGAGGACGCCGGCCAGTGGCGGGTGGTGCAGGCCGAGGAGGGTGTCCGTCCGGCGGCCCCGCGGCAGCGGCTTCCCCTCGCCAGCAGCTGACGTCGCTCAGACCCGTTGCGTCGCTTCCCTTGCGGCCAGATGACGGCGCTCGGCTCCGTTGTGGCGCTTCCCCTACCGGGCGCGCTCGAGCGGGTGTACTTTTCGCGAGGTTTACGTAGACAAGTGAGCGCCATCGCGCTCGGAAGGAAGTGCGCATGCCCGCCTTGTCCGTCCCGTCCGGGACACGCTCGCGCCGCGCGTTGAGGGGTCTCGCCGCGGCCACCGCCCTCGCAGTGGTCCCGGCGCTCGGAGTGGCCAACACCGCCACCGCCCAGCAGGGTCACCGCAGCACGATCTCGCAGAGCAGCCACAACCGGCAGCTCGCCCCGCGCACCCACTTCACGATGCAGGCCGACGGCTCGAGCGGCCTCACGGCTGGGGGAGAGGGGATCCCGAACATCGACTCGGTCAAGAAGACCATCGCGACGTACTACGGGGACCCCGGCACCGGCATCGCGGACAAGGCGTCGTCGCCCTACATCTCCGAGATGGCTGCCACCCTGCAGGACCAGAAGACCTACCTCAAGACGGCCTACAACCAGGCCGTCAGGCAGGGCGAGAAGCCTGCGCTGGTCTTCGACGCGGACGACACGACGCTGTGGACGTACGACATGGAAGTCGCGGACATGCACTTCAACTTCGACCCGGCCCGGCAGGACGTCTGGGTCCAGGAGCAGCGCTTCCCGGCGACACCAGGCATGGTCAGCTTCGTCAACACGGCAGCAGCGATGGGGTTCACCGTCTTCGGTCTCACGGGCCGCAACGACAACCAGAAGGCCGCCACGGTGGCCAACCTCGCCAAGGTCGGGTACACCGCCTTCCCGGAGGATCGGTTCTACACGAAGTGGACCGGTGTCGGGAGCTCGCAGCAGCCGGCATACATCACGTGCGCCGCCGCGAAGTGCACGACCGTCGAGTACAAGGCGGGCACCCGCAAGCACATCGAGGACCTCGGCTACGACATCGCGCTCAACGTCGGGGACCAGTGGTCAGACCTGCAGGGTGGGCACGCCGACCGCATCCTGAAGCTGCCCAACCCCACCTACTACCTGCCCTCGCCCAACCTCCCCGGCCTGAGCGAGCCGAGGCTGGCCCCGCGTACGCACTTCGCGATGAAGCCGGACGGCTCGAGCGGGCTGACGGTGAGCGGTGAGGCCATCCCCAACATCGACTCGGTGAAGAGGACCATCGCCACGTACTACGGCGACCCCGGCACCGGCATCTCGAACAAGAGCTCCTCGCCGTACATCTCGGAGATGTCGGCGCTGGTGGAGAAACAGCAGAAGCGAGTCGTCCAGGCCTGCGCGACCGGCGCACGGCAGGGGACCAAGCCGGCCATCGTCCTCGACGCCGACGACACGACGCTGTGGACGTACGACATGGAAGTTGCCGACATGCACTTCAACTTCAACCCCGCCGAGCAGGACGTGTGGGTCAAGGCCGAGCGCTTCCCGGCCACTCCCTCCATGGTCGGGCTGGCCGATGCCGCTGCCCGGGCCGGCTGCACCATCGTTGGGCTCACCGGCCGCAACGACAACCAGCGGGAGGCGACCCTGGGGAACCTGGCCAAGGTCGGCTACACCGGGTTCACCGAGGCCAACTACTACACGAAGTGGACCGGTGTCGGATCCTCGCAGCAGCCGGCCTACATCACGTGTGCGGCGGCGAAGTGCACCACGATCGAGTACAAGTCGCAGACCCGCAGACACGTCGAGTCCGCGGCGGGCGGCGGCTACGACATCGTCGCCAACTTCGGTGACCAGTTCAGCGACCTCAAGGGCGGCTACGCCGACCACGCGGTGAAGCTGCCGAACCCGACGTACTACCTGCCCTGAGCGGCCCGGGGGCCTGCGCGGCCCCACGTGACGAAGCCGCGGGTTGGGAGGTCTCTCCTCGTCCGCGGCTTCGTCGTGCGCACCACGTCATTCGTGCCAGCCCCTCGCCGGGGCGGTCGTCAGCGCAGCGTGAGGACGCTCAGTCCGGTCGGGCCGGCCGGAACCTCTGGACGAGGCCGGCCGAGCCCTCGTCCCCCTCTGCCCGCAGGCCGGCGACCACACCGTCGATGTCCGCCTCGGGACGGTTCTGGCTGAGCTTGAACTTGGCCTCGATGCGGTCGACGACAAGCTCGATCCCGACGATGGCGCGCAGCTGACCCGCGTGGAAGGCCGTCGGCGCGTCGTCAACGCTCCACGGGTGCTCGCGCCCACGCTCCTGCCGTTCGGTCAGGCGGCGCACCAGGGCATCCACCCACTCGGGGTCGTCGTGGACGACGAGCTGGCCGTACACATGGACAGTCGCGTAGTTCCACGTCGGGACGACCCGGCCGTGCTCCGCCTTCGAGGCGTACCACGACGGGCTGATGTAGGCGTCCGGGCCGTGCGCGATCACCATCGCCGATCCGACTGGGGGCCGCTGCCACTGGTCGTTGTTGCGAGCCACGTGCCCGAGCAACGATCCGTGCTCGCCTCCCGCCGGGTCGAAGACCAGCGGCAGGAAGGTGGCGACGAGCCCATCCGCGGTGGCGGTCACGAGGTCGGCCGCACCGACCTGCTCCAGCAGCTCGTGGGCGGCCGCTTCGTCAGCGGCGAAGTGCGAGGGTGTGTACACGCCCACCATGGTGCCCGATCGTCCGGCCTCTCCCGGTTGATGGTTTGTCGGTCTCCCTGCCTGCGCCAAGGATGGCCGCGTGACCCCAGGCCGCCTCCACGCTGACGAAGTTGAGATCGACGCGTCGCTGGCCCGGCGTCTGGTCCGCGAGCAGACGCCCGAGCTCTCGGCCCTGCCCCTGCGCAGAGTGGCGTCCGGCGGCACGGAGAACGCGGTGTTTCGTCTCGGTGACGAGCTCGCTGTCCGTATGCCGATGACGCCCGGTGCCGTGGGCGGCCTCCTCAAGGAGGTCCGCTGGCTGGTGGCTCCCGGACTGGGACGGGCCAGCGGTCTGGCTCCACGCCGACCTCATCCCCGGGAACGTTCTCGTGCGCGAGGGCCGCCTCGCCGGCGTCCTCGACTTCGGGGCCATGGCAACCGGCGACCCGGCATACGACGTCACTGCGGCCTGGCACGTCCTCGACGGTGCCAGCCGCGCTGCCTTCTGCGAGGTCGTCGAACCCGACGACGCGACGTGCCGGCGCGCCCGCGGGCTCGTCGTGTCGGGGGCAGTCATCGCTCTGCCTTACAACCTGCGCTCGAACCCGTCGATGGTGGCGACTGCTCGCCGGGGACTCGAGCAGGTTCTCGCCGACCTCGACTGACATGCCAGCACCAGCCTGGCTGCGAGGTCCCAGCTCGTCACGCCCTGGTCTGCAGGAGCCGGCCCTGAGGGCAGACGCAGGTCGAAGGTCCCTCCACGCGCTCCCTGACGGTCGGGCATGCCGCCCGCGAGAGCAGGTGGCGATCATCCGTGAGGAGTGATGTCGGCGGAGGCACCGCCGGAAAGACTGATGGTTCGGTGACCCAGAGACTCAGGGAGAAATGCGATGGCCAAGCAGGACAAGGACACCCTCTACGTGATCGCTGCGGCATATGACGACCTCGATGACGCGATAGCGGACTACGAGGCGGTCAAGCGGTTGTACAGCGAGGTGCGCACCTCGCACGACTTCGACGCGGCCGTGGTGGCCAAGGACGAGAACGGCAAAGTCAAGATCGTCAAGAAGCACGAGCAGCCGACCCGCCACGGCGGAGCGGTGGGACTCGGCTGGGGACTGGCTGTGGGCGTGACCGCAGCCCTCTTCCCGCCGGTCGGCATCGGCATCGCCGCGGCCGGCGCGAGTGGAGCAGCCATCGGCGCAGTGGCGGGCCACGCGACCGGGGGGATGTCGCGCAGCGACCTCAAGGAGCTGGGGGAGACACTCGACGCGGGTCAGGCGGGCCTGGTCGCGGTCTACGAGACCAATCTGGCCGACCAGATCGCGGCCAACATCAAGGCCGCCAACCGCATCGTCTCCAAGGCAACCGATATGGCTGCCGACCAGCTCGCGGCGGACATCAAGGCCGCAGAGGCGGCCGCGGCCACCTAGAAGCAGCCGGGCGCCTGGCGCTCTGGAACAAGCCGGTCAAGCGGACCCCCGGACGCAGCCTCATCAATTTGGCTGAGGTGCGGTTGCCCGGGGGTGAGGCAGGGTGATGGGGGCTGGCACGCATCCCCACGGTGCGACCCCCGGGCGACGTCATGCCGCCAGGGGACCGGGCACGGATGCCAGCCGGGGGATGACCGCGGGCGGACGGACGACCAAGCATCAGGAGCCCAGCCGACCTGGCTTCTGGCGGGAGGATGATGGCTCTCAACGGACCGGAGACGGCCCACGTCCTCATCGCCGTGGGACTCTTGCTCCTCGCTGCTCATGGGGTGGGCCATCTCTTCACCCTCGTGCGCCAGCCCCGCGTGATCGGCGAGATCGTCGGCGGGTTGCTGCTCGGTCCGACCGTGCTCGGCGCGCTGGCGCCGGACGTCCAGGCGCGGATCTTCCCTTCCGAAGGGCCCACCGCGGTTGTCCTGGGCTGGACGTACCAGCTGGGGCTGTTCCTGCTGATGTTCTGCTCGGGCGCGGAGATGCGGACGGTGTTCCGCCGGGGGGATGGCCGTGTCGTCGGCTTCGTGACCGTGACCGGCTTGGTTTGCCCATTTGTCGCGGGGGCATTGCTCTTCAGGTTCATCGACTCCGAGCCTCTCCTCGGGACGGCCCAGAGCCGGACGGCACTGTTGCTCGTCTTCAGTCTTGCCATCGCCGTGACCAGCATCCCGGTCATCTCACGCATCATGTTCGACCTCGGCATCATCGAGACCTCCTTCGCCCGGATCGTGCTGGGTGTGGCGGTGATCGAGGACGTCGTGGTGTACGTCGTGCTCGCGCTGGCGCTGGGTATGGTCACCTCCAGCACCGAGGAGAAGTTTGGCCTGCCGGGGCTGATGCACTTCCAGGCAGGCAGCGCCGAAAGCCTGGCCTTCCACGCCTTCGCCACGGTGGCGGTGTTCGTCGTCGTGCTCACCGCCGGCGCACGAGGGTTCCGCTGGTCCCGCCGCCAGCGCTGGAACCTGGTCGCCAACGGCAATCCCATCGCGTACTTCCTCGTGTTCATCTTTGGCGGGACGCTGCTGTGCCTCTGGTTGGGCATCACCCCGATGTTCGGCGCGTTCCTCGCAGGGATCGCATCCAGCGCTGGCAAGGGACCCCGGGTCACGGCGGCGCGAGAGTCCATCAAGTCCTTCTCGTTCGCGTTCTTCGTACCCGTGTACTTCGCGATCGTCGGTCTCCAGCTGGACCTGGTCCGACACTTCGATCCCGTCTTCTTCGTGTGGTTCCTGGTCTTCGCCTGTGCAGCGAAGTCGGCAAGCGTCTACCTCGGCGCACGGCTCGGCGGCGAGGGACGCCGCGGCGCGAGAAACCTGGCCGTGGCCACGAACGCCCGGGGCGGCCCTGGAATCGTCCTCGCCTCGGTGGCGTACTCGGCAGGAATCATCGGCCAGGAGTTCTACGCCTGCCTGGTCATGCTCGCCATCGTGACCTCGCTGCTGGCTGGCTCGTGGCTCGGCCGGGTCGTCCGCTCGCGCCAGCCCCTCAGAGACGAGCGCCCCGTGGCGGCTGTGCGCTGATCCTCTTCGGTCGGGGACGGTTCACCCCAAGCGGTCGGGGCAGTCGGCGAGGCGTGGCTCAAAGCTTGTAGCCGATGGCACGCAGCAGCGCGCGCCGGTCGGTGACGTCGGCGTCGGTCTCCACACCCAGCGGCGGCTCGCCGTCCACGACCCCGACGATGCCGCGGCCACGAGGGGTCACCGCGATGACGATGTCCACGGCGTTCGCGGTGGCGCAGAAGATCGCGCACACCTCAGGCACGGCTTTGACGGGGTTCAGCACGTTGAGCGGGAACCCGTCGCGCAGGAGGATCACGAACGTGTGGCCGGCGGCGATGGCGGACGCGTTGCGCGTTGCCAGTTCGACCAGTTCGGGGTCGTTGCCCGAGCGTCGGACCAGCCGGGGCCCGGACGCCTCGCAGAAGGCGACCCCGAACTTCAGGGAGGGACTCACCCCCACCAGCCCCTCGTGAAGGTCATCAACCGTCTTGATGAAGTGCGCCTGCCCGATCACGACGTTCACGTCGTCGGGCTTGTCGACGGTCACCACGTCCCAGGACAACGGCGTCTCGGTCACGCCCCCATGCTGCCACCGTCCGCGCGCGCGATCGAGCGGGTGCTGGACGAGCTGGCAGGGGTGAAGATGGTGGGGACAGCCCATCTGGGCGTCTTTGCCGTGTCTCTGGGCTCGGCTCGAGAGCGCGTACGAGGAGTGGCATGAAGCTCGGACTGCACATTGCGGACTTCACCTGGGACGGCGGACCGTCCGCCCTGCGACAGCAGCTGGGAGACGTCGCTGCGCTCGCAGAGCAAGCGGGGTTCGACCGGGTCAGCGTCATGGACCATGTGTGGCAGATTGGGAACCTCGGACCGCCAGAGCACGAGATGCTCGAGGCGTACACGGCGCTGGGGTACCTGGCCGCGAAGACCGAGCGGGTCAAGCTCCTCACGGTGGTGACGGCAGTCGTGTACCGCGAGCCTGGGCTCCTGGCCAAGGCCGTGACCACCCTCGACGTCCTCTCCGGCGGCCGCGCCATGCTCGGCATCGGGGCCGCCTGGAACGAGGAGGAGGCTCGCGGGCTGGGCCTGCTCTTCCCATCCACGGCGGAGCGGTTCGAGCGGCTGGAGGAGGCACTGCAGATCTGCAGGCAGATGTGGAGCGAGGACGACGGCCCGTACGAGGGTAAGCACTACCGGCTCGAGCGGACCTTGAACTCACCGCAGGCCTTGAGCCGTCCCCATCCACCGATCCTGATCGGCGGCGCGGGCGAGCGGAAGACGCTGCGGCTGGTGGCCCAGTACGCCGATGCGTGCAACATCTTCGACACCCCGGAGCTGGCCCACAAGCTCCAGGTACTGCGGGACCACTGTGAGCGGCTCGGCCGCGACTACGCCGAGATCGAGAAGACCGCGCAGGTGCGCTTCGACCTCGGGCCGCGCGGCGAGCGGGTCGAGCAGACGATCGAGCACCTGCACGAGCTCGCGGACCTGGGCATCGAGGTGGCACACGGCACGCTTGTCAACGTCAGCAGGCCCGGGACGCTCGAGCTGATGGGAGAGCGCGTGGTTCCCGCCGCCGCTGCGCTGTAACCAGTCTGGTTTGTGCCCCGGCCCGACGGTGCCGCCGTGAGTGACCGGCAAAAGACCCCGTTTCGCTGGCCCTTCGGCATGCCAGACTGCGGCCCCCATGTGGCGTGAAGTGGGGTACGCGGTTGTTGTCGCGACGGTTCTGTATGCCGTCGTAAGCCTCTTGCTCGCGGTCACGCCGAGGCGGCGTTCGGTCCGGTGAAGGTTGCGCGCAGTTTCTGCCGCTGCGCATCAGTGCGGATGCTGGGCGGATCCTGTCAGCGATCTCGGCGGGGTGCGCGCCCTCCTGCTGGAGCGCCAAGGAAGTCCTGCATTCGGTGGACTTTCAGTGGCTCTCGTCGCTCTCGTCGCCCTCGAATCCGATAAGCCAGTGGAGGCCGTAACGGTCGATGACTTGCCCGTCGGACGCGCCCCAGGGCCGCCGCTGCAAGTCATCAATGACCTGGCCGCCCTCGGAGAGGTCAGAGAACCACCTGCGTAGTGCGGAGGGCGCTGCGGTGCCTAGCAGTGACAGCATCATGCCCTCGCAACGTAGTGGTGGTTGGTCACCGGATGCGTCTGCGGCGAAGAGCGTGACCGGCCCCTCGACGAGGGCGCCGTGGGCAATGGCATCAGCAGGACCGTCGGTCCTGTTGAAGTCCGCGAACGTGTGCAGCCGGACTTTGCAGCCGAAGACGTCAGCGTAGAAGGTCAAGGCGCCACGAGCGGTGCCGGGGAAATGGAGGTAGGGCGTCGGGTCGGTCATGGATCGAATGTTATGGACCATTTGGCCCTATGCGCCGACTTCGGCACGCCTGCACGCATCTCGGCATGACTGATCGTTGGCTCAGCGGACCCTCAGTGGGCAACTGCTCGCCGGTCGATCGACCCAGTGATGCCGGCTGCCTCTGCCAGCTGGAGCCGGTGACGGGAATCGAACCCGCGTGTCCAGCTTGGGAAGCTGGCGCTCTACCATTGAGCTACACCGGCAGACACCGCCTGGGCGGCGGCGCGCGTGGCAGTCTAACCGAACGCCGGGCGCCTTCCACCACCCCCACCGACCAGCCCCGCGGCATACCTGGCACCGCTCTCCCCGGGCCCCGGTCGCCGCCGTAGAGTTCTTTGGTGACCAGCCTCAACGCCGTCCCATGGTCGCGGCCGATGGCACCGCGGGACCCTGCCGAGGCCCACCGGACGTCGACGCCGCTCGAGCTGCTCTTCGACCTCGTGTTCGTCGTGGCCATCGCCAGCGCTGCGGCGGAACTCCACCATGGCCTGAGCGCCAACCACCTGAACGCCGTGGTCGGCTTCGTCCTGGTGTTCTTCGCGATCTGGTGGGCGTGGATGAGCTACACGTGGTTCGCCTCTGCCTATGACTGTGACGACGTGGTGTACCGCGTGCTCACGTTCACGATCATGTCGGGCTCTCTGCTGCTGGCGGCGGGGGTCCCCGACCTGTTCGACGACGGGCAGTCTGGGGTGGTCGTGGCCGGGTATGCCGTGATGCGGCTGGGGATGGTGGCGCTGTGGCTGCGTGTCGCCGCCGCGCATCCTGAGGGCCGGCGCACCGCCCTGACGTTTGCAGTCGGCATCACGGCGGTGCAGCTGCTGTGGATCGCGCGCCTGCTGCTCCACGGCGGGGAGGTCCTGCTCACCTCCTTCCTCCTCCTGGTGCTGGCCGAGCTCGCCGTGCCGGTGGTCGCCGAGCGGGTCGGCGCGCCCACGCCGTTCCACCCGCGCCACGTCGCGGAGCGGTACGGCCTGCTGACGATCATCGTCCTGGGTGAGGTCATCCTGGCCAGCGTGCAGGCCGTCCAGGGTGCGCTCGCCGCCCCCGCCGTGAACGCGACCGCAGCCGCTGGCGACGGACCGCCCGGCGCCTCCGGCGGAATCAGCGGGTCGCTGGCGATGCTCGTCGTCGGCGGCCTGCTGCTGGTCTTCTCCCTCTGGTGGCTGTACTTCAAACGCGAGCACGCCGACCTCATCGGGCAGGGCCGACGCATCACGTGGGTCTTCGGGTACGTCCACATCATCGTGTTCGCCTCGGTCGCGGCCGTCGGTGCCGCCCTCGCGGCGGCGGTGGACGTCGTCCAGCATGCGGGCAACGCCAGCCCGCGGACGGTCGCCCTGGCGCTGGCCGTGCCGATCGCCCTCTACGCCCTCACCCTGGCCGGCCTGCACGCCGCTGCGGACCGGGACCGCTCTGTGCTGCTCGCCGCCGGGGTGATGAGCGCAGGCGCGCTTGCCGTCGCCCTGCTCGGGCTCGACATGGGCCTGACCGTCCTGCTGATCGGACTGGTCACGGCCGCGGCAGTCGTCCAGCACATCGTCGCCTCCCACCGCAGAGTGCGCGCCTGACCACCTGCGGTCCTGACCATCTGCCGTCCTGACCAGCTGCTCACCCGACCCGCTGCGCGCAGGTCCGCGCGATAGCCTCTCCCCGTGCTGCTGAGCGACCGCGACATCAAGGCCGAGATCGACACCGAGCGCGTCCGGCTCGAGCCCTACGACCCAGGCATGATCCAGCCGTCCTCGATCGACGTGCGCCTGGACAAGTTCTTCCGGCTCTTCGACAACCACAAGTACCCGGTCATCGACCCCTCGCTGGACCAGCCCGACCTGACCCGCCTCGTCGAGGTGAGCTCCGACGACGGCTTCGTGCTGCACCCCGGCGAGTTCGTGCTGGGCTCGACCCTGGAGACCGTGTCCCTCCCCGACGACCTGGCGGCGCGCGTCGAGGGCAAGTCCTCGCTGGGCCGGCTCGGCCTGATGACCCACGCGACCGCCGGCTTCGTCGACCCCGGCTTCAGCGGGCACGTCACGCTCGAGCTCAGCAACGTCGCCACCCTGCCGATCATCCTGTGGCCGGGCATGAAGATCGGCCAGCTCTGCTTCTTCCGCCTCTCCTCGCCGGCCGAGAACCCCTACGGCAGCGCGAAGTACGGCTCGCACTACCAGGGCCAGCGCGGGCCGACCGCCAGCCGTTCCTACGCCAACTTCCACCGCACCGAGGTCTGAGCCATGAGCGGCCGCGACCTGATCGAGGTCAGGGTCAGCGCGCCCGACGCCCAGACGGCGCAGACGATCGCATCGTCCCTGGTGCGGGAGCGCCTCGCCGCGTGCGCCCAGGTCCTGGGCCCGATCACGTCGACGTACTGGTGGGAGGGAAGGGTCGAGACCGAGCAGGAGTACCTCGTGCTGGCCAAGTCCACGTCCCCGATGTTCGGGGCCATCTGTCGCCGCGTCGGCTCCGAACACCCGTATGACAACCCCGAGATCCTGTCTGTTCCCGTGACCGCAGCCGCGCCGGCGTATGCCGCGTGGCTGCGCGAGTCGCTCGACGACGACGGTGACTGACCAGGCGAGCAGACAGGACGGCCGTGAGCGGACCCGAGCTGAAGTGGAACCGCGAGGCCCCCGAACCCCGCGGGGTGGTGCTGGTGCTGCCCGGCGGCAGGAGCGCCAGCCAGGCGACCACCAGCTGGTGGAACCTCGCCATGCTCCGGATGGTGCCCTTCGCGTCGGCCGTGTCCACGCACGCCGGCGGCACGCTCTCCGTGGCGACCCTGCGGTATGCCGTGCGCGGCTGGAACGGGGCGAGCGCCAGCCCCGTGGCCGACACCGAGCTGGCCCTGGAGCAGGTCACCGCGCGGTACCCGGGCGTCCCGGTCGGCCTGCTCGGGCACTCCATGGGTGGCCGGGTCGCCTTCCGGCTGGCGGACGACCCCCGGGTCAGCACCCTGGTCGCCCTTGCCCCCTGGGTCGAGCGCAGCGACGTCGCCCGGGGCCACGCGGGGCTGCGCGCCCTGGTCATGCACGGGACCGGAGACCGCATCACCTCCCCCCGCAACGCCAGGGCCATGGCCGACGCGATGGCGGCCCTCGGCGTGGACGTCACCTGGAGGGCGGTCGAGGGGGAGACGCACAGCATGCTCCGCCAGGCGGGTCTGTGGCACCGCGAGTCGGCCCACTTCCTGGCGGAGCACATGCTCGCGCCCCTCGGCTAGGTTGAGGCACATGATCGCGTTCGACGGGGTGACGAAGCGGTACCCCGACGGCACGGTGGCCGTCGACGACCTCACTCTCACCGCCCCGACCGGGCAGATCACGGTGCTGGTCGGGCCCTCCGGCTGCGGGAAGACCACCTCGCTGCGGATGGTCAACCGGATGATCGAGCCGACGTCGGGGGCGATCACGCTGGACGGCCGGGACACGGCGCGGATGAAGGACTCCGAGCTGCGCCGCGGCATGGGCTACGTCATCCAGCACGCCGGTCTGTTCCCGCACCGCACGGTCATCGACAACATCGGCACCGTCCCGCGGCTGCTCGGCTGGGACCGCAAGCGGACCGACCAGCGCGCCCAGGAGCTGCTCGAGCGGGTCGGGCTGCCGACCGCCCTGGGCTCGCGCTACCCGGCGCAGCTCTCCGGCGGCCAGCAGCAGCGCGTCGGTGTCGCCCGGGCCCTCGCCGCCGATCCGCCGGTGATGCTGATGGACGAGCCCTTCAGCGCCGTCGACCCGGTCGTGCGCGAGCAGCTGCAGGACGAGTTCCTGCGCCTGCAAGGGGAACTGGGCAAGACCATCCTCTTCGTCACCCACGACATCGACGAGGCGATCAAGCTCGGCGACCAGGTGGCCGTGATGCGCGTCGGGGGCACGCTCGCGCAGCTGGCTGCGCCGGCCTACCTCCTCGCCCACCCTGTGGACGACTTCGTCGCCGACTTCGTCGGCCGCGACCGCGGCTACCGCGCGCTGAGCTTCCAGCCCACGCCGCGCCTGCCGCTGCGCCCGGAGCGCACCCTGACGCTCGGGGAGACCACGCGGGGCATCGACCAGGACTGGGTGCTCGTCGTCGACGACGCGAACCGTCCCCTGGGCTGGGTGGAGCCCCGCCGGATCGACGGCGAGCTCCACACCGAGATGCTGCACCGTGGCGGCACGGTCGCCCGGGCGAGCGGCCCGCTGCGCGCCGCCCTGGACGCCGCCCTGTCCTCGCCCAGCCGGCGGGGGGTGATCGTCGACGACTCCGGCGCCCTGGCCGGCACGGTGCGCGCACACGAGGTGCTCACGGCGATCGAGGAGGCGCAGCGGCCCGAGGCCGAGGACCCGGTCCACCCCGGAGCGCCGGCGCCATGACCTGGTTCCTCGACCACACCGACGACGTGCTGCGGCTGGCCGAGCAGCACGTCTACCTGGCCGGGCTGCCGCTGGTGTTCGGCCTGCTCATCGCGCTGCCGCTGGGCTGGGTGGCCCGGCGCTGGCGCCCGCTGTACCTGCCGTTCACGGCAGGGTTCGGCCTCCTCTACACGATCCCCAGCCTTGCCCTGTTCATCCTCATGCCGGCGATCCTGCACCGCCAGATCCTCGACCCCGTCAACGTCGTCGTCGCGATGACGATCTACACCGTCGCGCTGCTGGTCCGCACCGTCGCCGACGGCCTCGGCGCGGTGCCCGACGACGTGGCCCAGGCAGCAACCGCGATGGGCTACGGCCGCGGCAAACGCTTCTTCGCCGTCGAGCTGCCCCTGGCCGTCCCGGTCATCGCCGCGGGAATGCGGGTGGCTGCCGTCAGCAACGTCAGCATCGTCAGCGTCGGCGCGATCATCGGCGTGGAGCAGCTCGGCATGCTGTTCACCGACGGGTTCAACCGCTTCTTCTACGACCCGATCGTCGTCGGCGTGCTCAGCTGCATCCTGCTGGCCCTGCTCTTCGACGTGGCCATCGTCGTCGTCACCAGACTGCTCACGCCTTGGCAGCGGGCAACGAAGGCCCGCGGATGATCCCCAACATCCTGGCGTGGCTGGCCGACCCCGCGCACTGGACCGGCTCGGACGGCGTGCTCGCCCGCACCCTCGAGCACCTCGAGTACTCCGCGGTCGCCCTGCTGATCGCGGCGCTGATCGCGGTGCCCGCCGGGCTGGTCATCGGTCACACCGGCCGCGGGCGCTTCGCCGTCGTCAACCTGGCCGGCGCGGCGCGGGCCATCCCCAGCCTCGGCCTGCTCTTCCTGCTCTTCCTCTACCTCGCGCCCCGCGTCTCCGGAGACGCCGCCTTCCTGTGGCCCAGCCTCATCGCCCTGGTCGTGCTGGCCATCCCGCCGATCCTCTCCGGCGCGTATGCCGGCGTCGAGAGCGTGGACCCTGCCGCGCGCGACGCGGCGCGGGGCATGGGGATGACCGGGGCTGGCGTCCTGCTGCGGGTGGAGCTGCCGTGCTCCCTGCCGCTGCTCTTCTCCGGGCTGCGCTCCGGGGCGCTGCAGATCATCGCGACCGCGACGATCGCCGCCATCGTCGGCCTCGGCGGACTGGGGCGCTTCCTCATCGACGGGCAGAAGAGCCACGACTTCCCGCAGATGGGCGCCGGCGCGCTGGTCGTGGCCGTCCTCGCCCTCCTGGTGGACTTCCTCTTCGCCCTGGTGCAGCGGTATGCCGTGTCGCCGGGGCTCACGGGGAGGGGCACCGACCGGGTCTCTCTGGAGAACAGGGTCGCGGCCCGGCGCGCCGCGGGCGAGACTGAACCCCAACAGCAGTTGACCGATCAAGGAGCAGGCACATGAGAACACGCAGCATCGCAGTGAGCATCGGCGCAGCTATAGCCCTCATGTCGGCAGCGGGCTGTGGCAGTGACAGCGGGAGCAACCCCCTGGCCACCGGCAGCAGCTCCAGCGCGACTGGAGGCAGCGGGTCGTCGAGCATCACGGTGGGCTCCGCGGACTTCCCCGAGAGTGTGCTGATCGCGGAGATCTATGCCGGCGCCCTGAAGGCCAAGGGCGTCACCGTCAACAAGAAGCTGAGCATCGGCAGCCGCGAGACCTACATCCCGGCCCTTCAGGACGGGTCGATCGACCTCATCCCCGAGTACACCGGCGTGCTGACGCAGTACTTCAACAAGGCGGCCAAGGCCACGGATGCCGACGGCGTCTACACCGAGCTCAAGGCGTCGCTGCCGGACACCCTCACCGTGCTGGACAAGTCGGCGGCCGAGGACAAGGACTCCGTCGCGGTCACCAAGGAGACCGCTGACAAGCTGAAGCTCACCTCCATCGCCGACCTCGAGGGCAAGTCCAAGGACCTGGTCCTCGGCGGCCCCCCGGAGTGGAAGACGCGGCCCACGGGCGTGCCGGGGCTGAAGAAGGTCTACGGCCTGGAGTTCAAGCAGTTCCGCCCGCTCGACGCCGGCGGCCCCCTCTCGGTGCAGGCGCTCAAGAGCGGTCAGGTGGACGCGGCGAACATCTTCACCACCGACCCCAGCATCCCGGCCAACAACTTCGTCGTGCTCGAGGACCCCAAGAGCCTCTTCGCGGCCCAGAACGTCGTGCCGCTGCTCACCAAGGCCAAGGTCAACCCCACGATCCAGGACGCGCTCAACGCGGTCTCGGCCAAGCTGGACACCAAGACGCTGACCGGGCTGCTGGCACAGGTCGTCACCGAGAAGAAGGACGCCGACCAGGTGGCCGGCGAGTTCCTCAAGGCCAACGGCCTCGGCTGACCCACCCGCTCGGCCGGCGCACGACACGGTCGGCCGAGCGCACGGTCGTCCGAGGACACGGTCGAGTCCACGGCCGAGGGCACAGAAGAGCCGGATGTGGCTCCCCCGAACCCCATCCGGCCTCTGTGGCGGTTCCCCCGAACCGCCGCGAACCAGCCTCGGTGCTCGGGGGACGCCCCGCCTGTCTCCCGAACACCGACCCCTGGCTGGCGTGCTGGGGACAAGAGTGGCGGGGTGCACCCCTACCCGGCATCGGTGAAACCACTGATCTTCGCTGGTAGGTGTCGAGTAGCCTGATTTGGTGCTGACGCCGTGCGTGGGACGGGAGAGCACCCTCGACCGCGTCCGCAGCCTCCTCGACGCGGGCCGATGGGTGACCATCACGGGTGCCCCCGGGTGCGGCAAGACCCTCGTGGCCCGACATTCCACAGTGGGGCACCCTCGAGCTGTCTGGGTGGCCGCGCACCGGCAACCCACCCTCGCGGCCGTGGTTACCTCCTGCCTCGACGCGATCGGAGCCGAGATGGCGCCGGGGGACTCGCCGTCGATGACGCTCCGACGCGCCCTCGACGGCCAGGGCATCCTGCTCGTGCTCGACGGGGCCGACGCCATCGACGGGCTTGCGGACCTGTGCGAGCAGCTCATCGAGTCGACGGACGGGTTCCGCCTGCTGTGCACGGCGGCCACGATGGCTGGCAAGCCGGCCGAGCAGGTCATCCGGCTCGGCCCGCTGCCCGTCCCCGGGCGCAACGACCCACTCGAAGGGCCCGCGGTGGAGCTGTTCCTTGCCCGGATCGCTGGAGCGGGCGGCCACCCCGTGGACCTCGAGCGGCAGGGCCCCAACGTGCGCCGGCTGCTCCAGGCCAGCGGTGGCCTGCCCCTGCTCATCGAGCAGCTCGGCGTGCAGATAGCCCTGGTCGGGGTCACCGACGTCACCCCGACCGCCTCACTCGCCGAGGCCGTCCACACCTCCTATGACCTCCTCGACGACCGCCAGAAGGAGTGCTTCCGCAGGCTGGCCGTGATGGACCACCCCGTCAGCCTCGACGTGCTCGCGGACATCTGCGGCGTCTCGCGGGCCGAGGCTGCCCAGCTTGCCTCCGGACTGGCTCGGCGCAGCCTCGTCGAGGTCCACTCCGACGGCCGCTTCGACATGCTCGCCCCCATCCGCAGCTGCGGCCGCACCCTGGTCCGGGACACCGATGACCGGGCCGAGGCCGTGGCCGGGCTCTTGAGCTGGGCCGA
>DASULG010000029.1:0-8315 GCA_036278335.1 Pedococcus sp.
TCACCAGCACCGCCACCTGGGTTCGCCACTGCTGCCGGCCGACCCAGAGGAGGAACCACAGGGGGCCGCGCGTGTCCGGGGTGCCGGGGTCGGCGAAGGGAATGGTGCGCATCAGGGTCCCCACGGTAGGTGTCGGGAGCAGCCGTGCGACACCGATTTTCGGGGCACCCGGTGTGGCAACAGCCCCCGGCGCTCGGGCGCATCTAGCGTGGCAGGAGGGCAGGGCCACGCGCTGCCGGGCCACGGCCCCGCGGTGAGCCGGCCGGAGGCGAGAGCGTGCGCGAAGAGGTGCAGGTGCGGTGATAGTCCGGAGCGAGCCGAAGTACGTGCGCCGTCGCCGGATCGCGCTGCTGGTGGTGCTGGCTGTCCTCCTGCTCCTGGTGCTGGGGATCTCGCGGGTCGTCGGCGCCCTCGCGGACGGAGGCGCCGCAGCGGCCCCGGCGACCAAGGCCCCCGCGGACGCAGGGCACGCCACCCCTGTGTCCCCCAGGGCGCCGGCCGTCCCAGTGCCCACGCCGAGCCCGGCCGAGCCACAGGGAGAGCCGGGCCCCTCGGCCGAGACGGCGCTGGTGCGCGTCCTGCGGCTGACCGGCGGGCTCACACCGAAGTCCGTCGTCGCCTCGGAGCAGGGCCTCGTCTTCGCCCAGAACATGATGTACAAGCACACGGTCACCGCGTTCCGGGCTGACGGGACGCTGGTGCGCACCATCAGCGACTCCGTCTGGCTCGCCGACCTCGGGGTCGCAGGGCACCCCGGCACCTCGCGCGGGGCCCCGGTCGAGATGGCCTTCAGCCCTGACGGGAAGCACGCGTGGGTCTCCAACTACGCGATGTACGGCGCGGGCTTCGGCCCCGAGGGACTCGACACCTGCACCGCAGGGGACGGCACCGCGACGAGCCTCGTGTACCGGGTCAACACGCAGTCGTACGCCATCGAGAAGGCTGTCCCGGTGGGGGCGGTGCCGAAGTACGTGGCCGTGACGCCGGACGGCCGGCGAGTGCTGGTGACGAACTGGTGCTCGGCCGACCTCTCCGTCATCGACACCGCCACGTCCACGGAGGTCGCCCGCATCCCGCTGCGGGGCGAGCACCCCCGCGGCATCGCGACCTCGCCGGACAGCCGTACGGCCTACATCGCCCTGATGGGCTCTGACCGGCTGGTGCGGGTGGACCTGGCCTCCGGCGCCGTCCTCGAGTACGCCCGGACCGGGGGCGGGCCGCGGCACGTCGTCAGCTCGCCCGACGGCCGCTTCCTCTACGTGACCAACAACGGGGACGGCACGGTCAGCAAGCTCGAGCGCTCGACGGGCAGGGTGCTGCAGTGGGTGCGCACCGGCAAGGAGCCACGCTCGCTGGCGATCTCCAGCGACGGCGGCGCCGTGTACTCGGTGAACTACGAGTCCTCGACCGTGACGAAGCTGCGGACCTCGGACCTGAAGGCCGTCGACGAGGTCGAGACCGACCAGCACCCGATCGGCATCACCTACGAGCCGACACGCAAGGCGGTCTGGGTGGCCTGCTACGGCGGGAGCATCCTCGTCTTCGACGACTCGAGGCGTCACGTAGCCTGACCCGGTGCTGCGTACCGCCCTCAAGCCCCGCTGGCTGGGCCTGTTCGCAGTTGTGGTCCTGGTCGTCCTCGCCTTCACCCGGCTCGGCCTCTGGCAGCTCAGCGTCGCCCAGAACGAGGCCCGCAGGACCGCAGCGGCCGATGCCGCGCAGCGCCCGGCCGTGCCCATCGCGGACGCCGTGGCGCCGCACGCGCCGTTCCCCGCCGACGGCGCCGGGCGTCGGGTCCTCGCGACCGGCACGTATGCCGCGGACGGCCAGTTCCTCGTCGCCCCCCGCCGGCTCGACGGCGTCCAGGGCTACTGGGTGGTGGCCCCGCTGCGCGTGCAGGCCACCGGCGCCAGCCTGGCCGTGGTCCGCGGTTTCATCCGCGACCCCGCCGGCGTCCCGGACCCGCCCGCGGGGGTGGTCACGCTCACGGGCGCGCTGGCGCCGGGGGAGTCGCCGGCCGAGCAGCCCGGGCAGACGGCGGGGGCCTCGCTGCCCGTCCGCGGCGCGCTCGACCTCGCCGAGGTGGTCAACGAGTGGCCCGGGGACCTCTACAACGCCTTCGCCTTCGCGGTGAGCGAGCGGTCGGGAGGCCCGGCCGGCCCGCAGACCGCGGCCGACGGGCTGACCCGGGTCCCGCCACCGCCGATCGGTGAGACAGGGTTGTCGTGGCGCAACGCGGCATACGCCCTGCAGTGGTGGATCTTCGCCGCCTTCGCCGCCTACATGTGGTTCAGGATGGTGCGCGACGACCATGAGCGGCACCCGCAACGAGAGGAAACTGATGTCTGATCGACCCAGGACGGGCACCCCGTCCCCGGAGAAGCTGCGCCGGTCGCTGGCCTTCTACAAGGTCATGGCGCTGATCGCCGGAACCGCGGTGCTGATACTGGCGGTGGTCGTCATCATCCGGTACGGCTTCGGCAACCCGGGCCCGTCGAAGGCGTGGAGCCCGATCCACGGCTGGCTGTACATGCTCTATGCGGCATCGGTGATCAACCTCGGCTTCACGCTGCGGTGGTCCCTGGGGCGCATGGTGCTGACGATGCTCGCGGGTGCGCTGCCCGTGGTGCCGTGGTTCCTCGAGGCCCGGGTGGTGCGTGAGGTCGAGGCCGAGCACGCAGGTAGCCTTGAGCCGTGACCGACGCTGCCGCCGCTGACGTGACCCAGGCTCCCGACGACGACCGCGTGGAGGCCGCCGACGCCGACCGGGTCGAGGTCCCTGCCATCGAGCTGCAGGGCAGGCCCGTGCTCGTCGTGGACTACGGGGCGCAGTACGCCCAGCTCATCGCCCGCCGGGTGCGCGAGGCGAACGTGTACAGCGAGGTCGTGCCGTGCACGATGCCGGTCTCGGAGATGCTGGCCAGGGACCCGGCAGCCATCGTCCTCTCGGGCGGGCCGTCGTCCGTCTACGAGGAGGGTGCGCCCGACCTCGACGTCGCGCTGCTCGAGGCTGGAGTGCCGGTCTTCGGCATGTGCTACGGCTTCCAGGCGATGGCCCAGGCGCTCGGCGGGACGGTCGCCAAGACCGGTCTCGGCGAGTACGGCTCGACCCCGGCGCAGATCTCCGACGTCTCCTCCGTGCTGTTCAACGGCCAGCCGGACGATCAGTCGGTCTGGATGAGCCACGGCGACTCGGTGACCGAGGCACCCGCCGGCATGCGGGTGACCGCCTCCACCTCCGGCGCCCCGGTTGCAGCCTTCGAGGACGACGAGCGCCGGCTCTACGGCGTGCAGTGGCACCCCGAGGTCATGCACTCGACGTTCGGCCAGCGGGTGCTCGAGAACTTCCTGTGGCGCGGCGCCGGCATCGAGGGCGACTGGACGGCGGCCAACGTCGTCGAGGAGCTCGTCGAGGCGATCCGCGAGCAGGTGGGGCAGTCGCGCGTGCTCTGCGCCCTCTCGGGCGGCGTCGACTCCTCGGTGGCGGCGGCGCTCGTGCAGCGGGCCGTCGGCGACCAGCTCACCTGTGTCTTCGTCGACCACGGCCTGCTGCGGGCCGGGGAGGCCGAGCAGGTCGAGAAGGACTTCGTGGCGGCCACCGGTGTCGACCTCGTCGTGGTGGACGCGCGCGAGCGGTTCCTGTCCGCGCTCGCCGGGGTCAGCGACCCCGAGGAGAAGCGCAAGATCATCGGCCGCGAGTTCATCCGCGTCTTCGAGCAGGCGGCCCGTGACGTCGTGGGCTCGCATGCCGGCGAGAGCGACCACCCCGTGGAGTTCCTCGTGCAGGGCACGCTGTACCCCGATGTCGTCGAGTCCGGTGGGGGCACCGGCGCCGCCAACATCAAGTCCCACCACAACGTCGGCGGCCTCCCCGAGGACCTTCAGTTCAAGCTCGTCGAGCCGCTGCGCGCCCTGTTCAAGGACGAGGTGCGCCAGGTCGGGCTCGAGCTCGGCGTCCCGGAGGCCATCGTCTGGCGCCAGCCGTTCCCCGGGCCCGGGCTGGGCATCCGCATCGTCGGCGAGGTGACGGCAGAGCGTCTGGAGGTGCTGCGGGCGGCGGACGCGATCGCTCGGCACGAGCTGACGGCCGCCGGTCTCGACCGCGAGATCTGGCAGTGCCCCGTCGTGCTGCTCGGTGATGTGCGATCCGTCGGCGTACAGGGAGACGCCCGCACCTACGGGCACCCGATCGTGCTGCGACCGGTCTCCTCGGAAGACGCCATGACCGCCGACTGGACGCGCGTCCCCTATGACGTGCTGGCCAAGATCTCCACGCGCATCACCAACGAGGTGCGCGAGGTCAACCGCGTCGTCCTCGACGTCACCAGCAAGCCGCCGGGCACCATCGAGTGGGAGTAGGACACCTGCCCTAGCCGCTGGGACCGGTGGGTGGTCACTGGACGGGGCCCCGCGGGCGCTCAGGTACCGTTGCTGTCCAATGAGGAACGGCAGTGCCACATGGCTGGGAGAGGACCTGTGAACGAGGGGAGTCCGCTCGCCAAGGCGCTCATGCGCCACGTTCTGGTCGGACCACCTCTCCGCCTGGCGACGCGGATGCGCGTCGAGGGCCGACAGCACGTGCCGCCCACCGGCCCGCTGATCGTCGCGTCGAACCACCTGTCGTTCGTCGACTCGATGGTCATCCCGCTGGCGTCCAAGCGCACGGTGCACTTCCTGGGCAAGTCCGAGTACTTCGAGGGCACAGGGCTCAAGGGCCGGCTCGTCGCCGCCTTCCACCAGGCTGGCGGGACGATCCCGGTCGACCGCAGCGACCCCCGCGCAGCAGCGGAGTCGCTGCGGATCGCCGAGGACATCGTCCGGCGCGGGGGCGCCTTCGGGATCTACCCGGAGGGCACCCGGTCCCCGGATGGCCGGCTGCACCGCGGGCGCACCGGCGTGGCGCGCCTGGCCGTGGCCACCGGCGCCCCCGTGGTGCCGTGCGCCGTCATCGGCACCAACCACGTGCAGCCCCCCGGCTCCAACACGTTCCGCCCGGCGAAGGTCATCGTGCGGTTCGGCCCGCCCATAGACACCGAGGCGCTCGCCCGCACGTACCACAAGGGTGCCCTGTTGCGTGCCATCACGGACGAGGTCATGGACGCCATCGCGGCCATGAGCGGCCAGGAGCTGTCAGGCCGGTACGCCAGCGACGTCAAGGCCGAGCTGTCGTCGATGTGAGTGGGCCCGTCGATCCCGACCCCGACCCTCGCGCGGTGCGCGCGGCGGCGGCCAACGCCGCCTGGTGCGCGACGGTGTGCTGGGCACACGGCATACCGTCATCACTGGCGTCGGGGCTGTGGCGGGCGGAGGGTAGACCCCCGCCGTTCTACCCCGACGCCGTCACGCTGGAGCCTGGGCTCGACCCGGCCACGGTGGCCTCGCTCGTGCCGTCCCGCGACGGCGCCTCCGTCAAGGACAGCTTCGGCGATGTGGACCTGGGTGCGCTGGGGTTCGCCTCCCTGCTGGAGGCGCAGTGGGTCTGGCATGACCCGGCCCCCGGCGCGCCGGCGAAGACGGGCCCGGTGTGGACGGCCGTGCGCGACGAGGCCGGCCTGGCCGAGTGGGCGAGGGCAGCCGGGCAGCAGGACACCCTGGTCGTGGAGCTCCTTGGTGAGCCGGGCGTGCGGTTCCTGCGGGCCGTGGAGAACGGAGTCGAGGTGGGCCGGGCGGCGCTGTGCCTGAGGGTGGGGGTCGTGGAGGTCAGCAACGTCTGGGCGGCGGCTCCCGGGGTGTGGGAGAGCCTGGTCCAGGCTGCCGCACGGTGGTTCCCCGCCCGGCCCCTCGCCGGCTACGAGGGCGGGGTCGACCTGGTCGCGGCGATGGGTGGCGGGTTCGTGCCCGTCGGCCCGCTTCGGGTCTGGGTGCGAAGGCACCACACCGGGGCCTGAACCCGAGCGATGCCGGGACGAGGGAGCCCACCGGTTAGGGTTGGCGCGTGCTGAGGACGACAGCGGCTGTGGTCGCAGGCAAGGCAGCCCGCGCGGTGTCGCGGCTGCGGGGCGGCGGCTCCGCACTGCCGGGGCTGGTGGCTGAGCGTGTCGACCCTGGCTTCCTGGCACACGCCCTCGCCGACGTCCCGCGTGGCATCGTCGTCGTGAGCGGCACCAACGGGAAGACCACCACGACCAAGATGCTCGTGGCTGTCCTGCGGGCCCACGGCCTGAGCGTGTTCACCAACCCCACGGGCAGCAACTTCACCCGCGGCGTCATCTCCTCGATGCTCGGCGAGCTGTCGGTCAACGGACGCCTCAAGGCCGACATGGCCGTCCTCGAGCTCGACGAGGCCCACGCGCTGCGCTTCGCGGCGGCCGTGCGCCCCACCCACGCGCTTTTGCTGAACGTGGCGCGTGACCAGCTCGACCGGTTCGCGGAGATCGACCACACGGCGCAGCTGCTCGCCTCGCTGGCCGAGCAGACGACCGCCGGCGTCGTGCTGAACATCGACGACTCCTTCATCTCCCGGATCCGGGACCGGGTCGCCGACGGGGTGGCGGTGCGGTACTTCGGTGTCGATGCCTCCATCGCCGACCGCCTGCCCGAGCTCCAGGAGCAGGACGTCCGGTTCGACGACGACTTCACCCCGCCGCGGGCGGGGCCGGACGACGGGCTGCTCAAGCCCCACGACGAGCGCAGCTTCGAGGTCCTGTTCGGCGCCGATGGCTCTGATGACTCCGATGGCACCGTCGGGCCGCTCGAGCTCCAGCAGCGGGGGCTGGCCGCCATGATCAACGCCACCGCCGCCACCACCACCGCGAAGATGCTGCTCGGGGCCGACTTCGACCCCGCGAGGGCGCAGACCGCGCTGCGGTCGGTGACGCCGCCGTTCGGCCGGGGCGAGGTCGTCATGGTGGACGGGCAGCCCCTCGAGATCGTGCTGGTCAAGAACCCCGCCGGGTTCACGGTGGCACTGGGCACCTACGGCAGCACACCGGTCAGCACCATGATCGCCATCAACGACAACTACGCGGACGGCCGCGACGTGTCCTGGCTCTACGACGTGTCCTTCGACAGCCTGCGCAGCCGGGGCGTGGCCATGACCAGCGGGGTCCGCGCCTACGACATGGCCCTTCGCCTCCAGTACGACGACGTCCCCGTCGACCAGATCGAGCCCGACCTCGACAGGGCCCTCGACGCCTTCCTCGCCGCCCACCCCGACGAGCCCAAGCGGATCTTCTGCACCTACACCGCGATGATGAGCCTGCGGCGGGTCCTCGCCGCCCGCTACGACCTGCCCGACATCGGGGAGGAGGCCCAGTGACCAACCAGCCCCTTCAGGACATCGACGTCGCCATCCCGGGCGAGCCCGAGGGATCGGCCCGGGTCCCGGGTCCCGAGCACGCGGGCAAGGGCGTGGTCAACATCGTCCACCTGTACCCGCGCGAGATGAGCATCTACGGCGACCTGGGGAACACCAGGTGCCTCGCCGCCCGCATCCGCCGGCACGGCTACAGCCCGGTGGTCCACCAGCACCACCCCGGAGGGGAGTTCCCGGCCGAGCCGCACCTGCTCGTCGGCGGGGGCGGGCAGGACTCCGGGCAGGTCCGCGTCGAGGCCGACCTCGAGCACATCGCCGACCGCCTCCGCGAGCTCGCGGACGCCGGCACCCCGATGCTCATGATCTGCGGCATGTACCAGCTCTTCGGCAACGCCTTCATCACCGTCGAGGGCACGCGCCTTCCGGGGCTCGGGATCCTCGACGTCACCACGCAGGGCAACGCCAAGCGCATGATCGGCCCGGTCGTGCTCGAGACGGAGTTCGGCGACGTCGTCGGCTACGAGAACCACTCGGGGTCGACCACCCTCGGCGCGGGCCAGGCAGCCTTCGGCGCGGTGCGCTCCGGCTTCGGCAACAACGGAACCGACCACACCGAGGGCGCACGCATGAACAACGTCATCGGCTCCTACCTCCACGGCCCGATCCTCCCGGCGAACCCCGCGCTCGCCGACGCCCTGATCGGGCTGGCCGCCGAGCGTGCGACAGGCCGTCCGTTCGAGGCCGTCACCCAGGATGACTCGGTGGCTGACCAGGCCCGGCAGCGCCAGGTTCGCCGTCTGGTGAGGTAGCCGGGCCGGGAGCAGCGGTGTCCCGTGTGCCGGGACCCCCGTCAATCCTGGCCCCGTCAACGCCGGCCCCGTCAACCCTGGACGTCTCGGCAGCCCCCGAGTGGTGCTCCGGCGTCGGCTGCTTGGGGCTCAGCGACCAGGCGACCCAGCCGAGCGCTCCCAGCGGGATCTCCATCAGATGCGTGTAGACCGAGAACACGACCACCGCGGCCGTGGCATTCGCAGGATGCGCCCCCCAAGCCACCAGTGCA
>DASULG010000030.1:0-9544 GCA_036278335.1 Pedococcus sp.
GAAGTCGGCGAAGTCGGCGAAGTCGCCGACGTGGCCCACGCCACCGCGGCACAGGCGCCCACGGCACCAACCGCCGAGAAGCAGCTGGAGATCAGCCTGGCCGGGGTCAGTCCCACCATCGCCCAGCCGGGGCAGAGCCTCACGCTGGCCGGGACGGTCCGCAACCGCGGCACCGCGGCGGTGGCCCGTCCCCTCGTGCGGGTCGTCCTGGGCAGCCAGGCCCTCACCGGGCGCCAGGCCGTCGCCCGGTGGGCCCAGGCCAGCGGCCCCGCGCAGGGCCGGGAGGTGGGCCGGCAGCAGCTGCCGGTCGCCCTGGCGCCGGGCGGAGTTGCTGCCTTCCGCGTCGAGGTCAAGAGCGCCGCGAGCCTGCGCGATCCGGCCTACGGCGCCCTGCCGCTGAGCATCGAGGTGGGCGGCACCAGCCTGCGCACCTTCGCCGGGTACCAGCGGCAGAAGGAGTACCAGCCGCTGCGTCTGAGCTGGCTGGTGCCGCTGACCCTGGACGCCAACCCTGACCTGTTCGGCCCCGCCGGGACGGCCCGGGACCAGGCCTGGGGCCAGGCCCTCGGCGCCGGGTCGCGGCTGGCCCGGGTGGTCGAGTCCACCGAGTCCGCGCCGGTGACCTGGGCCATCGACCCGACCCTGCTGCCCAGCCTGCTGCCGAAGGACACCGGCGAGCCCGGCGCCGGCGGCGAACCCGCCGACAGCAAGAGCACCGAGGTGTCAGCCCGGCAGGCGATGGAGGACCGGATCCGCTCCGTGGCCGGGCAGCACACTCCCTGGGTGCTCCCCGACGTGGACGTCGACGTGGCCGCGGTCGCCGACTCCGGGAAGCCCTCTGCCCTGGCCTCGACGCTGGTGTCCCGCGCCGCCCCGGTCGCGGCTGCCCTGGGTGCGCGGGCCGACATCGCGTGGCCCACCGACGGCCGCCACTCCGCCGCACGCGAGCGGGCGCTGGGTCGGCTCTATGTCGGTCCCCGTCTGGCGGCCCAGGTCGCCGCCCAGTCGAGCCTGCCCCTGGACGACAACACCCAGGACGCGCACCGCCGCAGCAGCGACGGCCTTCCCGTGCTCGCCTACGACGACCAGCTGAGCGCCCTGCTCGGTCAGACCGACAACCCCGCGAGCGCCACGCTGGCCACGCAGCGGTTCGTCGCCGAGTCGGTCGCCCTGCTCGACGAGCGGCCGGGCACCTCCTCCCGCTCGGTGCTGGTCGCCGCGACGCGGTCCTTCAACCCTGATCCGGCTGCCGCGTCGGCCTTCTTCCAGACCGCCGCCTCGATTCCCTGGCTCGAGCCGGTCACGACCGCGACCCTGCTCTCGGACGCGGCCCGTGCCGTCCCGATGCCCAAGGAGGTCGGCACGAGGCCCACCCCCAAGCCCTCCGCGGCCCCTGCCCCGCAGGACCCCTACGCCGTGAGCCGGCCGGTGCTCAACGCCCGCCGCCTGGCCTTCCTCGAGAACGGCCTGCGCACGGTCCACGGGGTGGCCCAGATCCGCGAGGACGGCGAGGACTTCCGGCGCACGTGGGGCCGGGCGACGGAACAGCTGGTCTCCACGCGCTGGCGCACCTCGCCCTCGTCGTGGTCCGCCCTCGGCCAGCAGATCACCGCCGCGACCCGCGAGACCACGTCGAGCATCAAGGTCTCCAAGCGCAACGTCAACTTCCTCGCCGACACCGGCCGGCTCCAGGTGACGGTCACCAACGACCTGGACGTGGCCGTCGAGAACGTCAAGCTCACGCTGGAGCCGGCCAACCCGCGGCTGCGCATCGACAGCCAGCCACCCCTGCTGCGGATCGGGGCCAAGAGCCGGACCACCGCGACGGTTGACGTGACGACCCTGGCGGCAGGGCTGGTGCCGATCCGCACGACCCTGACCACCCCCGACGGCACCGTCATCGGCGAGGGAGCCGATGTCCAGGTCCAGGTCACGCCCACCGGCGACTGGGTCTACTGGACGCTCGGCGGTGTCGCGGGCATCATCCTCGTGCTCGGCATCTGGCGCTCAGTGCGCCGCAAGCCCGCCCCGCGCAATGCCGCCGACCCCTCCCCCAGCACCCTAGGAACCGCATGAGTGACTCCAGCCTGGCACGCAGCAGCGCGGTCATGGCTCTGGGCACGGTGGCCTCGCGGCTGCTGGGGTTCGTCCGGACCTCGACGCTGACCGCGGTGGTCGGCATCGGTTTGGCGGCCGACACCTTCGACGTGGCCAACACGCTGCCCAACCAGTTCTACCTGCTGCTCGCCGGCGGTGTGCTCAACGCCGTGCTCGTCCCGCAGATCACCAAGGCCGCCACCCACGACGACGGCGGTCACGAGTTCGTCAACCGGCTGTTGACCATCTCCTTCGCCATCATCGCGGCCGCCACCGTGGTCATCACGATGCTCGCGCCCTTCCTCGTGCGGCTCTTCTCGCAAGGCTGGGACGACGAGGCGCTCGGGCTGGCCACCGCGTTCGCCGTCATCTGCCTCCCCCAGGTGCTCCTCTACGGGCTCTACACCCTGCTGGGACAGGTGCTGAACGCGCGCGGCCACTTCGCGGCATACATGTGGGCACCGGCGGCAGCCAACGTCGTGGCCATCGCGGGCCTGGTCGTGTTCCGCTTCGCCTTCGGCACCGAGATCCCCGTGGGTGAGTGGACGGGTCCCATGATCTGGCTGCTCGCGGGCACCGCCACCCTGGGCGTCGCCGCCCAGGCGGTGGTCCTGGTCGTCCCGCTGCGGCGCAGCGGGTTCCGCTACCGCCCGGTCTGGGGCATTCGCGGGTCCGGCCTGGGGTCTGCCTCCCGGGTGGCGCTGTGGACCTTCGCCGCCATCGGGGTGAGCCAGCTCGGCTTCATCGTGACCTCCAAGGTGATGACCCGCGCCGGTGACCTGCTCCACCGGAGCGACCAGGTCGGCGCCGGCAAGGCTGCGTATGGCGTGGCCTTCCTGCTCTTCATGCTCCCGCACTCGCTCATCACTCTCTCGCTGGTGACCGCCCTGTTCACCCGGATGTCCCAAGCCGCCCACGCGGGGCGCACCGACGAGATCGTCGGCGACGTCGCCCGAGGCCTGAAGATGCCCGGGGTCATCCTGCTGCCCGCCACTGTGGCCGCCGTCGTCCTCGGGGCCCCCGCGGTGCGGGTGGCGTTCCCCGGAAACTCGGCCGAGCAGGCCTCCGCGATCGCCGGCGTGATGGTCCCGATGATGCTCGGCCTGCTGCCATTCGGCTGGCTCTACCTCGTCCAGCGCGTCTACTACGCCTACGAGGACGCCAAGACGCCCTTCTACCTCCAAGTCGTCGTCACGGTCGTGGCCACGGTCGTCAACCTGGTCGCCGCGGTGGTCCCGCCCGAGCGCACCGGTGTGGTCGTCGGCCTGGGCCAGACGCTGTCCAACACCGTCGCCGCGCTGGTCGGCCTGTGGCTGCTGCGCCGCCGGCTCGGCTCGCTGCACCTGAGGTCGACCACCCGGCTGTACGTCCGCCTGGCCATCGCCTCTGTGGTGGCCGCGGTGCCCACCGTCGCGGCCGTCTGGGTCCTGCGCCAGGTGCTGCCGCAGGAGGCCAACGGCTACCTCACCTGGGCATCGTCGGTCGTCGTGGTCGTCGTCGGCCTGGCCGTGCTGTTCCCCGTGGCGCTCGCCGTGGCGCACGCCCTGCGGGTGCGCGAGGTGGCCCTGCTACTCGATCCGGTGCTGCGCCGGGTCAGTGCGCGCCGCGGTCCCGGCGGCGGGCGCACACCCTAGGATGAGGCGGTCACGAGGAACCACGGACGCGACAGCAGTGAGGAGTCACCCGTGCACGGCGTAGGGCCTTCGACGGTGCTCGGCGGGCGGTATGCCGTGCAGCGGCGCCTGGCGCAGCAGCCGCGGGCCGAGCGGTGGTCGGCCCACGACCTGACGCTCGAGCGCGACGTCGTCGTCGTGGTCTTCGCGGCCGACGACCCCAACGCCGACGCCGCGCTCGACGCGGCCCGCCGCGCCGCCGGGGTAGACCACGACCGCCTCGTGCGCATCCTGGACGTCGGCCGGTCCGAGGGCGTCGCGTACTTCGTCGAGGAGGCGCTGCGCGAGGCGCACACCCTCACCCACCTGCTCGAGCAGGGCGGCCTGCCCTCCGAGGAGGCCCGCCGGATCGCCGGCGAGACCGCCACCGGGCTCGAGGCCGCTCGCGGGCGCGGGCTCCACCACCTGCAGCTGACGCCGTCCTCGATCCTGCGCGCGGGCGACGGGGCCATCAAGGTCTCCGGCCTGGCCACCGCCGCGGCGCTCGCCGGCGTCGACGACCTCGACGAGCTCGACAGCACCCAGGCCTCACGCGCGGACGCCGTGGGCGTCGTCGCCATCACGTATGCCGCCCTGACGAGCCGCTGGCCCCTGCCCACCCCCGCACCAGGTCTGGAGCCGGCCCCGCACGTGGTCGGCGGTGTGCCCGCCCCGTCGGAGATCGCCGCCGGCGTGCCCGGCGACCTCGACGCGCTGTGCCGACTCACCCTCAACGACAACGAGGGCCCGCTGACCCCTGGGGACTTCGCCGCCCAGATCGCGCCGTGGTCCTCCACCCAGGTCACCGGACTGGGGGGCACCACCGCGCCGATCCCGTTCGGGGACGACGACGCCACCCGCGGCCTGAACCCGACCCTTGCCCTGCCGATCCCGGGCTCAGAGCCCGCCCCGTCGGCGGCGGCCGCCCGGTCAGCCCCGCCGGCGTCGCCCGCTGCCGCCACGGCCACCGCTGCCGCCGCCGCCAAGGCGGCCATGGCCGCCGCGCGTGCGCGCCATGCGGGGCCGCCGGCTCCGGCAGCGCATGGGCCCGCGCACGTCCCCGGCCGCCACGAGGCCCCAAAGAGCGCCGGGCACGCCCCCCACACCGGCGAGGAGGGTGCCGGCACGGCCGCCGCGGCCACCGCCGTGGCCGGTGCCGTCGCGGGCGCCATCGGCACGGCGGGTCATGCGGCCGGGCACGTCGCCGGCGTGGCTGCCGGCAAGGTGGGCACCTTTGCCCGCGCCGCCGCCGACAAGGCCGCCGAGAAGCGCGCTGCCCGGGCCGCCGCTGAGGCGCAGGCCGAGCGCAGCCGCGTCTCCCTCGACGACGCGCTGCTCCACGGCGAGGAGGAGATCGAGCCGCCGCTGCCCATGCTGCCGCCCGAGACCGCGGCCGCCCCCACCCGCGACCAGTCCAAGCTGGTGATGGTCATCATCGCCGGGTTCCTGGCGGTCGTCACGCTGATCGGCTTCTGGGGCGTCTCCCGCATCGGCTCCGGCATGGTCTCCGGCGCCACGGCGAAGCCCACCGTGACCGTCACCGGTGCGCCGACGACCGTGACCCCGGGCTCCACCCCGTCAGCGTCCACGTCGGCGTCCGCGTCGCCGAGCGAGAGCGCCGGCGAGCCGATCGCCATCCTCCAGGCCACCGGGTTCGACCCCGAGGGCGACAGCAAGGAGCGCAACAGCGAGGCGCCCCGGGTCTACGACGGCAAGACCTCCACGGCGTGGACCTCCGAGGGCTACGCGTCCAGCAACCTCGGCGGCCTCAAGACCGGCGTGGGGGTGCTGCTCGACCTCGGGCAGCCGGCGCGGGTCAAGGAGGTCGTGCTCACCCTCCCCGACGTCTCCGACGTGCAGGTGTTCCTCACCGACAGCAACTCCATCGACGGCGCCACCGAGATCGGCAGCTCGCAGGGCAAGAAGGGCAAGATCACGCTCAAGGCCACCAACACGCAGGCCGCCGGCTCCAAGGTCATCGTGTGGTTCACCAAGGTCTCCCAGGTCAGCGACGGCCGCTTCCGGGCCACCCTCGCTGAGGTCACCCTCCGCTGAGGTGGCCGCGACGTGGCCGATGACCTGCCTCTGCAGGAGCGCACGGACCGCGACCTGATGACCCAGCACTGCGCCGGCGACCCCGAGGCGTTCGGCGAGATCTTCCGGCGCCACCGTGACCGCATGTGGGCCCTGGCCCTGCGCACCACGGGGAACCGGGAGCTGGCCTCGGACTGCCTGCAGGATGCCTTCATCTCGGCCTTCCGCCGGGCGGACTCCTACCGGGGGGAGGCTGCGGTGACCACCTGGCTGCACCGGATCGTCGTCAACGCCTGCCTGGACCGACTGCGCCGCGACCGCCCGACCACTGCCCTGCCCGAGCGCGAGCTTCCCGACCGCACCGACGCGCATGGCCAGGTCGAGACGCGCCTCGACGTGCAGGAGGCTCTGGCCCGGCTCCCAGAGGGCCAGCGGATGGCGCTCGTGCTCGTCGACATGCACGGCCTGTCGGTGGCCGAGGCGGCGGCCATCCTCGAGGTCGCCGAGGGCACCGTGAAGTCCCGCTGCGCCCGGGGCCGCAGCGCGCTGGCGGTCATGTTGGGTCCCTCCGTCCCGGGGGCCCCGGAACCTTCGGGGCAGCCGTGACGTCCTACTTTTGTCAGCTGCGCCGCCCCGAGGTGGCCGCGCTGGCCCACGCCGGTGCCCAGCGTGGCTGTAGTCCGTGTACTGCTGATTGTCGTACCGCGAGTGATTGTCGTACTGCCAGGAGGTCGACGTGGTGACCATGCGCCATCACCAGCCTGGCCCTCCTGATCCCGAGAACGACCCGACCGGCGTGCGCGCGCTGCTCTCCGCCCTGCCCGACCCCGGGCCGATGCCCGAGCACCTCGTCGCGCGCATCCATGCCAGCATCGCCGCCGAGCAGGCTGCCCGGGCCCGGGTCGTCCCGCTGACGCCCCGGCGCCGACCGCTGTGGAGGACCGCCGGGCTGGCCGCTGCGGCCGCCGCAGTGGTGGCCATCGGGGGCGCGTCGCTGCTCACCGGCACCGCACCCGGCGACCTCGGCGCCGCCCTCTTCGGCGGGGGCCTGACAGCCAGCCCCGCCGGGGACAGCGCCGGAGGACAGGCCAAGAGCGGCTCGGCGGACAGCGGCACGCCTGACGCCACCGGCAGGGAGTCGGGGCCGTCCGCGTCCTCAGCGCAGACGTCGCAGCCAGCCACCGCGGCCGGTGCGGTCCGGGTGCTTCACACGAACGCCGCCTACACGAGGGACGGGCTGCAGGCCCAGGCCGCGCGCCTGCTGGTCCTCCCTGGTGAGCCCATGGGGCCGAATGCCGCGGAGTCGCCGGCCATCGGCCCGATCGGCACCGAGCAGGGCGTGCGCTCGTGCCTGTCGGCGGTCACCGGCCAGCCTGTCGGCCAGCTCCCAGGCGAGGTCACCGCCGATCTCGGCACCTTCGACGGGGTCCCCGCGGCCGTGCTGGTGCTGACCACGGGAGCTGGCCACACGGCATACGCAGTGCAGCGGATGTGCACCCTCGGGAACCCCGCGGTCCTCGCCGGCCCCATCGCCCTGCCGTGACCGCGGGCGGTGCGTGTCGGGGCCCGCGGCGCTGCTCTGGAACAAAGAGGCCCTACGATCGGTTTGAGCAGACGGCACCGCATGTTGCGGTTCCCACCCACTGAGACCACAAGGGGCAGTATCCGTGAGCAGTGACGTGTCCACCGTCCGGAACCTCATCATCATCGGCTCGGGTCCGGCCGGCTACACCGCCGCGGTCTATGCAGCGCGTGCCAACCTCAAGCCGCTGGTGTTCGAGGGCGCGGTCACCGCCGGTGGCGCGCTGATGAACACCACCGAGGTGGAGAACTTCCCCGGGTTCCGCGACGGGATCATGGGCCCCGAGCTCATGGAGAACATGCGCGCCCAGGCCGAGCGCTTCGGCGCCGAGCTGGTCACGGACGACGTCAGCGCCGTCGACCTCACCGGCCCGGTCAAGACCGTGACCGACTCCGAGGGCAACACCTACTCCGCCTACGCCGTCATCCTCGCGATGGGCTCGGCCTACCGCGAGCTCGGCCTGCCCGACGAGAAGCGACTCTCCGGCCACGGCGTCAGCTGGTGCGCCACGTGCGACGGGTTCTTCTTCCGCGACCAGGACATCGCGGTCGTCGGAGGCGGCGACTCGGCCGTGGAGGAGGCCACCTTCCTCACCAAGTTCGCCCGCTCCGTGACCATCGTGCACCGACGCGACGAGCTGCGGGCCTCCAAGATCATGGTCGAGCGCGCCTTCGCCAACGACAAGATCAGGTTCGCCTGGAACAGCGCCGTCACCGCCATCCACGGCGACCAGAAGGTCACCGGCGTCACGCTCACGGACACCAGGACCGGCGAGACCCGCGAGCTGCCCGTCACCGGGCTCTTCGTCGCCATCGGGCACGACCCGCGCAACGAGCTCATCAAGGGTGTCGTCGACCTCGACGAGGCCGGCTACGTCCAGGTCCAGGGCCGCACGACGCTGACCAGCGTCGATGGCGTCTTCGCCAGCGGCGACCTGGTGGACCACACCTACCGCCAGGCCATCACCGCCGCCGGCTCCGGCTGCGCCGCCGCCCTCGACGCCGAGCGCTACCTCGCCGCCCTTGAGCACGCGGGCGAGCCTGCCGCCGACGCAGCCCTGATCGAGCAGGACAACCCGCTCGAGGGCGCTGTCAGCACCCGCTGAGACACTGTCGTCACGGCACGTGCCGGCACACGACACCACCGACCCAACCGCACCGCCGATGAAAGGAGCCCCCGACGTGGGAGCCACCAAGGAGACCACCGACGCCACGTTCGACACGGACGTCCTGATGAATGACAAGCCCGTCCTGGTGGACTTCTGGGCACCGTGGTGCGGCCCGTGCCGCGCGGTCGCCCCCGTGCTCGAGGAGCTTGCCAACGAGCACGCCGGCAAGATCGAGGTCGTCAAGCTGAACACCGACGAGAACCCTGAGATCACCGGCCGCTATGGCATCACCGGGATCCCGACGCTGAACGTCTACGTCAAGGGCGAGGTCGTCAAGACCCTCGTCGGTGCGCTGCCGAAGCCCAAGCTCGTGCGCGAGCTGGCCGACTACCTCAACTGAGGCCCATCCGTTCCTGACCCGTATGCCGGCTGCTCCCCTCGCGGGGCGGTCGGCATACGTGTGCCCGGGTTCCGGGTGCGGCGCTGGTGGGCCGGCTTCCCCGGCCGCCGCTCGCCGGCCCGGCACACCGGCGTCCGGGCGCGACAGCGGTCGCTCGCGCCGGCCTGCTGGCCCGTTGCCCCTTGCTCGCCTAGGCTCATTTCCGATCGGTGCCCGCCCCCCCGTGGTGGGCCCACCCGCAGGAGGCTCTGTGTCCAACAGCAACAACGGTCTGCTCCGCCGGGGCAGCCGTGGGCCCGCTGTGGCCGACGTCCGAGCCCGGCTGCTCGCGCTGTCGGAGGCCCATCTGCCCGACAAGACCGGGCTCAGCGGCCCGGGGGTGGAGGCAGAGGTCTTCGACGAGGTCCTCGAGCGCGCGGTCCGCACCTTCCAGCAGCTGGAGGGCCTGATCGTCGACGGGATCGTGGGCACCGAGACGTTCTCGGCGATCGACGGGGCCCGCTGGGCCCTCGGAGACCGCATCCTGCGGTACACCCCCGGTCACCTGCAGCACGGCGAGGACGTCTCGGCCCTCCAGGAGAGGCTCAACACCCTCGGATTTGGGGCGGGCCGGGTGGACGGGCGCTTCGGCGAGTCGACCGAGCTGGCGGTGCGGGCCTTCCAGCGCGCCT
>DASULG010000031.1:0-4474 GCA_036278335.1 Pedococcus sp.
GTGCCGGCGACGGTGACGCTCTGCCCGGGCTTGGCGATGGCGGGCGAGACCGACGACAGGCTGATCTCCAGCCCGGTGTCGGCGGCGGGCACCTTCGGCGCGACCCACTGCGGCCCCGCCGGGGCGGCCGCCCCGGCGTCGGCGGCCTGGGTCGGCACGGTGGCCCGGGCCGGCGTCAAGGCCAGCCCGAGGGCAGGCAGCAGCAGCGAGACCACGGTGAGTGCCCGGCATACCCCGAGCCGGCGCATCACTCGCTCCCGGACAGCCGCTGCCATGCCTGCCTGGCGATCCGCCGCTCATTGGGGAAGGTGAGGTGCTGGTGCGCCTCGGCGAGCGGCAGCCAGGCGACGTCGATGGCCTCCTGGTCCGGGTCGTTCTCGATCGTGAGGTAGCCCCCGGTGGCCTCGAGCAGGTAGTGGTGCACGTACTTGTGCACCCGCTTCTCCCCGGTCGCGAACCAGTAGTCGATGGTCCCGAGCTCGGTCAGGACCCTTCCCTCGATGCCGGTCTCCTCGGCGACCTCCCGGGCCGCGGCCTCCGCGAGGGTCTCGCCGTTCTCCATGTGGCCCTTCGGCAGGCACCACTCCACGCGTCCCGCGCGGTTGCGGCGCGCGATCACGGCGATCCGGGCGATGCCCTCGTGCACGTCGACGATGATGCCGCCGGCTGAGCGCTCCTCCACCGCGGGGAGCCGGCGGTGGGTCCGCTCGGGGTCGCGCGGTGGGGAGGTCACGCGGCCACTCTAACCAGCCGGGGCCGGCGGGCAGCGGCGCGGCGCGGGGCGCCGCGGGCTCGCCGTCCGGCTTCGGTCGGCGGTGGTCGGCGGCGACCAGCGGGGGATCGTGCGCCGTCTCGGAGGCCGCGCGCGGTCACCTACCCTTGTCTCTCGTGTCTTCCCCCCAACCGCCCGCCGCGCTGCTCCAGCAGGCCGTCGCCCATCTCGCCCCGGTGGTGCCCCTGCTGACCGAGCTCGGGGGGCTCTTCACCGCCGAGGGGCACGAGCTCGCCCTCGTCGGAGGGCCGGTGCGCGACGCGTTCCTCGGCCGGATCTCGCCGGACCTGGACTTCACCACCAGTGCGACCCCCGAGCAGACCCAGCGCATCCTCGCCCGGTGGGGCGACGCCCACTGGGACATCGGGCGCGACTTCGGCACGATCGGCGCCCGCCGTGGCGCCACCACCGTCGAGATCACCACCTACCGGGCTGACGCCTACGACGGTCAGACCCGCAAGCCGGTCGTCGCCTTCGGGGACAACCTCGAGGACGACCTGGTGCGCCGTGACTTCACCATCAACGCGATGGCGCTGCGGCTGCCCTCGCTGGAGTTCGTGGACCCGTATGCCGGGCTGGCCGACCTGGCGGAGCGGGTGCTGCGCACCCCCGGGCCGCCGGAGGTGAGCTTCGGGGACGACCCGCTTCGGATGATGCGCGCGGCGCGTTTCGCCGCCCAGCTCGGCGCCCGGGTGGCCCCGGAGGTGGGCCGGGCGATGCGCGAGCGCGCCAAGACCCTCGAGATGATCTCGGCCGAGCGGATCCGCGACGAGTTCACCAAGCTCCTGCTGTCGCCCAACCCTCGCCGAGGCCTGCTGGTGCTCGTCGAGTCCGGCCTTGCCGCGTCGATGCTGCCGGAGCTGCCTGCGCTGAAGCTGGAGGTCGACGAGCACCACCGCCACAAGGACGTCTACGAGCACTCGCTGACGGTGCTCGAGCAGGCCATCGCCCTCGAGGGACCGCCCGACGGCCCGGAGGAGTCGGTGCCCGGCCCCGACCTCGTGCTGCGTCTGGCGGCCCTGCTGCACGACATCGGCAAGCCGGCGACCCGCCGGTTCGAGCAGGGCGGCGGCGTCAGCTTCCACCACCACGAGGTGGTCGGGGCCAAGCTGGCGGCCCGGCGCCTGAAGGCGCTGCGCTATGACAAGGACACGGTCAAGGCGGTGGCCCGCCTCGTGGAGCTGCACCTGCGGTTCCACGGGTACGGCGAGGGCCAGTGGACCGACTCCGCGGTGCGCCGCTACATCACGGACGCGGGCCCGCTTCTGCCGCGGCTGCACCGGCTGACCCGCTCGGACTCGACCACCAGGAACCAGCGCAAGGCCGAGCGCCTGTCGCGCAGCTATGACGAGCTCGAGGCACGGATCGACCGGCTCCTCGAGCAGGAGGAGCTGAGCAAGGTCCGCCCCGAGCTCGACGGCAACGAGATCGCGGAGACCTTGGGCATCCGGCCGGGCCCCGTGCTGGGCCGGGCCTACAAGCACCTGCTCTCGGTGCGGCTCGACGAGGGGCCGATCGGCAAGGACGCTGTCCGGGAGCGGCTGCTCGAGTGGTGGGCGGCACAGCCCGAGTCGCAGGCCTAGAGCCAGGTCGAACCGACCGGGCAGACCGACGTGCAGACCGAGGTTGGCTGACCCGTCCGCCTCCAGCACTTCGCGGGGTTTCTCCGGTATGACCCGATGTGGAAGGCTGTGCGCTGGGCGGACATGGGGACTGCTCCCCATGTCGAGGTACGCGAGGGAGGAAGCCATGAGCGCAGGGGCAGGAGCACAGACCCTGTCGTACCCCGGCACGCAGCTCCCCGGGCCAGCCTCGGTGACCGTCCAGATGCCGGCCGACTGCACCGGTGTCCAGAGGGTGATGCAGACGGTGCGGGTGACCAGGTGACGGCGGCCGGCTACGGTGCGCAGGGGCACGGCATGGTGCTGCGGGTGGGGGCTGCCACCGACGTGGGGCGCGTCCGCGACCACAACGAGGACAGCCTCCTGGTCAGCCCCTCGGTGTTCGTGGTCGCCGACGGCATGGGCGGCCACGCTGCTGGCGAGGTGGCCAGCCGCATCGTCACCGAGACGCTCGGGGAGCTGGCCGAGCACGAGCGCATCGTGCCCGACGACATCGTCGCGGCACTGGCCCTGGCCAACACCCGCCTCCTCGAGGCGGTGGCCCGCCACCCCGAGCAGACCGGGATGGGCACGACTGCGACCGGGCTCGGCGTGGTCTCGGCGGGCGGTTCCGACCACTGGGCCGTGTTCAACGTCGGCGACTCCCGGGTCTACCGCCTCGCCAATGCCGAGCTGGACCTCGTCACGGTGGACCACTCGGAGGTCCAGGAGATGATGGACGCCGGCCTGCTCACGGCCGAGCAGGCCGCCCGGCACCCGCTGCGCAACGTCGTGACCCGCTCCCTCGGCACCGAGGTCGCACCGGTCCCCGACCTGTGGGTCTTCCCGCCCAGCCCGGGCGAGCGTTTCGTCATCTGCTCCGACGGCCTCTCCAACGAGCTCGGCCGCGAGCAGATCCGCCGGATCGTCGCCGAGGTCGACGACCCGCAGCAGGCGGCGGTGGCGCTGGTGGCCGCCGCCGTGGAGGCAGGGGGGCGCGACAACGTCACGGCCATCGTGGTGGCCCTCGATGCCGGTGAGGACGAGGCTGACGTCGACGAGGACACCGCGCCCCGGAGCGCTACGAATACGTCCGGGTGAGCGGTGCCACTGCGTCGACCTCGGGGGCACGCCGTTCGTGGCGGTGGACTCGCGTGGTCCGCGTCACACGGTGAGGTCGGTCCGCGTCACACGCTGAGGTTCAGACCGCGCAGCTGTCGCCCTCGCAGGCGCCGCCGCCCTCGGCGGCGACCATCTGCAGGGGGTGGACCTCGGCCCAGGCCTGGTCCAGCGCCTGGGTGAACACGGCTGTGGGCTGGGCGCCCGAGATGCCGTACTTCTGATCGATGACGAAGAAGGGAACGCCGCGGATGCCGTAGGCCCGGGCCTGGGCGACGTCGGCCTCGACGTCGTCGGTGTGGCGGCCCGACTCCAGCACTGCCGCGACCTCGTCCGCCCGGAGGCCGACCTCGGCGGCCAGCCGGACCAGCACGTCACGGTCGCCGATCTGCTCGCCCTCGGTGAAGAACGCGCGCAGCAGCCGCTCCTTCATGGCGTCGGCCTGCCCCCGGGTGGCAGCGAAGTGGATGAGCCGGTGGGCGTCGAGGGTGTTGCCCGACTTGGTGTCCTGCCAGTTGAACTCCAGGCCCACGGTGGCGGCGTTGGCGGCCAGCGACTCCTGCGCGGCGATCGCCTGCTCCAGGGTCATGCCGTACTTGGCGGCCAGCTTGTCGACGGTGCGGCCCTCGGCGATGGCCGGCGCGCCCGGGTCGAGCTGGAAGCTGTGCCAGACCACCTCCACGTCGTCGCGGTGCGCGAAGCCCTCGAGCGCCTCCTCCAGTCGGCGCTTGCCGATGTAGCAGAACGGGCACACGACGTCTGACCAGATGTCCACCTTCATGGAAGCGTCAACTACCCCGATGTCCGGACCATTCCCCCACACCGGGTCCAGACACGGGCGCAGACAGCGGTATGCCGCCCGCGCGAGGTGCGCGGGCGGCATACCGGATGGTGGGTGAGGCTGGGGTCAGCGCTCCTCGGTGCCGGCGATGAAGGCCTCGAGCCGGGCGCGGCCCTCGGTGTCCTCGCGCTGCACGGGTGG
>DASULG010000032.1:0-19122 GCA_036278335.1 Pedococcus sp.
GAGCACCTGCGCGGCGGCCGCCTCGGCCTCCGCCGTGACCTGCCGGGCGCCCTCGGCCGCCTCGGCGGCGACCCGCTCGGCCTCCGTCCGAGACTGCTCGAGGCGGGTCCGCTCGGACTCCTCGAGGGCCCGGAGCCTCTCCTGGTGGGCGGCCTCGCGTTCGGCCACCACCGCCTCGGCGCGCGCGACAGCGGCGTCGTGAACCGCCTGGGCGTCCGCGCGCAGCCGGTCGGCCGTCTCGGCCGCCTCCGCCAGGCACTGGGCGGCCTCGGCGCGGGCGTGCGCCACGGCCTCCTCGCTGGTCCGGGTGGCGGCCGAGGTGATCATGGCCGCCTGCTCGGCTGCGTCCGCCAGCAGCGACTCGGCGTCATTCTGGGCGTCCACGAGCGCGGTCTGCGCCCTCACCTCGATGCGCTGGGCCTCGGTATGCAGCCCGGCGGCTTCGTCGTGGAGGCGCTGGGCCTCCTCCCGCAGGCGTGCGGCCTCCGCCCGGGCCGCGTCGCGCAGAGCCTCGGACTCCTCGCGGAGCCGGTCGGCATGGTGCTGGGCCCGCTCGAGGATGCTCTGGGTATGCCGGGTCACGTCACCGATGGGTGAGGGTCGGGCCGCCCTCACGGGCGAGTCCGGTGGGCGAGCCACGAGGTCCGGCATGGGGCACATGATTACAGACTCGGCGAGCGCCCTCTTCCTGGAGGCCCAGCGGCCTAGAGTGGGGACATGGAGCGCCGGATCTTCGGGATCGAGAACGAGTACGGCATCACCTGCACCTTCGACGGGCAGCGCAGGCTCACGCCGGACGAGGTTGCCCGCTACCTCTTCCGCAAAGTGGTGTCCTGGGGACGCTCCTCGAACGTCTTCCTGTCCAACGGCTCGCGCCTCTACCTCGACGTGGGGTCCCACCCCGAGTACGCCACCCCGGAGTGCGACCACGTGCGCCAGCTCGTCGTGCACGACAAGGCGGGGGAGCGGATCCTCGAGGGCCTGGTGGCCGACGCGCAGGAGCGGCTCGCCGAGGAGGGGGTCCAGGGTGAGATCTACGTCTTCAAGAACAACACCGACTCGGCCGGCAACTCCTACGGCTGCCACGAGAACTACCTCGTGGGCCGGGCGGGCGAGTTCCAGCAGCTCTCCGACGTGCTGATCCCGTTCCTGGTCAGCCGCCAGATCACCTGCGGGGCGGGCAAGGTGGTCACGACGTCCAAGGGTGCGACCTACTGCGTGAGCCAGCGCGCCGACCACATCTGGGAGGGTGTCTCCTCCGCCACAACCCGCTCCCGGCCGATCATCAACACCCGCGACGAGCCGCACGCCGACGCGGAGCGCTACCGGCGCCTGCACGTCATCGTGGGCGACTCGAACATGAGCGAGACCACGACCATGCTCAAGGTCGGCTCCTGCGACCTGGTGCTGCGGATGATCGAGGCCGGGGTCGTGATGCGCGACCTGACCCTGGAGAACCCGATCCGGGCGATCCGCGAGATGAGCCACGACATGAGCGGGCGCAAGACCGTGCGCCTGCACAACGGGCGCGAGCTGTCCGCGCTGCAGATCCAGGGGGAGTACCTCGAGCGGGCGCAGGCGTTCGCCGACCGCGAGGGCCTGGAGGACCCGATCCACAAGCAGGTCCTCGACCTGTGGGAGCGCACCCTGCGGGCGGTGGAGTCCGACAACCTCGCCCTCGTCGACACCGAGATCGACTGGGTCATCAAGCACAAGCTCATCACCGGCTACGCGGCGAAGCACTCCCTGCCCATGGAGCACCCGCGGATCGCCCAGCTCGACCTCGCGTACCACGACATCAACCGCCAGCGCGGGCTCTTCTACGTCCTGCAGAAGCACGGTCGAGCCGCGCGCGTGTGCACCGACCCCGAGGTCTTCGAGGCCAAGACCCGGCCACCGCAGACGACGCGGGCCAGGCTGCGGGGCAACTTCATCCGCGCCGCCCAGGAGCACCGCCGGGACTTCACGGTGGACTGGGTGCACCTGAAGCTGAACGACCAGGCCCAGCGGACGGTCCTGTGCAAGGACCCGTTCGCCGCGGTCGACGCGCGTGTGGAGCGGCTCATCGACGGCATGCGCGGCTGACCGCAGGAGAGCTGCGGGACTGCGCGGTCGGGGCACCCATCGCCTGAGGTTATGGTGGACGCTGGTTTTCCCGTCGCCCACCGAAAGAACTCCCTGTGCTGAACAGACGCATCCGCACCGTCACCCTTGCCGCCCTCGCGGGCGTCCTCGCGCTCAGCGCCTGCGGTGGCTCCGACACCAAGGCCAAGCCGACGGCCCTGGACCAGACCACCGTCTCCGGCGGCTCCGACAAGGAGGCCCCGAAGGTCCAGATCAAGCCGACACCCCTGAAGGTGACCGAGACCCAGACCCGCGTCGTCAAGGCCGGAGACGGCGCCGCGGTCAAGGGAGACGAGATCGTCAGCCTGAGGTACGTGCTGCTCAACGGCAAGGACGGCAGCCAGCTCGACACCAACTACGGCAAGGCCAACCTCGGCCTCAACCTGGCGGACGCGAAGCTCCTTCCGGGCCTGAAGAAGGGCCTGGCCAACCAGAAGGTGGGCTCGCGCATCCTGGTGGCGATGCCGCCCAAGGACGCCTTCGGCGAGCAGGGCAACGCCAACATCAAGGTCGGCGGCGGGGACACCGTGGTGTTCCTCATGGACGTCGTCTCGACGACCAAGCCCCTCAAGAGCGCCGAGGGCAAGGCCGTGAACCCGCCCAAGACGCTGCCCAGCGTGAAGGTCGAGGAGGGCAAGGCCGCCACCATCACCATCCCCAAGGGGCAGAAGCCGCCGGCCAACACCGTCGGCCAGGTCCTCATCGAGGGCAAGGGCCCCAAGGTCCAGGCCGGGCAGACGATCCGGGTGAGCTACACCGGCGCCCTGTGGAAGAACGGCAAGAACTTCGACAGCAGCGCGAACAGCCCTGAGGGCCACTTCGAGACCGTCATCGGCCAGAAGCAGGTCATCACCGCCTGGGACACCCAGCTCGTCGGGAAGACCGTGGGCAGCCGCGTGCTGCTCGTCGTCCCGCCCAAGGACGGCTACGGCGCGGCCGGGTCCCCGCCCAAGATCAGCGGCACGGACACCCTCGTGTTCGTCGTCGACATCCTCGCGGCCTACTGAGCCGCACGACGCAAAGGAGAGCCAGATGGCTTTTGACCCCAGCACGACCAAGCCCGAGATCGACTTCCCGGGCGACGAGGCTCCCTCCGAGCTGGTCATCGAGGACCTCAAGGACGGCGACGGTGCCGAGGCCGGCGCCGGCGACACCATCAAGGCGCACTACGTGGGCGTCGCCCACTCCACGGGTGAGGAGTTCGACGCGTCCTGGAACCGCGGCGCCCCCCTGGAGTTCCGCCTCGGTGTCGGCCAGGTCATCCGCGGCTGGGACGAGGGCATCGTGGGGATGAGGGTGGGCGGCCGCCGCAGGCTCACCATCCCGGCCAGCATGGCCTACGGCGACCGCGGAGCCGGCAACGTCATCAAGCCGGGGGAGACGCTCATCTTCGTCGTCGACCTCGTCGGCGTGGCCTGAGCCCACCCCGCCAGCCTGAGCCGTCCCGCGCGAGCGGGGCGGCTCAGGGCGTTCCTGCCCCGGCGGCATACCGTCCGGCAGCGGCCGCGGCGAGGAACGCCGCGGCGTCCTCCTCGAGCCCACGGCCCATGGTCGACAGGCGCACCGGAGCCTGCCGAAGCGCGGCGTCCAGGCCGTCGACGGCGACCTCCACCAGCCTCAGGCGGCCGCCGGTGGCCTCCGCCAGGTCCTGCGCCTGCTGCGCCACGAGCGCGCCGATCGCCCCGTCGAGGCGGGGCACCGGGACCGTGGCGGGCACCAGCGCGACCCGGCCGTATGCGGTGAGGCTGTGGTGCGAGATGCCGCGGTGGCGGGGGCGCGCATCCCCTTCCGAGACGCGCAGCGAGGCGATGGGGTGGCCACCGAGGACGTGGGCGGCGTTGAGGGCCTCGCCGGCGGCGACGCCGGAGAACCCCCACGGCGTGCCGGTGCCCACGTTCCCGGGCCCCTGCGCCACCACGACCACGTCGGCACGCAGCACGTGCACGGCCGCGAGCAGGCCGGAGTGCAGGCTGACAGCCTCGTAGTCCCCGCCGTAGGCCTGCCCCACGGTGATCGTCCCGGCAACCCAGTGCGCGGCGCGCAGGCTCGACACGGTGCGGGAGAACGCCGCGGGCAGGGCGCCGCCGTCCGTCATGACGTAGGCGACCTTGGCCCCTGGCCGCTCCGCGCGGACCCCGGCCACGACCGCGGGGACTGCCGAGTGCAGGTCCGCGACCACCACGGGCACCCCGTCGAGGTCGTCCGCTGCGGCCATGACGTCGTGGTAGGGGCTGTCCTGCTCGTCCACGGCCAGGAACATCTGCTGCTGGGGCGTGTAGCGGGCCTTCACGATGTGCCCATGCCTCGGCCGGGGGTCGGGCGGCAGGCGGTCGGGCACGGCGACGATGAACGCCAGGCCACCGGTGCCCAGACCCTTCAGCAGCGCAGTGGCGTTGAGCAGCACGGTGTCACCCGGATGCGGGTCACCGACCACGTCGGTGTAGGCCAGCGCCTTCACGGGCTGCGCGCTCTCGTCCGCCCCGGTGAGGCGCACTGCATACACGACGGCGCCGGCCCACCGCTGGAGCTCGCGTTCGACCGTCCCGCTGCGCCACTGCATCACGACAGGCAGAGTAACCACGTGTGGGCGGCGCCGTCCGGTAGCGTCGGCGGGGCACCCCGCCCCCAGTCAGCTCGAGCAGAATCGGAGAGCCCGCGCGCATGAGTTCCCCCGGAGGACCCGCGGCGAAGACCGAGCGTCTCCTCAACCTCGTTCTCTGCTTGCTGTACACGCGCCGGCCACTCCCGAAGTCCAAGATCCGGGAGGTCGTGCCCCAGTACGGCGCCGCCGTGTCCGACGAGGCCTTCGACCGGATGTTCGAGCGCGACAAGGACGAGCTGCGCGAGCTGGGCATCCCGCTCGTCACCGAGGAGACCAGCTCGGTCTGGGAGGACGAGACCGGTTACCGGATCGACCAGCGCGAGTACGCCCTGCCGGACATCGCCTTCGAGCCCGACGAGCTGGCTGTGCTGGGCCTGGCCAGCCGCACCTGGGCGCACGCTTCCCTGGCCGGCCCCGCGGCCCAGGCGCTGCGCAAGCTGAAGGCCGACGGCATCGAGCGCGACGTGGAGTCGCTCATCGGCATCGAGCCCCGGCTGCGCACCACCGAGCCCGCCTTCGACGAGGCCAAGAACGCCGTCCTGCTGCGCCAGGTGCTGGAGTTCGACTACCGCACCGGCGGCGAGGGCCAGACCCGCCGGCGACGCGTCCAGCCGTGGGGTCTCGCGTCCTGGCACGGCCGCTGGTACCTCACCGGCCACGACCTCGACCGTGACGCGCCCCGGGTGTTCCGCCTGTCGCGCATCTCGGGGCCGGCTCGCCGCGTGGGCCGGCACGACGCCTTCGAGGTGCCGGCCGACCACCGGCCCCGCGACATGATCCGCGTCACGGAGGGGGAGCAGACGGCGCGGCATGCGACGCTGCGGGCCCGCGAGGGGCGCGGGCTGTCCCTGCGCCGCCGTGCCACCCGGGCCACGGAGGGCCCCGACGGCTGGAGCGAGATCGAGGTCGAGTACGCCGACCCCGAGTCCTTCGCCGACGAGGTGACCGGCTACGGGCCGGATGTGCTCGTGCTCGAGCCGGAGGAGGTCCGCGACTCCGTGGTCCGCCGGCTCAAGGGAGCCGCCGCCGCGCATTCGGGGCAGGACGCATGAGCGCCACCGGACGTTCTGGCGCCAAGCGGGTGCCCGAGTCGGCCACCGACCGGCTGTCGCGCCTGCTCACGATGGTCCCGTGGCTGGTGAACCGGCAGGGGATCGACATCGCGGAGGCCGCTGCCGGTCTCGGGGTCACCGAGAAGCAGCTCGAGGACGACCTCCAGCTGCTGTTCATGTGCGGCTACGGGCAGATGCCCGACGAGCTCATCGACGCGCAGTGGGAGGGCGGGCGCGTCTTCGTGACCAACGCCGACACCATCGCCCGACCCCTGCGGCTCGGCGTCGACGAGGCGCTGACCCTCATGGTCGGCCTCCGGGCGCTGGCCGCGGTGCCGGGCATCGGCGAGAGGGCGGCCATCGAGCGGGCGCTCGCCAAGCTCGAGCAGGCGACCGGTGCCAGTGCCGCCGCGGCCGCGCGCGTCGACGTGGCCATCGACGAGGGCGTGGAGGCGCAGTTCCTCGAGGACGCCCGCCGCGCGCTGGAGCAGCGGCGCCGGCTCCACCTGCGCTACCTGGTGCCGAGCCGCGACGAGGCCACCGAGCGCGACGTCGACCCCATGCGGGTGGTCAACCTCGACGCCCACTGGTACCTCGAGGGCTGGTGCCACCGCGCCCAGGACACCAGGCTGTTCCGGATGGACCGGATCGAGCGCCTCGAGGTGCTCGACCACGACGGCACGCCGCCACCCCAGGCGCAGCTGCGCGACCTCGACGCCGGCACCTTCACCGCCCGCCCCGAGGACCTGCTGGTCAGCCTGCGGCTCGAGCCCGGAGCCACCTGGGTGAGCGACTACTACCCGGTGGAGTCGGTCGAGGAGCACGAGGACGGCTCGCAGATCGTCTCGCTTCGCACGGCGGACACCGCCTGGCTGAGGCGGCTGCTGTGGCGGCTGGGGGGTCGGGGCACGCTGCTCGAGCCGAAGTCCCTCGCCGCGGAGGTGCGCCGCGGCGCGCGCGAAGCCCTCGCGGCATACGAGGGGCCGTCGGCGACGCCCACTGGGGCGGGGTAGGGTCGTCGCTCGTGTGGTGGTGGGTGCTGATCTGGACGCTGCTCGTCGCGATCGCGGCGGCCTTCCTCGCCGCGCGCATGTGGGGCCTGTGGGGCCAGGTCAAAGAGCTCACTTCCGAGCTCGAGCGGGCCTCCCAGACGCTCTCAGCCCTCGAGACCGAGGTCGAGCGGCTCGGTGAGCGAGCCCCCGCGCCGCCGATCGCCGTGTTCCAGGACCCGCGCGACCTGCGCCGACAGCGCGAGGCGACCAGGGCGTCCCTGCGAGAGCAGCGCGCGGCGCGCAGGTCGCAACGCCTCCCGGGCTGGGCCCGCGACGTAGACTGAAACGACAATCCTTCGCGAAAGGCACAGACATGTTCGGCGGCCGTCTCGGCACCGGTGAGATCCTCATCATCGTTGCCCTCCTCATACTCATCTTCGGGTGGAAGCGGCTGCCCGACGCCGCCCGCAGCCTGGGACGCTCCATGCGTATCTTCAAGTCCGAGGTCTCGGAGATGAAGCAGGACGGCAAGAGCGCCGCGAGCGGCGACACGGTGCGCGGCGAGGCCGTCCACGACCAGACCCGGCCCGACCAGACCCGGCCCGACGAGGTCCGGCGCGAGGACCCCATCCGCGACCGGCAGGCCCCTCCGCGCGAGGGCGACGCCCTCCGCGAGGACCACAGCCCGCGCAGCGACAACCCCACCGGGCCTGTCAGCTGATCACACCCACCCGCTCGCTCTAGCTGCCCCATGGCTGCGTTCCGCCGTGCCCGCAACCCCGAGGGCCGGATGTCCCTCGGCGACCACCTGCGCGAGCTGCGCCGCCGGCTGGTCATCTCCGCACTCGCGCTCCTGGCCGGCGCGGTCCTCGGGTGGTACCTCTACGACCAGGTCTACGCCCACCTCACCCAGCCGCTGCTGGACATCGCGCGGCAGCGCGGCGACGAGAAGACCATCGCGCTCAACTTCGCCGGGCTGACCGCGGCGTTCTCCCAGCGGGTGAGCATCGCCATCTTCGTCGGCGTCATCGTCTCGAGCCCGGTCTGGCTGTACCAGCTGTGGGCGTTCATCGTCCCCGGGCTGACCCGCAAGGAGCGGCGGGTCTCCCTCGCGTTCATCGCCGCGATCGTCCCGCTGTTCCTCGCCGGGTGCTGGTTCGCCTACGAGACCCTGCCGAAGGCCGTGCAGATCCTGATCAGCTTCACGCCGCAGGGCGCGGTGAACTACCCGGAGGCGGCGCTGTACTTCAGCTTCGTCACGCGCTTCATCCTGGTGTTCGGCTTTGCCTTCCTGATGCCCGTCTTCCTGGTGGCGCTCAACGTCGCCCACGTCCTGCCCGCAGCGACGATGCGCCGCACCTGGCGGCCCGCGCTGCTCATCATCTTCGTCTTCGCGGCCGTCGCCACGCCCACGCCCGACCCGTTCACCATGTTCCTGCTGGCGATCCCGCTGGCCATCCTCTACTTCGCGGCGCTCGGCGTGGCCACGATCATCGACCGGCGCCGGGCCAAGGACAAGCCCGAGTGGAGCGACGTGGCCGACGACCAGGCGTCCGCGCTGTAGCGTTCGCGCGTGGGCAAACGCATCGGCCTCGTCGTCAACCCGACGTCGGGCAAGAACCGAGGGCACGCCCTCGGTCTCGCTGTCGCCGAACGGCTTCGCGCGGCCGGTCACGAGGTCCTCGAGCTCTCCGACGAGACGGCCGCGGCTGCCCGCGACCGGGCGCTCGGCGCCATCGCTCAGGGCATCGACCTGCTCGCGGTCACCGGCGGCGACGGAATGGTCAACCTCGGCGTCAACCTCTGCGCCGACTCCAAGACGCCACTGGCGATCATCGCTGCCGGCACCGGCAACGACGTCGCGCGGGGTCTCGGCCTGCCCGTCCACGACCCGATCGCGGCCGCCGACCTGGTCAGCACCGGCATGCTGCGCCAGATCGACGCCATCCGGCACGTCAACGCCGCGGGCGAGGCACGGTGGTACGCCGGCGTCCTGGGGGCCGGCTTCGACTCGCTCGTGAACGAGCGCGCGAACACCTGGCCCTGGCCCAAGGGACGGATGCGCTACAACCTCGCCATTGCCCGCGAGCTGCCGCTGTTCCGCGCGATCCCGTATGCCGTGACGGTTGACGGCGTGCGCCACGAGACCCGCGCGATGCTCGTCACCGTCGGGAACGGACCGTCCTACGGAGGCGGGATGCGGGTCTGCCCGGATGCCGTCCTCGATGACGGGCTGGCCGACGTGATGGTGCTGAACGAGATCAGCACCCTGGAGTTCCTCAAGGTCTTCCCCAAGGTCTTCTCCGGCACGCACGTGTCCCACCCCGCGGTGCAGATGCTGCGCGGCCGGCAGATCACCCTCGAGGCCGACGGCATCGTCGCCTACGCCGACGGCGAGCGCTTCGCCCCGCTGCCCCTGAGCCTCGAGGTGGCGCCGGGAGCGCTCACCGTGATCGTCCCCGCCGTGCCGCCCGGGTGAGGGGCTCGACGCTGGCATAGCCTGACGGCATGTCCACCCCTGCCGAGCGCTACGCGGCCGCTGCCCTGCGCACCCAACAGGCCCAGAGCGAGCTCGGGGTCTTCATCGAGGGGCTGAGCTTTCCCCTCGACGAGTTCCAGGTGCGCGCCTGCGAGGCGGTCGAGGCGGGCCGCGGAGTGCTGGTCGCTGCGCCGACCGGCGCCGGCAAGACCATCGTGGGCGAGTTCGCCGTGCACCTCGCCCTCGCGACCGGACGAAAAGCCTTCTACACCACCCCGATCAAGGCACTGTCCAACCAGAAGTACAACGACCTCGTCCGGGTACACGGGTCCCCGAACGTGGGTCTGCTGACGGGGGACTCCTCCATCAACGGCGAGGCGCCGGTGGTCGTGATGACCACCGAGGTCCTGCGCAACATGATGTATGCCGGGTCCCCGACGCTGCGGGGGCTCGGCTTCGTGGTCATGGACGAGGTGCACTACCTCGCCGACCGCTTCCGGGGGCCGGTGTGGGAGGAGGTCATCATCCACCTGCCGGAGGACGTGCAGGTGGTCTCGCTGTCGGCGACGGTCAGCAACGCCGAGGAGTTCGGCGCCTGGCTGGCCGAGGTGCGCGGCAACCACGAGGTGATCGTCTCCGAGCACCGGCCGGTGCCGCTGTGGCAGCACATGATGGTGGGCCAGGACCTGCATGACCTCTTCGTCGACGAGGCCTCCGCGCCCACCGCCTCCTTGGATGCCACCCGCGTCAACCCCGACCTGCTGGCGGCCGTGCGCCGTGCCGAGCAGCGAGGGCGTGCCCTGTACGACGACCCCTACCGAGGCCGTGAGCGGCCCGGTCCCCGGGGCAGGGGGTCGCGCGGCCCGGGCGGAGGGCCCGCCGGAGGGCCCGGCGGTCGCGGGTTCGCCGCCGGTGGCCGCTCCGGGGGCGGGGCGACCCGCGCGGAGGTGATCTCGCACCTCGACCGCGACGGCCTGCTGCCGGCGATCACGTTCATCTTCAGCCGGGTGGGGTGCGACGCCGCCGTGCGCCAGCTGCTGCAGGACGGCATGCGCCTGATCCCGCCGCAGGAGGGTGAGCGGATCCGCCGCACCGTCGAGGAGCGGGTGCAGTCCCTGCACGAGGAAGACCTGGCGGTCCTGGGCTACTGGGACTTCGTCGAGGGCCTCACCCGTGGCTTCGCAGCGCACCACGCGGGGATGCTGCCGACGTTCCGGGAGATCGTGGAGGAGCTGTTCACCGCGGGCCGGATCCGCGCGGTCTTCGCCACCGAGACCCTCGCTCTGGGCATCAACATGCCGGCGCGGACCGTCGTGATCGAGAAGCTGGTCAAGTTCAACGGCGAGACCCACGCGGACATCACTCCCGCCGAGTACACGCAGCTGACCGGCCGCGCCGGCCGACGCGGCATCGACATCGAGGGCCACGCGGTCGTGCTGTGGAACCGCAGCCTGGACCCGCTGGCCGTCGCCGGCCTCGCGTCGACCCGCACCTACCCGCTGCGCTCGAGCTTCCGGCCCACCTACAACATGGCCGTCAACCTCGTCGCCCAGGTCGGCCGCGAGGTGGCCCGGGAGATCCTGGAGACGTCTTTCGCGCAGTTCCAGGCCGACCGCGCTGTCGTTGGCATGGCGCGGGCCGTGCGCCGCAACGAGGAGGGCCTCGAGGGCTATGCCGAGGCGATGCAGTGCCACCTCGGTGACTTCACCGGGTATGCCGCCCTGCGCAACGAGATCCGCCACCTCGAGAAGGAGGGCGCCAAGAACCGCGCCGCGAGCAAGCGCGCCGAGGCGGCCCTGAGCCTGGAGGCGCTGCGGATCGGCGACGTCATCCGCATACCGACCGGCCGCCGGGCCGGCTACGCCGTCGTCGTGCAGCCCAGCAAGAGCTACCGGGGAGAGCCCGCGTCCCCGACGGTGCTCACCGAGGACAAGCAGATCCGCCGGCTCACCCTCGTCGACGTGCCGGTGCCGGTGGAGGCGCTGACCCGGGTCAAGGTGCCGCCGCACTTCAACGCCAAGAGCCCCAAGTCGCGCAAGGACCTCGCCACGAGCCTGCGCATCGCCGTGCCCCACGAGCCGCCGCCCAGGAAGCAGGCAGTCGAGGCTGCCGAGGGCGACGAGGGCCGCATCGTCGAGCTGCGCCGCCAGATGAGGGCCCACCCCTGCCACCAGTGCCCCGACCGGGAGGAGCACGCGCGGTGGGCCGAGCGCTGGTGGCGGCTCAAGCGCGAGACGGTGGGCCTCCAGCGCAAGGTCGAGGGCCGCACCAACACGGTGGCCAAGACCTTCGACCGGATCTGCACCCTGCTCGGCGAGATGGCCTACCTCTCTGCCGACGGCACGGCCGTCACCCCCCAGGGCGAGAACCTGCGCCGCCTGTACACCGAGAAGGACCTGCTCGCGGCGGAGTGCCTCAGGCTGGGCGTGTGGAAGCGCCTCGACCCGGCCGAGCTGGCGGCTGTGGTCTCGGCGCTCATCCACGAGCCGCGCCGGGACGAGGCCGAGGCGAACCCCCGGATGCCCACTGACGGCGTCGCCGAGGCGGTCGTGGAGATGACCCGGCTGTGGTCCGCCCTGGAGGACCGCGAGCGAGACCTCGGTCTACCGCTGACGGGCGACCCGGACGCCGGGATGGCCTGGATGATGCACCGGTGGGCGAGCGGTCAGCGGCTGGAGGCCGTCCTGCGCGGCGGGGACATGGCCGCCGGCGACTTCGTGCGCCGGTGCAAGCAGGTGGTTGACCTCCTCGACCAGATCGGTGACGCCGCACCGGAGCCCACCCTGCGCGCCACGGCCCGCAAGGCCGTTGACGCCGTCATGCGCGGGGTGGTGGCCGCCGACCGCCTCGACTGACGCACGGTGGCGGCCCGCAGTCAGGCGATGTTGAGGGCGGTCAGCACGCGCTTGAAGGAGCTCGTCAGGCCGTAGTCCTCGGCCAGCCGGCCGAGCAGCTCGGGATCGGCGACCTCGGTGGGCAGCTCGGCCCCCACGTCGGGGACCGGGGCGTCGTGGGCCACCTTGACCACCATCGGCGCGACGTCGAGGTAGCTGCTGGCGGCCTCGAGCCGCGCGCGCTGTGCACCCTTGATGGCAGGGTCACCGCCGGCGATGGCCGCCCGAAGCGAGGTCAGGTCGCCGTAGCGCTCGAGGAGCTTCGCAGCGGTCTTCTCACCGATTCCCGCCACGCCGGGCAGCCCATCGCTGGCGTCACCACGCAGGACCGCCAGGTCCGCGTAGGCCCGTCCCGACGACACCGCATACCTCGCCGCGAGGAACGCCTCGTCCACAAGGTCGGGGTCACGCACCCCACCCCGGGCGGTGTAGACGACCCGCACGCCGGCCGCGTCGTCGACGAGCTGGAAGAGGTCCCGGTCGCCGGTGACGACGTCCACCGGCACCTGGCCGCCTGCCTGGTGGACGAGGGTGCCGATGACGTCGTCGGCCTCGTAGCCGTCGGAGCCGATCCGCGTGATGCCCAAGGCCGCCAGGGCGTCGCGGATGACTGGGACCTGCGGGATCAGGCCCTCGGGCGTCTCCTCCTCGGTCAGGCTCCCGTCCGCCAGGCGGTGGGCCTTGTACGTCGGGATGGCGTCGACGCGGAACTGCGGTCGCCAGTCGTTGTCCCAGCAGGCGACGAGGTGGCTGGGCTGGTGCGTCGAGACGAGCGAGGCGAGCATGTCGAGGAAGCCGCGCACCGCGTTGGTGGGCGCCTCGTCGGGGCTCTTGCGCTGGTCCGGGACCCCGAAGAACGCCCGGAAGTACAGGCTGGCGGAGTCGAGCAGCATGAGGCGGCCGGCAGTCATGTGCCCATGGTCCCACCCGGGCGGCAGCTGGCTCAGTAGGGTGTCAGTCGTGGAAGACCAGGACCGCCGCATCGTCGACCTGCTGCGCGCTGACGGCCGGATGAGCTACACCGACCTCGGCAAGGCGATGGGCATGTCCACCTCCGCGGTCCACCAGCGGGTGCGCCGTCTCGAGGAGCGCGGGGTCATCAAGGGCTACGCAGCCGTGGTCGACCACACGGCCCTTGACCTGCCGCTGACTGCCTTCATCTCCATCACCCCGCTGGACCCTGCGGCCCCGGACGACATCCCCGACCGGCTGAGCGACATCCCCGAGCTCGAGGCCTGCCACTCGGTTGCCGGTGAGGAGAACTACATCCTCAAGGCCCGGGTGCGCACACCGGCGAACCTCGAGGACCTCCTCGCTCGCGTCCGCGCGACCGCCAACGTAGCGACCCGCACGACCGTGGTGCTGTCCACCGCCTGGGAGTGAGCCTCAGCGGGCGATCCTTGCAGTCACGGCGCGCGTGAGCGCCACGAGGTCGTCGGGGGAGAGCGAGACATCCAGGCCGCGGCGGCCGCCGGAGACGTAGACGCGCCCGAGGGCGAGGGCGGACTCGTCGAGCACGGTCGGCAGGGCGCGCTTCTGGCCCAGGGGGGAGATGCCACCCACGACGTACCCCGTGGCGCGCTCGGCGTCCTGGGGGTCGGCCATCGACACCTTCTTGACGCCGACCGCTGCCGCCACAGCCTTCAGGTCGAGCGACCGTTCGACCGGGACGATGCCCACGACCAGCCCGCGCTCGCCCTCGACGAGCAGCGTCTTGAACACCTCGGCAGCCGGGACCCCGAGGGCCTCAGCCGCCTCCAGCCCGTAGGAGGCCGCCGAGGGGTCGTGCTCGTAGGGGTGAAGGCCGAAGTCGACGCCCGCACGGGTCAGCGCGCTCGTGGCCGGCGTGCCGGCCGACGGGTCCTTGCTACGGGCCACGGCTGGGTGTGCCGGGTGCGCGGTTGTGGATGCCGGGGCCGTGGATCGGGTCCGCGTCAGCGGGACTCGACGCGCCGCACGAGCTTCCAGCTGGCCGGGAGCAGGCCCGCGGCGACGGCGATCTTGATGGCGTCACCGGCGAGGAAGGGGACCACGCCCAGCGCGAGGGCCTTGCCCAGCGAGAGGTGGGCGAAGCCCATCAGCCACGGCACGCCGAACGCGTAGATCGCCAGGTTTCCCAGCGCCATGGTGCCCGCGGTGCGCGCGACGGTGCGGTCGCCGCCGCGCTGGGCGAGCCAGCCCACCAGTGCCGCTGCGGCGATGAAGCCCACGATGTAGCCGAACGAGGCGAACTGCCAGCCGGAGTGTTGCTGGGCGAACCAGGGTGCGCCGGCGACACCGGCGACGAGGTACAGCACCGAGCTCAGCGCGCCGCGGCGCAGGCCGAGGGCCGCACCGGTGAGCAGGACGGCCAGCGTCTGCAGGCTGAGGGGGACCGGGGTGAACCAGAGAGGGACGGCCACCTGGGCGGACAGGGCGATGAGGCCGGTGCCGCCGAGCACCAGGACGGCATCGCGGACCAGGCCGCCGGGGAGGGCGTCAGCCAGGACACGGTTGCGGGGGAGGGCGATCGCAGCAGTCACGGGATCACCGTAGCGAAGCGCCCGCCCGCCGCCTACTCGTGTCTCACGTCGACCGCGTCACAGCAGCTGCGCGCCCGCCGACGCCGCACTCAGACGAGCGCGGCGTCGCGCGAGGACGCCTCACGGCTGGCAGCGGCCCGCTCCACCGCGACGGCGTGCGCCGCCTCGTGGTCGCCTTCCTCGCGCCACCACTGCTGACCCGCCTCGGGGAGGGTGTAGATCGGGTCGTAGTACACGTAGTCGCGCGAGAGGGCGTCGGTGTCCGCGCCCTCGATCGAGGTCCGGTAGTTCTTGCGCCAGAAGGACATCCCGCGCTCGGTGTCGTAGGACTCGACCTGGTGCACCCAGCGCTTCCCGACGAACGGCACGTCACAGACGATGCGCGGGGTGGCGAACCCGGGCAGGTAGCCCATCATCGCGTGCTGCAGGTGCTGGGCCTCGGCGAGCGAGAGCCGCCAGTGCTCGCTGAACGGGATCATGTCGCACATGTAGAAGTAGTACGGCGTGATCATGGCGTCGTCCTGCAGGGCGAAGCAGAGGTCGAGCAGCTGCTCGGTCGAGTCGTTGACGCCGCGCATCAGGACACCCTGGTTGCGCACGTCGCGCACCCCGGCGTCGAGCATCGCCCGGGAGGCCTGGGCCACCGCGGGGGTGACGGACTGGGCGCTGTTGACGTGCGTGTGGATGGCCAGCGAGACCCCCTGGGACCGGGCCCTCTGGGCCACCCGGCCCACGCCCTCGACCACGTCCTCCTGCAGCCAGTGCTGCGGCAGGCCCATGAGCGCCTTGGTCGCGAGGCGGATGTCGCGGATGTTCTCGATCTCGAGCAGCCGGTCGAGGAAGGCCTCGAGGTTCTTCCACGGCATGTTGGCCACATCGCCGCCGGAGACGACCACGTCACGCACGGTCGGCGTGGAGGACAGGTAGGCGAGCATCGCGGCATACCGGTCGACCGGCTTGCCTGCGAGCTTCAGCTTGGCCACCTGCGGGGTGGAGTTGCCGACGAGGTCCATCCGCGTGCAGTGCCCGCAGTACTGCGGGCAGGTCGGCAGCATCTCGGCGAGGACCTTGGTGGGGTAGCGGTGGGTGAGGCCCTCGGCGACCCACATGTCGTGCTCGTGGAGGCTGTCACGCGTCGCGTGGGGGTGCGAGGGCCAGTCGGTGCGGCGGTCGGAGAACACCGGGAGCATGTAGCGGCGCACCGGGTCGGCGTAGAACGCTCGCGTGAACTCGGGGCCGGCGGCCGGCATGGCGCCTTCGGCCCAGGTCATCTCGCTGACCATGGTGTTCATCATCTGCGGGGGGATGAGCATCGACATCGTCGCGCGCTCGGTCTGGTCGCGCTCGAGGTCGACGTAGAAGGCCTCGGTCAGCAGGTCGCCCATGAGCTCGCGCAGCTGCCGGATGTTCTTGACGCAGTGCGCTCGCTGCCACTGGGCGCTCGCCCAGTCCTCGGCCGTGACGTCCCGCCAGCCCGGGAACCGGGTCCAGTCGGGCTCGACCAGCTCGCGACGCCGGTAGTGATAGGGCTGCTCGATCTGCGTGCTCATAGATGGCAGGATACGCAATACATCCGCGGTAAATGGTCAGCGGAGAGCAGTATTTCCTGTCCGTGTCGCGATCTGAGGGAGAATCTGTGCGTGAGCAGGCGTCTTCGCCGGTGGGACTGCACCGCGTCCTCGAGCCCGCAGGGGCCTCGCTGCCCCAGGCGGCTCGCCGTCTGGACAACCGGGCGCAGATCTGGCCTGACGAGGTGAGGGTCAGCGTCGAGACGCTCAACCTCGACGCGGCGTCCTACCGCCAGCTCGCCGAGAAGCACACCGGCCCCGACGGCCGGCTCGACGGCGAGGCCCTGCGCGCCGAGGTGCTCGACATCGTCGCCACGCGCGGCAAGATGCAGAACCCCGTCACCGGCTCAGGCGGCATGCTCATCGGCACGGTCGAGGAGGTGGGGCCGCAGAGCCCGCTCGGCCTGAGGCCCGGGGACCACGTCGCGACCCTGGTCTCGCTGTCGCTCACGCCGCTGGAGATCACCGACGGGCTGCAGCGCTGGGACGGCCGCTCCGAGCGCGTGCCGGCGCAGGGGCACGCCATCCTTTTCGGCCGCTCGATCGCCGCCGTGCTCCCCGAGGACCTCCCTCCGGAGCTCGCCCTGATGGTCATGGACGTGTGTGGCGCGCCCGCCCTCGTGGCCCGGGTGGTGCGCGAGTATGCCGCGCAGCCCGACCGAGGCGGTCCGCCCACCGTCGTGGTGCTCGGGGGGGCGGGGAAGTCGGGCTCGCTGGCCCTGGCCGCAGCCGGGGACGCGGGGGCCGGCCGCAGGATCGCCGTCGTCCCTGTCGAGCGGGAGGCCGACCTCCTGGAGGGAACCGGGCTGGCCGACGAGGTGGTCATCGCCGACGCCCGGAGCCCGCTCGGGCTCTCGGAGGCCGTCGCCGCAGCAGGTGGCCCCGCCGACATCACGGTCGTGTGCGTCGACGTGCCCGGGTGCGAGCAGCCCGCCATCCTGTCCACCGCGCAGGGCGGCACGATCATCTTCTTCTCCATGGCCACCAACTTCGCGGCGGCCGCGCTCGGCGCCGAGGGGGTGGCCGCCGACGTGCGCATGCTGGTCGGCAACGGCTACGTCCCCGGCCACGCGGCATACGCCCTCGAGCTGGTCCGCGAGAACGCGGGGGTGCGGGGGCTGTTCGAGGGACGGCTGGAGGCAGAGCACACTAGGACCCCGTGAGCACTCTCTACCGCGGTGGTTTCGTCTACAGCCCGGCCGACCCGTTCGCCAACGCCATGGTCGTCGACGGTGGCACGATCGCCTGGATCGGGGGTGACGACGCGGCGGCCGTGCACGCGGACGGCGTGGACGAGGTGGTCGACCTCGACGGCGCGCTGGTGACCCCCGCGTTCGTCGATGCTCATGCGCACCTGTCCCAGACCGGGGCCGCGCTGCGCGGGGTGGACGTCTCCGGGGCGCCCTCCCTCGCCGTGGCGATCTCCCGAGTCGAGGACGCGGCCCGCGCCCACCAGGGCCGGCCGCTGTACGCCCCGAACTGGGACGAGCGGCGCTGGCCGGAGCGCCGCAGCGCCACCGCTGCGGAGCTCGACCGCGCCACCTACGGCGGCGTCGTCTACATGCCCAGGGTCGACGGGCACTCCGCGGTGATCTCGTCCGCGCTCGCCGCCGCCTCCGGTGCGCAGCAGCAGCCGGGCTGGATGGGCGAGGGCCTGGTGACCAGGGAGGCGCACCACGTGGCCCGCGAGGCGTTCAACGCGGCCATCACCCCGGCCCAGCGGCGCGCCGACATCGACCTGGCCCTGCGTGCCGCGGCAGCGGCCGGGATCGGGCTCGTCCAGGAGAACGGCGGGCGCATCCTGTCCTCGGCAGAGGACTTCGCCGACGTGCTCGCGGCGGGGGAGCGGGGTGACGGCCCGCAGACGCTGGGGTACTGGGCGCAGCTCGTCTCGTCCGAGCAGGAGGCGCGCGAGGTCGCCGCCGCGCTGGGGGCGCACGGGCTGGCCGGCGACCTCAACGTCGACGGGTCGATCGGCTCGCGCACCGCACACCTGCGGGACCCGTACGCGGACGCCGAGGGTCGCTGCGGCAACGGCTACCTCAGCGTCGAGCAGGTCCGCGACCACATCGCCTCGTGCTCCCTGGCCCGCATCCAGGGAGGCTTCCACGTCATCGGGGACGCCGGTGTCGCGACGGTCATCGCCGGCATCGAGGCCGCGGCAGACCTCGTAGGCGCCGACGTGGTGCGCCGGGCCCGGCACCGGTTGGAGCACCTCGAGATGATCGACGCCGAGGGCATCTCGCGGCTGGTCGCCCTCGGGATGACAGCCAGCGTGCAGCCCGCGTTCGACGCCCACTGGGGCGGGGGACAGGGCATGTATGCGGCGCGGCTGGGCCGTGAGCGTGCGCTCGCCATGAACCCGTTCGCCACCATGCTCGCCTCGGGCATGACCCTCGCGCTCGGCTCGGACTCCCCGGTCACCCCGTTCGCGCCGTGGGAGGCGGTCCGGGCCTGCGTCAACCACCATTCCACCGACCAGCGGGTCTCGGCCCGATCGGCGTTCCTCGCGCACACCCGTGGCGGCTGGCGCGCCGCAGGTTTCGACGACCGGGGCTACCTCGACCTGGGGATGCCAGCCACGTTCGCGGTCTGGGCGGTGGGCGACCTCGTGGTCCAGGCCCCGGATGACCGCATCCAGACCTGGAGCACCGACCCGCGCTCCGGCACCCCGGGGCTGCCCGACCTCAGCCCGGGAGCGCCGACGCCGTCGGCGCTGCGCACCGTGGTGCGTGGCCGGTCGGTGTTCGACACAGGCGCCCTGTCCTGAGCGCAGCCGATCTTGCGGCTCGCGGGGTCCCTCGCCGCAAGATCGCCCGTCCCACTGGTAATCTCGCGGAGTGTCTGCACCCATGAAGCCTGTGCTCGATCTCGACCCCGCCATCGTCC
>DASULG010000033.1:0-7801 GCA_036278335.1 Pedococcus sp.
AGGTACTTGCCGGTGAGCCACCCGCCGCCGAGGGGCGACCACGGCAGCAGGCCGATACCCGCGTCGAGCGCGGCGGGCACCACCTCGTGCTCGATGTCGCGCACCAGCAGGTTGTACTGCGGCTGCAGGGTGACCGGGGGCGCCCAGCCGTGGGCCGCGGAGACGTGCACGGCTTTGGTGAGCTGCCAGCCCAGGTAGTTCGAGAAGCCGTAGTACCCGATCTTGCCGGCGCCGACGGCGTCGTCGAGGAACCGCAGGGTCTCCTCGAGCGGGGTCAGCCCGTCCCAGGCGTGCATCTGGTACAGGTCGATGTGGTCGACGTCGAGGCGGCGCAGTGAGTCGTCCAGGGCCCTGCGCAGGTGACGGCGCGAGAGCCCGAGGTCGTTGGGCCCCTCCCCCATGGGGAAGCGGCCCTTGGTGGCGATGACCACCTGGGCGGCCTCCGTCGGGTGCTTGGCGAGCCAGCGCCCGATGATCTCCTCGGAGACGCCGGAGCTGTAGACATCGGCCGTGTCGATGAGCGTGCCGCCGCGCTCGACGAAGGCGCCGAGGATCTCGCCGGACGTCGTCTCGTCGGCCTCGGAGCCGAAGGTCATGGTGCCCAGGGCCTGCGTGGAGACGACTGCCCCGCTGCGGCCGAGAGTGCGGTAGCGCATGGGTCTTCCTCCGATGTTGGACCGTTCGAGGGATCGCGAACACTCTAATCTCGGCGTGGCTGCGCGGCGCGCTGCGCCACTTTTCGGTGACTTTCACGCCCCGTCCTGTCGCTGCAGCACCGCCAACGAGTAGGTTTCCTGCCATGACGGAGCCACTCGTTGTCCTCAAGGGCGTCAACAAGCACTTCGGTGACCTCCACGTCCTGCGGGACATCAACCTCACCATCGGCAAGGGTGAGGTCGTCGTCGTCATCGGCCCGTCGGGGTCTGGCAAGTCGACGTTGTGCCGCACGATCAACCGTCTCGAGACCTTCGAGAGCGGCATCATCGAGATCGACGGAAAGCCACTTCCCGAGGAGGGAAAAGCCCTCGCACAGCTGCGCGCTGACGTGGGCATGGTCTTCCAGTCGTTCAACCTGTTCGCCCACAAGACGATCCTGCAGAACGTCACCCTCGGGCCGATGAAGGCCCGTGGGGTCAAGAAGGCCGACGCCGAGAAGCGCGCCATGGAGCTGCTCGAGCGCGTCGGTGTCGCCCACCAGGCCCAGAAGTACCCTGCGCAGCTCTCCGGCGGCCAGCAGCAGCGTGTCGCCATCGCGCGCGCCCTGGCCATGGATCCCAAGGTGATGCTCTTCGACGAGCCCACCTCCGCCCTCGACCCCGAGATGATCAACGAGGTCCTCGACGTCATGATCAGCCTGGCCAAGTCCGGCATGACGATGGTCGTGGTGACCCACGAGATGGGCTTCGCGAGACGTGCCGCCAACCGCGTCGTCTTCATGGCAGACGGGCAGATCGTCGAGGAGAACGCCCCTGAGGCCTTCTTCACCCAGCCGCAGTCCGAGCGCGCGAAGGACTTCCTCGGCAAGATCCTGACCCACTGACTGGCACTGTCGCGCACTGACCCGCACTGACCGCACTGACTCGCACCGACCCGCACCGATTGCACCGACTCGAATGTGACCGGGACGCAGACCGCGAACCGGCCAACCAACCAGGAGGAAACACCATGAAGGTTCGTCGTTTGGGGGCGGTCGCCGCCACTGCGGTGGTGGCACTGGGCCTCGCCGCGTGTGGCGGCGGCGGTGGCAACGGCGCCGGAGGCGGAGGCGGAGGCGCCTTCAAGGTCGGCATCAAGTTCGACCAGCCCGGTCTTGGGCTGAAGGAGGGCTCGGACTACAAGGGCTTCGACGTCGACGTCGCCAAGTACGTGGCCAAGGAGCTCGGTCACAAGGAGGGCGACATCACGTTCGTGCAGGCGCCCAGCGCCCAGCGCGAGACCCTCATCAAGACCGGGCAGGTCAACATGGTGGTGGCGACCTACTCGATCACCGACAAGCGCAAGGCCGAGGTCTCCTTCGCCGGCCCGTACTTCATCGCCGGCCAGGACCTGCTGGTGCGCTCCGACGAGTCCGCCATCACCGGCCCGGAGACCCTGGCCGGCAAGAAGCTCTGCTCCGTCAAGGGCTCGACGTCGGCGCAGAAGGTCAAGGACAAGTACCCCGGTGTCCAGCTGCAGGAGTTCGGCACGTACTCCGAGTGCGTGGCAGCCCTCGTCTCCAAGGGCGTCGACGCTCTCACCACCGACAACACCATCCTCGCGGGCTACGCCGCGCAGCCCCAGTACAAGGACAAGCTCAAGGTCGTCGGCAAGACCTTCTCCGAGGAGCGCTACGGCATCGGCATCAAGAAGGGCGACAAGGCGACCTGCGAGAAGATCAACGCCGCCCTGAAGAAGATGGTAGACGACGGCTCGTGGCAGAAGGCCGTCGACGCCAACCTGGGGCCGGCCGGCTTCAAGGTCGACACCGCAGTCAACCCGCCGAAGGCGGACCCCTGCACGTGAACCACACCGCGCGGTATGCCGCGTCGCTGAGCCAGCGGCGCGGCATACCCCGGCTTCTCCCCCACCCCGAAAGGGCGACGCATGGGTGACCTCCTGAGCAAGTACGACATCGTCGCTGCCTTCGGCATGACGGTGTACCTGGCGTTCTTCTCCGCCATCGGTGCGCTGGTGATCGGCACCATCGTCGCGGTGATGCGGGTCTCGCCGGTGCGGGTGCTGCAGACGATGGGCGCCGCATACGTGAACATCATCCGCAACACCCCCCTGACGCTGCTGATGGTGTTCAGCATCCTCGGCGCGCTCTACATCCTCGGCATCAACCTCACCAACCCCGCCTCGGCGACCTCCATCCGCGACAACGGCATCCGCTGGGCGATCGTGGCGCTCTCCGTCTACCACGCGGCCTTCGTCTGCGAGGCGCTGCGAAGCGGCGTCAACACCGTCCCTGCGGGGCAGTCCGAGGCGGCTCGGGCCATTGGCCTCACATTCGGGCAGAGCCTGTCCCAGGTCATCCTCCCCCAGGCCTTCCGCGGCGCCCTCGCCCCGCTCGGGTCCACCCTGATCGCGCTCATCAAGAACACCACCGTGGCGGCCGCGATCGGCGTGCCCGAGGCGGCCAAGCTGATGAGCGAGGTCATCGAGAACGAGACGGGATCGATCCAGGTGTTCCTCATCTTCGCCCTCGGGTTCGTGATCCTCACCCTCCCGCTGGGCCTGCTGTTCACCAGCATGTCCCGGCGCCTGGCGGTGAAGCGATGAGCCAGGAGATCGCCCTGTTCGACGCGCCCGGGCCCCGGGCCCGGCGCCGCCACGCCATCCTCACCGGCTTGGGGCTCCTGCTCGCCGCATTCGGCCTGTACCTGGTCTACGTCAAGCTCGACGAGAAGAACCAGTTCGACAGCGCCCTGTGGCAGCCGTTCCTCACGGCCGAGGCCTGGACGCAGTACCTCATCCCCGGGCTGATCGGGACGTTCAAGGCCGCGGCCATCTCGATCGTGCTGGCTTCCGTCTTCGGCCTGGTGTTCGGGATGGGCCGGCTCTCGCAGGTGACAGCCATCCGCTGGGTCTCCGGCGCTGTCGTGGAGTTCTTCCGCTCGGTTCCGGTGCTGATCATGATGATCTTCGCGTTCGGCGTCTACGCCCAGAACCAGGTGTTCAGCAGCGAGGTCAACCCGCTGGCGGCCGTGGTCACGGGACTGACCCTCTACAACGGCGCCGTGGTCGCCGAGCTGGTCCGCTCCGGCGTCTTCTCCCTCCCGAAGGGGCAGGGCGAGGCGGGCCTGTCGATCGGCCTCACCCGAGGCCAGACCCTGCGCAGCATCGAGCTCCCGCAGGCGCTGACCGCGATGCTCCCGGCCCTGGTCGGCCAGCTCGTGGTCGTCGTGAAGGACTCCGCGCTCGGGTCGATCATCACCTACGGCGAGCTCCTGGACTGGTCGAAGACCCTCGGCTCGGCGTACGCGAACACGGTCCCTGCCTACATCGTCGCCGCAGCGCTGTTCATCGTCATCAACTACCTGCTGACCACCCTGGCGAGGTACGTGGAGCGCCGGCTGAGCAGCCGGGGACGCACGACGCTGCACGCCACGACGGCCGCGCCGACCCCGGACCAGGCCCAGGTCTAGGTCCGCTGCTGGGGGGGTCTGGATCGGCCGTTGGGGCGGGTCTGGATCGGCCGCTGGGGCGGGTCTGGATGCGCCGCGGGCGCAGACGCGCGAGAGGGCCCGGTCCGCCGTGGACCGGGCCCTCTCGTGTGTGGCTCCCCCGGTTGGACTCGAACCAACAACCTGCCGGTTAACAGCCGGCTGCTCTGCCAATTGAGCTACAGGGGAATGGTCATCTCGGCCGGGCCGCGATGGCGCTGCGCAACCATAGCAAAACAACCGCCCGGTTCTGAAAACGGGGCCGCAGGTGCGTCGAGGGGGTGGCAGATCGCTGTTGGCACCGGCGTTGGGGACGGTTTCCCACTCCCTCGTCCGGCCCCTCGGCCGGCCCCTCGTCCGGCCCCTCAGGTCGTCAGCCGAGGCCGACCTGCTCCTTGAGGTAGTCCAGCGCCGCGGCGGTCTGCTCGCCCACGCCGGGGTCGCTCTCGCGCACTCCCCGGCCCAGTACGACCTGCTCCACGAGCCCGCCGGCAGCGAGGTCCTGCCGGATCACGGCCCGTGCGCTGCGCCGCTCCCCGAGGTCGACGTGCTGGGCGAGCACCACGGAGGCCTGAACCCGCTCGCGCACGGTCTCCGGGAGCAGGGTGGGCTCCCGGAAGAGCCACTGCGCGGGTCGCTGGTGGTCCACCCAGGTGACCGTGAGCAGGAAGGCCTCGTGGGACCAGGTACCGGCATCGACCAGGTGCCACGGGCGGTCGAGGACCACCTCGCCAGCCGGGCTCACGGCATACAGGCGGTGGTTGCTGGCCACGACGGTGGTGGAGCTGGAGTCATCACGGGCCCAGGAGAGCAGCCGCTCGCCCCGCCCGAGCTCGATCGCGTGGCGAGCGGTCTGCGGCACCCTCTCCGCGCGGTTCCCACGCAGGGACCAGGCCATCAGCTGGCCCGCCCGCGGAGGGTGGCCAGCTCGCGCTGGAGGTTCTGCAGGTCCGAGCTCAGGGCGCGGGCCTGGGCGGGGTCGCTGTGCGGGTCTGCGGCCATGCGGCGCATGGCCGACATGGCGTCGGCGATCCGCCGCGTGAGGGCGACCTCCTGGACGCGGACGAGCAGGGCGGTGGTGTAGCGGCGCTCTGGGAGGCCGGTGGCCTTGTCGAAGCGCGTCGGCAGGGGCGCCACCGACAGCTCGGACACGAGCCCGCGGACCGCCAGCGGTGCGGCGTCCGCCACCTTGTGGGCCCAGGCCTGGGACGAGAGGCTGTGCTGGATGCCGCCGGCCGCCAGCACGCCGTCGAAAACCGCCCGGTGCGCCGGCGCGCTGAACGAGTCGGCGGCGATGGCGTCGACGTCGGCAGCCTCGAAGCAGATGGGGAACTGTAGGAGCGACTGGAGCAGCTGCCGCTCGGCGAACACCACGGGGTCGCGCAGATCCGGGGCGGGCAGCGTGGCCCGGGCCTCCTCGAGCGACGGCTCGGGCACGGTCTCGGTGTCGACGCGGTGGCCGGGGGCGGCCGTGCCCTCCCCCTTGGCCTCGCGGGCGGCCATCCGCGCGGCGCGGGCGACCTCGGCCTGGACCTGCTCGACCTCGACGCCGATCCAGCCCGCGACGGTTCGCGTGTACTCCGGGCGCATCGAGGCGTCGCGGATGGACGCCACGATCGGGGCCGCGGCGCGCATGCCCTGCACCCGGCCCTCGGCGGTGGAGAGGTCGAAGCGGTTGACCGTGGTGCGCACGGCGAACTCGAACATCGGCACCGCGTCCTCGACGAGACTGCGCACCGCGACGTCACCCTTGGCCAGGCGCAGGTCGCACGGGTCCATGCCCTGCTCGGCCACGGCCACGAACGACTGAGAGGCCCAGCGCTGGTCCTCCTGGAAGGCGCGCATGGCCGCCTTCTGCCCCGCCGCGTCGCCGTCGAAGGTGAAGATCACCCGGGCCGGCGCGAGGTCGGCCTCGTCGCGCATGATGCGGCGCAGCACCTTGATGTGGTCGAGGCCGAACGCCGTGCCACACGTGGCGACCGCGCCCTCGATGCCGGCGAGGTGGCAGGCCATGACGTCGGTGTAGCCCTCGACCACGACGGCCTTGCGCTCGCTGGCGATGGCCTTCTTCGCGGAGTCGAGCCCGTAGAGGACGGTCGACTTCTTGTAGATCGGGGTCTCGGAGGTGTTGAGGTACTTCGCCGCGATGCGGTCGTCGTCGAAGAGGCGTCGGGCGCCGAAGCCGACCGTGTCGCCGGTGATGTCGCGGATGGGCCACACGAGGCGCCCGCGGAAGCGGTCGTAGAGCCCGCGACTACCCCGCCCGGAGAGCCCGGCGAGGGTGAGCTCCTCGTCGGAGAAGCCCTTGGACCGCAGGTGGCGGGAGAGCGACTCGCCGCCGCGTGGCGCGAACCCGACACCGAACCGCTCGGCTGCCCTCCCGTCGAAGCCGCGGGCCCGCAGGAAGTCGCGGCCGGCGCGGGCCTCGGGCAGGTTGAGCAGGGCGTGGGCGTAGAACTCCTGGGCCACCCGATGGGCCTCGACGAGCCGGGACCGCCGGCCGAGGGACTCGCCCTCGCGAGGACGGCCCCCCTCCTCGTACTGCAGCTCCATGCCGAGCTTCTGGGCCAGGCGCTCGACCGCCTCGGAGAAGGTCAGGTGCTCGACCTTCTGCACGAAGGAGATGACGTCGCCGCCCTCGCCGCAGCCGAAGCAGTGCCAGGCGCCCACGGTGGGGCGGATGTTGAAGGAGGGGGTCTTCTCGTCGTGGAACGGGCAGAGCCCCTTCATCGACCCGGGGCCGGCAGGGCGCAGGGTGACGTGCTCGCGCACCACGTCCTCGATCGACGAGCGCTCTTTCACCAGCGCAATGTCGTCGGCCTTGATCCGACCCGCCACATGTCCTCCTTGTCGGGCATGAGTCTAGGTGGTCGCTCCCGACAGCGGTGGCCGACTCCACCGCATCGGGTATGCCGTGTGGTCACCACCGCCCTTCGTCGCGCCAGGGTGCCTGTCCACAGGCGCGTCAGGGTCGTCACACCGTCCACAGACACAGCTCTGGGGTTGACTCTCCAGTGCCGAACTGCCTTGCAGCGCAGTCTGATTCGCTGTTTCCACGGCTCGTTGGACTGTCAGAGGTCGCGTCTACTGTGGTGTCCATGGAGGGGAGCCTGCCGCTGGAGCTGCGACGCGAGAGGCTCGCCGCTGCCCGCTCAGCGCTGCAGGGCCTGGCGGGCGAGCTGTGGCGGGCCGGCGGCGGCGACCTGGGGCCGCTGCTCGGAGAGCTGGACGGGCTGGCGGCCGCCTGCGGGGCGGCACAGGTCGCGGTCGTGGGCGAGGCGATGGCCCGCGGGGAGATGGCGGAAGGCCCCCGCGCCCTGAGCACGGTGGGCTGGGTGCGCCACTGGTCCCCCGCAACCCGTTCCGGCGGGGCTGGCCAGCTCGTGGCTGTCGCGCAGGCGTTCCAGAAGTCCGCCAACACGCCCGTGCGGGTGGCTCTCGACGCCGGCCGGATCCCGGTCCGAGCGGCCGCGGCCGTCGTGACCGAGGCCGAGAGGCTACGGCCGCTGCTCGCCGAGGGCGCGGAGCCCCACGTCCTCGAGGGCCTGATCACCATGGCAGAGGAGCACGGCCCCCGCGGCTGCCGCATGGTGCGTCCTGCCCTGCTCGCCCGCTACGGCCTCGACGACGTGCTCCAGGCCGAGCAGGACGCCGCC
>DASULG010000034.1:0-6559 GCA_036278335.1 Pedococcus sp.
CTGGTCGCCGTGACCGCCGCCTCGAACCTCATCGGGACCCGGCCCGACGTGCCGGCGATCGCCGCTCTCGTGCACCAGACGCCGGCCCTGCTCTACGTCGACGGGGTCCACTACACGCCGCATGTCGGGGTCGACGTGGCCACCCTGGGCGCTGACCTCTTCGCCTGTTCCCCGTACAAGTTCATGGGTCCGCACTGTGGGGTGCTGGCCGCGAGCCCGGACCTGCTCGGGACCCTCCACCCCGACAAGCTGCTTCCCTCGAGCAACGCGGTTCCCGAGCGGTTCGAGCTGGGCACCCTCCCGTACGAGCTGCTGGCGGGCACCGCCGCTGCCGTCGACTTCATCGCCTCGCTCTCACCGCTCGAGGAGGCCGCCGACCGTCGCAGCCGGGTCCTGAGCGCCATGCAGGTCCTCGAGGCGCACGAGGACAGGCTGCGGGAGCGCATCGAGAAGGGCCTGGCTGCCCTCCCGGGCGCTCTGCTCTACTCGCGTGCCGCCCACCGGACGCCCACCCTGCTCGTGAGCTTCGAAGGACAGGACTCCCAGCAGGTGCGCACGGCCCTCGCCAAGCGCAACATCAACGCGCCAGCCGCGTGCTTCTACGCGATCGAGGCCTCGCGCGTCCTGGGTCTCGGTGACGCCGGCGCCCTGCGCATCGGCCTGGCGCCCTACAACAGCGACGAGGACGTCGACCGCCTCCTGGACGCGCTCGGCGAGATCGTCGCCGTCTGACCCCCTCGCTCCCGTCTCTCGTCTCCCTCGGCGGTCGGGGTGATGACGAGCGTGGTTGCGCTCGCGAATACCCCGAAGCGGGTGCAGGCTTGCCCTGGGTGAGGGGAGGAGGAGACCGCCATGTCCACGAACCGCACCCAGCCGACCTCGACGGTCGATCGACCGGGGGCTCGGCCGTCGCTGGCCACCGCGCTCAGGGTCGCCCGCTCGGTGACCGTGACCTCGGGAGGGCCGGCTCTCCTGGCGCTGGCCAGTGCGGCCGCCCCCGCGGTGGCGCTGCGCAGGCTCCCGTCGCGGATCCAGGCCCCGCTCCCGCGCCGCGCAGCCTGGGCTGCCACCGCCGCGAGCCTGGCCTTTCCCGGCGTCTACGCCCTTCTGGTCCGGCCGTGGCTGCAGGGCTGGGGATCGACGGCCGACGAGCGGGCCTCGCGCTACCCGGGGGACGAGCCCGAGGGGACCCCGGTGTTCTCCAGGACCACGCGGGCCATCACGGTGAACGCCCCGGCACCGCACGTCTGGCAGTGGATCGCCCAGATAGGGCAGGAGCGGGGCGGGTTCTACAGCTACGACCTCCTCGAGAACCTCGCCGGCTGCCACCTGCACAGTGCCGACCAGATCCACCCGGAGTGGCAGCAGGTCCAGCCGGGAGACCCGATCGGCATGACCCCCGACCTGGCGACAGAGGTCGAGGCCGTCGAGCCCGGCCACGCCCTGGTCATCAAGAACTGGGGGTCCTACGTCGTGGTACCGATCGACGAGCGGCGCTGCCGGGTGATCGCCCGATCCCACGTGGAGCGCGGCCCGGGCGCGCTGGCGTACTTCCTCCTCATCGAGCTGCCGCACGGGATCATGGAGCGGCGCATGCTGCTCGGCATCAAGGAGCGCGCCGAGAGCGCCGAGGCGACCGCCTGACCGCACTGGGTCCGCGCAGCCGGTCCGGCGATGCGCGAGACTGTCTGCCATGCCCTCCATGTCTCTCGATCCCGTCCTGATCACCGGCTGCTCCTCGGGGATCGGCAGGGCGAGCGCCGACCTGCTCGTCAAGGCGGGCCACACCGTCTACGCCACGGCGCGCCGGACCGAGACGCTCGCCGAGCTCGAGGCTGCCGGGGCGCGGGCGCTGGCGCTCGACGTCACCTCCGAGGACTCGATGGCCGCGGCCGTCGAGCACATCGAGGCTGAGCACGGCCGCGTCGGCACCCTCGTCAACAATGCCGGCTACGGCGAGTACGGCACGATCGAGGAGACCGACCTCGACCGGGTGCGGAAGATGTTCGAGACCAACGTCTTCGGGCTGGCCCGCCTCACCCAGCTGGTCCTCCCGGGCATGCGGCGAGCCCACCGCGGCCGCATCATCAACATCGGGTCGATGGGCGGCCGAATGACCTTCCCTGTGGGCGGCTACTACCACGCGACGAAGTACGCCGTGGAGGCCATCAGCGACGCCCTGCGCAACGAGGTCCGCCGCTTCGGCATCGACGTGGTCCTCATCGAGCCCGGCATGACCCGCACGGGGTTCGAGGACAACGTGCACTCCTCCGTCGCCAATGGCGCCGGGACACAGGCCGATTCGCCGTATGCCGAGCTGCTGGCGTCGAACGCCGCCACCACCTCCGGCGGCTACTCCAACCCGCTGATGGCGACCGGTCCCGAGAGCGTGGCGCGCGTGGTGCTCAAGGCAGTCGAGTCCGGGCACCCCCGCAGCAGGTACCTGCTCACCCCGGTGGCCAAGGCAATGGTGACGGCCCGCACCCTCGGCGGCGACCGCGTCTGGGACACCCTGGTCAAGCAGCAGTTCAAGGTCTGAGGTCGCCGGTGGCCACCGCGATCACCCCTCTGTCCGCTCCCGTCGAGGCCGCCGACGCGCTGCGGCGCATCGCGTTCCTCCTCGAGCGCGAGCGCGCAGGCACCTACCGGGTCGAGGCGTTCCGGCGAGCGGTCGGCGTCGTGCGCGCGACCGATCCCGCCGAGCTGGCGAGCCGGGCCGAGGCGGGCACCCTCCAGGACCTCACCGGCATCGGCAAGTCCACGGCGGCGGTCATCGAGGAGGCGCTGGAAGGCGAGCTCCCGGCATACCTGAGGACGTTGCAGGACAAGGCCGCCAAACCCCTGACCGACGGCGGGGAGGATCTCTTCGCGGCACTCCGGGGCGACTGCCACGCGCACTCCGACTGGTCCGACGGCGGCAGCCCCATCGACGAGATGGTCCTGACAGCAGCCGAGCTCGGGCACGACTACCTCGTCCTCACAGACCACTCCCCCAGGCTCAAGGTCGCCAACGGGCTCTCGTCGGAGCGGCTGACCCGCCAGCTCAAGGTCGTGGAGCAGGTCAACGCGACCCTCGCAGGCTCGTTCCGGCTGCTCAAGGGCATCGAGGTAGACATCCTCGACGACGGGTCGCTCGACCAGAGCCAGGAGATGCTCGACCAGCTCGATGTCGTCGTGGCGAGCGTGCACTCCAAGCTGCGGATGAACGCCGGTCCGATGACCCGCCGCATGGTCACGGCGGTGCAGAACCCGCGCGTGAACGTCCTCGGCCACTGCACCGGCCGCCTGGTGACCGGGTCGCGCGGCCAGCGGCCCCAGTCGGAGTTCGACGCCCGCGCGGTGTTCACGGCCTGCTTCGAGCATGACGTGGCCGTCGAGATCAACAGCCGCCCCGAGAGGTCGGACCCGCCAGATGACCTTCTGGCGCTCGCGCTCGAGATCGGCTGCCTCTTCGCCGTCGACTCCGACGCGCACGCGCCCGGGCAGCTCGACTTCAAGGCGCTCGGGTGCGAGCGGGCCGAGCGCCTTGGCGTGCCGGCCGAGCGCATCGTCAACACCTGGGACGCCGACCGCCTCGTGAAGTGGGCCGGCGGGGCGGGCTGAGAACGGCTGAACCGGTTGACAGCACCCAGAGCGCAATGTCTTAATGAAGCAAGTCATTGATACATTGCAGGAGGATAGATGTTCGGGGGTCTCGCGCTGGTCCTGCTGGTGCCGGTCCTGGTAGCGCTGGGGGCCACCACCCTGCTCCGCGCGAGCGCCGCTGCGCCGCTGGAGGGGGCAGCCCGCAGGGCACGACGGCGCTCGGTCGCGGTCACGGTGACCACCGGCCTCGCGGGACTGGCCGCCCTGGTGGTGTGGCCGGTGAGCGGCTCGGTCCTGGACCTGCGGATCGCCACCCTGCCTGCCGTGGCGGCTCTTGTCGTCGTGCTCACGTCCGCGGTGGCAGAGCTGACCTGGCCACGTCCGAGCGGTGACCGGCGGGTTGCCTCCCTCGGCGCGCGCCAGGGACGGTCCCCTGCCGGGCTGCTGCGCCTGTTCTGGGTCGGCGCCGCCACGACAGCGGGGCTCCTGGCGGCAGGTGCCCTCACCGCTGCACCTGATGGCCGCTCCCTCGAGCGCGCATGGGCTGCGGGCGGTGCCGGACACGGCCCCTATCCCGGCCTGCACTACACGGCGCCGGTCGCCCTGGCGGCCACCATGCTGGCCCTGGCCACCCTGTGGGCGCTGCGCCGCGTCGAGCTCAGGCCCTCCCTGGGTCCGGACCTCCTGCCGGTCGAGCGCGCCGTGCGCCGGGCCTCGCAGGTCCGGGTGCTGCGCGGCGCCGCCGCGGGGATGCTGCTCACGGCAGCCGGGCTGGGGCTCACCATGGGCACGGCCATCGTCTCGGTGTCGCGCACCGCCCGCGCCAACGACCTCGGCGCAACGGGGCCCGGCTACGCCCTGATGCAGGCAGGCGGGATCGCCGTGCTGGGGCTCGCAGCCGCCTTCGTCGTCGCGGCGATCGTGGCCGCCTGCTGGCCGGCACCCCGCATCGAGGCGCGGGAGGCGCCCGTGGGGGCGCTCAGCGGCGCGGAGGTGCCGTGACGGACCTGCGGATCACGGTCGACCTCGCGGCTGCCGAGCCGCCGTACGAGCAGGTGCGCGCCCAGATCGCCGGCCTGATCGCCACAGGCCAGCTCGGGGAGGGCGACCGGCTGCCGACCGTGCGCGCGCTCGCCGCGGACCTCGGCCTCGCGGTCAACACAGTGGCCCGCGCCTACAAGGAGCTCGAGGCCGGCGGCCACGTCACCACGCGCCGCCGCGCCGGGACGGTCGTGGCCCCGGGATCGCAGAGCACGGATGTGGCCCTGTCCCGCACGGCCGCCGCCTACGCCGAGCGTGCGGTCGCGGGCGGCCTCAGCGACGCGGCGGCCATCGACCTCGTCAGGGCGGCCCTGCGCCAGGCGCGCTCCTGACCGCCGCCCGGTCAGAGCGAGAAGGCCCGTTTTGGTTTATTGGCCAACCGCCCTCTATGCTTTCCGAGTCCTCGACGGATCCGAGCCCTGCTCGCTGCGCGGCGGGGGTCTGGCGAGAGCTGGTCCCCATCGTCTAGCGGCCTAGGACCCCGCCCTTTCACGGCGGTAGCACGGGTTCGAATCCCGTTGGGGATACGCATGAAAGCCTTACACCAAGGCCCCGTAGCGCAGTTGGTTAGCGCGCCGCCCTGTCACGGCGGAGGTCGCGGGTTCGAGTCCCGTCGGGGTCGCTTCGCATGAGGAGGCGCCGCTCACCCAGAGCGGCGCCTCTTCGCGTGCTCCCGGCTTCACCGCGCACCAACCCGTCCTGCCGGAGTAGAACGAGTACATGACCTCCCACTCCGCCCCTCACCCCCTGCCCGACGCCACCCCCACGGCCGCCGGCGGCTCGCCGCTCGTCCGGGCGGTGCAGGCCCTCGAGCGCAGCGCCGCCGTCGACCAGGTCGCTGCCCTCCTGGCGCGCACCAGCGCCCCGGTGACCCGCTCAGGAGCCGTTCGGTCCCTGCTCCAGGGCAAGGGCGTGGGGCACGCCATCCATCCGGCCCTCACCGATGTCCCCATCGGCCTGTGGGTCTCGGCGGTGTTCCTCGACCTCGTGGGCGGCGAGTCGTCGCGTGCGGCGGCACAGCGGCTGCTGGGCGCGGGACTGCTCTCGGCCGTCCCCACGGCCGCCACCGGCTTTGCCGAGTGGCACGACACCGCCAACCCCGAGCGCCGCGTGGGGGCCGCGCATGCCGCCCTCAACTCGGTATCCCTGGGGCTGCTCGGCACCTCGTACGCGGCGCGGGCCAGGGGCAGACACCGCCTGGGCGTGCTCACTGCGCTGGCGGGCGTGTCCGTGGCGTCGGCGTCGGCCTATCTCGGCGGCCATCTCGCCACTGCCCGCAAGGTCGGGACCCGCGATGCGGCCTTCGACCGCGACGGCGTCGGCCCTGCACTCTCTCGGCCAGCACCCCCGGCCACGCCCGAGACCGGCTGGCCGCCCGTTACCGACTGACCGGGTCGATCGGGCCCCCGGCGGGGTCCCCGACCGGTCCGTATGCCGGGTGCGCCCGGTGCGCACCCGGCATACCGTTCGGTGCCGCTAGCGGCTCACCTCGATGGCGATCTTCCCGCGCACATGCCCGCCCTGGCTGACCCTGAAGGCCTCCGCGGCCTTCTCGAGGGGGAACACCTGCGAGATGGGCACGGTGAGCAGGCCCTGGTCGGCGAGGTCGGCGTGCGCCTGCAGGTCGGCGGCGTTCGGCCGCACCCACGCGTAGAGGCCACCCCTCGCGGCCACCTCGCCATCGGCGATCGACCCGTGCCGGCCTCCGTCCTTGAGCACGGCCAGGGTGGTCTCGAGCACCCCGCCGATGAAGTCGACCACGACATCCACCCCACCCGGTGCCAGGGCGCGGACACGGTCGGCGAGGCCCTCGCCGTACTCGACCGGCTCGGCCCCGAACCCCCGCAGCACGTCGTGGTTTGCCTCGGAGGCAGTGCCGATGACGCGGGCCCCGCTGGCCCGGGCGATCTGCACGGCCAGGATCCCGACTCCG
>DASULG010000035.1:0-24036 GCA_036278335.1 Pedococcus sp.
CACGGCTGCTCCTCCGAGGGGTAGGCGGTGTCGATGACGCAGAACCGGTTGCCGTCCGGGTCCTCGAGCACCACGAAGTCGTGCGGCTCGTCCGGGTAGGGCCAGTCCTCGACGCGCCGGGCGCCAAGCCCCAGCAGACGCTGGACCTCAGAGCGCTGGTCGTCGGCGTACAGGTCGAGGTGGATGTGCGGGACGGCGTCAGGTCGGGTCTCGCCCAGGTTCAGCGAGAGGTTCGGACCGCCAGCCGTTCGCGGGCGCAGGATCGCCCAGTCCGCCGCAACGGCATAGCGGGGCTCGTAGTCGAGCGCCGCCATCCAGAACCTCGCGGCCCGTGCCACATCCGAGACGTTGAGCACCACCGACCCGATCCGCAGCATGGCCTCAGCCGTCCTCGTCCAGGCGCAGCTCCATCAGGTCGCCGGCAGGGCTGAGGCCGACCCGCTCGCACAGGCCCCGGGTCTTCGGCCCGGGCCGCATCTGCAGCGCTGCCAGGCCCCGCTCCCGCGCGGACTGCGCAGCCGTGCGCAGGAGCGCCTCGCCGATGTGCTGGCCCCGGAAGCTCGGGCGCACGAAGAACCGCACGACGTGGAGAGTGCCGCCGCGACCCCCGTCTCCCGGCCACGGCAGGGCGCTGAGGACATCGGCCTGCAGGTAGCCGGCGTGCTCCCCCGCCTGCTCGGCGATCCAGGTCGGGTGCGCCTGGTGGTCACGCAGCCAGGCCGCGGCAAAGCGGTCGAGGAAACCCGGCTCGGACGTGCCGCCCCGGTGCAGGGCGCACTGCAGGGTCAGCGCGGCGACGACGAGCGCGTCGTCGGGACCTGCCTGGCGGATGCGGGCCTGGCTCACGGGCGGAAGTCAAGCACGCGCGCTGAGCCTGTGCGCGCCATACCCGCGCAGGATCCGGGTGGGACGGCCCCGGCTAGAGCTGGATGCCGAGGCGGCGGGCGGATCGCGCGCGCTGGCGCGAGGCCCGCAGGCGCCGCAGCCTCTTGACGAGCATGGGGTCGGCCTCGAGCGCTGCCGGGCTGTCGATGAGGGCGTTGAGCACCTGGTAGTAGCGCGTCGCGCTCATGTCGAAGAGCTCCCGGATCGCCTGCTCCTTGGCCCCGGCGTACTTCCACCACTGCCGCTCGAAGGCGATGATCTCGCGGTCGCGCTCACTCAGCTCGGCGGAGGCGCTGGCGTGATCCTGCTCGTGTGCGGCGTTCACTCTCGACCCTCGACCCTTCGTTGCCGTGCTTGCGGGGGCAACTATACGGACCGAATCACACGCTTGTCATTCCGCTCCGCAAAGACTCGCAGGTGACGTCGTCGCGGTGCGCCACACCCGTCACACGGGCCCCTGTCAGCACCACCACGGCACGGCGGCGGCCCGTCCACCGGCCCGGACAGCGCGTCAGGCCATGGTGTCGAGGATGGCGGTGATGTCCTCCTCGGAGGTCTTGGGGTTGACGATCGCGAAGCGGGTCAGCGTCTCGCCGTCGTGTGAGGTCGGCACCACGAACGCGAACTCCTCCGCGAGCAGCCGGTCGGACCACTGCTGGTACTGCCGCGGCGTCCATCCCAGCCGGCGGAACACCACGACCGACAGGTCGGGGGCGCGCACGACCTCGAGGTAGTCGCGTCGGCGGATCTCGGCCTCTGCGAAGCGCGTGACCTCCAAGGTGCGCTCGATGGCCTCGGTGTAGGCGCGGGTGCCATGGGTCGCCAGGGAGAACCAGAACGGCAGCCCCCGGGCGCGGCGGGTCAGCCCCACGGCGTAGTCGGTCGGGTTCCACTCCGGCGCCTCGGTGAGCACGTCGAGGTAGGACGCCTTCTGGGTGTGCGCGGCACGCGCGAGCATGGGGTCCCTGTAGAGCAGCGCGCAGCAGTCGTAGGGCGCGAAGAGCCACTTGTGCGGGTCGACGATGAAGGAGTCCGCGTGCTCGATGCCCTTGTAGCGGTGGCGGACCGAGGGCGCAGCGAGTCCCGCACCGCCGTACGCCCCGTCGACGTGGAACCAGATGCCGAACTCCCGGCAGACCTCGGCGACCGAGTCGAGGTCGTCGATGATCCCGAAGTTGGTGGTGCCGCTCGTGGCCACGACCGCGAAGAACGTCTCCGGCCCGTGCTCGAGCAGCACCTCGCGCAGGCGCCCACCGGTCAGGCGCCAGTTCTCGTCGACGTGGACGCCGACCATCTCCGCGTCCATGACCTGGCAGGCCGAGTCGATCGAGGAGTGCGCCGCCTGCGTCGCCGCGACACGCCACGGGCGGGCGCCGGCGCCGGCGCGGCCCTCCTGCAGGGCCCTGGCCCGGGCCGTCTCACGGGCCGCCACCAGGGCCGACAGGTTGCCGATGGTGCCGCCGGGCACGAAGACACCGCCCGCCGCTGAGGGCAGGCCGGCGAGGTCGGCGATCCAGCGCAGCGCCTGGTTCTCGGCGTAGACGGCGCCGGCGCCCTCGAGCCACGAGCCCCCGTAGATGGAGGAGGCGCCCACGACGAGGTCGAACAGGGCGGCGGCCTCGGTCGGGGCGCACGGGATGAAGCTGAGGTAACGGGGGTGGTCGGTCGAGATGCAGGCCGGGGCGAGGTCCTCCTCGAACAGCCTCAGGGCCGCGAGGCCGCCGATGCCGTCGGGGGTGATGGTCTGCCCGGCGATCCGGTCGAGCTCCTCCTCGCTGCGGGGGCCGTCGAGGGGCACCGGATCGAGTTTCAGACGCTCCTCGGAGTACGTCAGGATGGCCTTGCCGAGGGCATGGATGGACTCGTCGCTGAAGCCGTGCACCCGTGGAGTCTAGGCCCGCACCAGCTGCCCCCGGCAGGACCGGGACGGTCACGGCGCAGATGGCAGAGCTCGTCCCCGCGGCAGCTGCCCCGCTCTGCTCGCCGGCACGCGCGTGCGCTGCCGGATCACCCCGCCGGGGTGATGCAGCAGCGGTGGCCAGATGACGAACCTGAGAGCATGACCAGAACCCGACGTACCGCGGTTGTCCTCCTCTGGGTGGCACTGGTGCCCGCAGGGCTCGCCAGCTGTGGTGGGGGTGGGGGCAGCCAGACGCCGGCGTTCTGCAAGGACCTCGACGCGCTGAACGCGTCGATGAGCCAGCTCAAGACGGCTGACGTGCGCGCGCAGGGCGTCGAGGCGACCAAGACCCAGCTCAAGGTGATCGGCGACGACCTCGAGAAGCTGTCCTCCGATGCGAAGACACAGTTCGCACCCCAGATCACGGAGGTCAAGAAGCAGGCCACGGAGCTGAAGACGACGCTCGAGGCAGCGACGGCGTCTCCGTCCGAGGAGACCATCAGCGCGGCCAGGCGCAACGTCGGGGAGCTCAAGAACGCTTTTCTCGACCTCCAGGCCGCGCTGCAGGCGACCTGCTGACCACCTCCCGCCTCACCCTTCGCACGATGCGGTCCCCGGCAGCGGTCCGGCCCCGGCTGCTGCGGCCCCGGCTGGTGCGGCCGCCGCTCAGCCGACCGTCAGGGCCGCGTCCAGGCCCAGGGCCTGTCGTAGGTCGCCAACCGAATGGGCCAGGGCGTCCGGGGCCGCTGCGTCAAGGTCCGAGGCCAGCCCCGCACCCCACGTGACCGCGATGGCGCCGAGCCCGGCCGCGCGGGCGGCCAGGACGTCCACCACCGCGTCTCCCACATAGACGCAGCTGGGCGGCTCCACGCCGAGGACGGCGACAGCGTGCAGCAGCGGGTCCGGCAGGGGCTTGTGGCGCTCGGTGTCCTCCAAGGTGGCCAGAAGGGGGAGTCGACCCTCAAGCCCCACACCCCGCAGCGCCATCAGGGCGGTCTGGCGGCGCTTGGACGTCACGACGCCGACCTGCACGTCGGCCCCCACGAGGTCGGTCACCAGGTCACGGACTCCGGCGTACTCGCGCAGCAGCGACTCGGTCTGGGCGAGGTTCCAGGCGCGGTAGACCTCGTCGAGCTCCACGGCGTGCTCTGGCGCGACCGCTGCGAAGCTCTCGAGCAGTGGGCGCCCGATCCAGGCCCGGATCTCCGCCTCGTCACGTTCCTCGCCGAGCACGGTGCGGAAGGCATGGTTGTAGGAGGCGACGATGAGGCCAATGGTGTCGGCCAGCGTGCCGTCGAGATCGAACAGGACAACCGGCCAGCGCTGTGAGGTCACCCGAGCACCCTAGAGGCGTGATGAATCGAGCGGCCCACGGGTTTCACGAAGCAACCACCCGAGCGACGGCACGGACCGCGGAGGCATCGAGCGGCGTCCCAGCCGCCCCTCGCCCCTGGCTCCAAGCCACGGCACCCGGCCCCGCGGCATACCCCTGCGGTGGGCTCGCCGCGCAGCGGTTAGTTTTGGAGCCATGCCAACGAGCGCCCTGACCGAACTCGTGCACCCGACCTGGGCCGCGGCGCTCGAACCGGTCTCGGAGACCGTGGCCGGGCTCGGGCGCTTCCTGCGCGAGGAGCTCGCCGCCGGGCGCAGCTACCTGCCCGCCGGCGGCCATGTGCTGCGGGCCTTCGAGCAGCCCCTGGACGACGTGCGGGTCCTGATCGTGGGCCAGGACCCGTACCCCACACCCGGCCATGCGGTCGGGCTGTCCTTTGCGGTGGCGCCGGACGTGCGGCCCATCCCCCGCAGCCTGCAGAACATCTACACCGAGCTCGGCTCCGACCTCGGTGTGCCGCAGCCGACGACCGGCGACCTGTCCCCGTGGGCCGAGCGCGGCGTCCTGCTGCTGAACCGCGTCCTCACGGTGCGTCCCGGCGCACCAGCGAGCCACCGCGGCAAGGGCTGGGAGTCCGTGACGGCCCAGGCCATCTCGGCCCTGGTGGAGCGGGGCGGCCCACTCGTCGCCATCCTGTGGGGCCGTGACGCCCGCGGCCTGGCGCCCCACCTCGGCGACACCCCCTGCATCGAGAGCGCCCACCCCTCCCCCCTGTCCGCGCGCTCGGGCTTCTTCGGCTCGCGGCCGTTCAGCCGTGCCAACGAGCTACTCGTGCGGCAGGGGGCCGCACCCGTCGACTGGAGCCTGCCGTGATAAGCCCGAGCCACGAGCTGCCTGAGGCCACCCACCTGCCGGAGCCGGGCAAGACGTGGAGCCGGTACGTGGCGATCGGGGACTCGTTCACCGAGGGCATGTCGGACAGGGACCCGGCCCGTGAGGGCCAGTACCTCGGCTGGGCCGACCGGCTCGCCTCACACCTGGCGACCCTCGCCCACGAGGCCGGCCACGACTTCGCCTATGCCAACCTGGCCGTGCGCGGCCGGCTCCTCGCCGACGTCATCGGGCCCCAGCTCGACGCGGCCCTCGAGCTCGGCCCTGACCTGGTGTCCATGGTGGGCGGCGGCAACGACATCCTGCGGCCCAGGGCCGACCTCGACTCGATCGCCGCGCGCCTCGAGGCCGCGGTGGTGCGCATCCAGGCGAGCGGTGCGGACGTCCTGCTGGCCACCCCCGTCGACCCGGCAGACGCCCCGCTGATCCGCCACCTGCGCGGCCGCCACGCGATCCACACGGCCAACATCTTCAGCATCGCCCAGCTGCACGGCTGCTACGTGATCAACCAGTGGGCCATGCACGCCCTGCGGGACTGGCGGATGTGGGCCGACGACCGCATCCACATGACGACCGAGGGGCACCGCCGAGTGGCGCTGAGCGCCCTGTCCGCGCTCGGGCACAGCACCGACCGCGCCGACTGGAGCACGCCACTGCCGGCGGCCCCCATCATGGGGCGGCGCGAGTGGGCCGCAGCCAACGCCGCGTGGGCACGCCAACACCTGGCGCCCTGGGTGCAGCGACGGCTCCGCGGGGAGTCCTCGGGGGACGCGGTCATCGCCAAGCGGCCAGCACTGCAGCCCGTGGAAGAGCTGGACTGAACACCTCGGCCGCGCCGCCTGAGGAGGTCGGCCGGGCCCTGGCGATTGAGGTAGTTGGACGTCCAACTACTACCCTGACGCCATGCCAGCGACCCGGCTCATGCCCACCGAGGAAGGCCACGACCTGATCGACCTGACCCGCGAGATCTGCGACAAGGAGCTCCGTCCCCGGGTCGACGGGGCAGAGCGTGCCGCCGCCTCCGAGCCGAAGCTTCCGGTGGAGGCATTCCGCACGCTGGGCCGCGCCGGCCTGCTGTCGCTGCCCTACCCGGAGGAGTTCGGCGGCGGCGCCCAGCCCTACGAGGTCTACCTCCAGGTCGTCGAGGAGATCGCCTCGGCCTGGATGAGCGTGGCCGTCGGTGTCTCGGTCCACGGCCTGACCTGCTACCCCGTGGCGCGGTTCGGCACCGACGCGCAGAAGGAGGCGCTGCTGCCCGCCATGCTCTCCGGCGAGCAGCTCGGCGCGTACTGCCTCTCGGAGCGCTCTGCTGGTTCCGACGTCGCCGCGATGACGGCCCGGGCGACGCCGGATGACGCGGCCAGTCCCACGGCATACGTGCTCAAGGGCACCAAGGCCTGGATCTCCCACGCGGGCCACGCCGACTTCTACACCGCCTTCGTACGCACGTCCGACGAGGGCAGCCGCGGGCTGTCGTGCTTCGTCGTGCCCGGGGACGCCGAGGGCCTGACGTTCGGGACTCCCGAGCGGAAGATGGGACTGCACTGCGACACCGTGAGCGAGGTGCACTTCGAGGGCATCTCGGTCGGCGCCGACCGGCTCGTCGGAGGGCCCGGCCAGGGCATGGCCATCGCGCTGTCCGCCCTCGACACCGGCCGGCTCGGGATCGCCGCCGCCGCAACCGGACTTGCCCAGGCGGCGCTGGATGCGGCGGTTGACTACGCCAGGGAGCGCACGCAGTTCGGCCGGCCGATCGCGCAGTTCCAGGGCCTGGCCTTCCTCCTCGCGGACATGGAGGCCGCCGTCACCTCGGCCCGCGCCACCTACCTGCACGCGGCCCGGCTGCGGGACGCCGGTCGGCCGTTCACCAAGGAGGCTGCAGTGGCCAAGCTCGTCTGCACCGACGGCGCCATGAAGGTCACGACCGACGCCGTGCAGGTGCTCGGTGGGGCCGGCTACACCCAGGACTTCCCCCTCGAGCGCTACATGCGCGAGGCCAAGGTCACCCAGATCTTCGAGGGCACCAACCAGATCCAGCGACTCGTCATCAGCCGCCAGCTGCTCCGTGGCTGAGCACCCCAACGAAGGGAACACCCTTGCAGATCAACGAGAACACCGTCGCGCTCGTCACCGGTGGGGCGTCCGGCCTCGGAGAGGCAACGGCCCGCCGGCTGCACGCCGAGGGCGCGTCCGTCGTCATCGCCGACCTGCCCTCCTCGCCGGGAGAGCAGCTCACCGCCGACCTCGGTGAGCACGTGCGCTTCGTGCCCGCCGACGTGCGAGACGAGTCGCAGGTGCAGGCCGCGATCGACGCGGCGAAGGAGCTCGGCACGCTGCGGGTCGTCGTCAACTGCGCCGGGGTCGGCACGCCCGGTCGGGTGGTCGGCAAGCGCGGCCCCCTGCCACTCGAGGACTTCCAGAACGTCATCAACATCAACCTCGTCGGCACCTTCAACGTGATGCGGCTGGCGGCCGCCGCCATGCTCGAGAACGAGCCGGTCGACGGCGACCGCGGCGTCATCGTCATGACGGCCTCGATCGCGGCGTACGACGGACAGATCGGCCAGGCCGCGTATGCCGCGAGCAAGGGTGGCGTGGTCGGGCTGACCCTCAGTGCCGCGCGTGACCTCGCGGACAAGGCGATCCGGGTCGTCACCGTCGCGCCGGGCACGTTCGAGACGCCGATGCTCTCGGGCCTCCCCGGCGAGGTGAAGACGGTCCTCGAGCAGCAGGTGCCGCACCCCTCGCGCCTGGGCAAGCCGGCCGAGTACGCCAGCCTCGTTGCGCACATCGTGGACAACTCGATGCTCAACGGCGAGGTCATCCGGCTCGACGGCGCCCTGAGGATGCCTCCGCGCTGAGACCTCGCTGAGACTCGCCGGAGCTGAGGCGGGGCTGAGGCGGGGCTGGATGGCCCCTGCCAGACCCGCCCGCCCCGGTCACCTTCGAGGGCGCGCGTCACCTCTCGAGGGTGCGCTCCTCGGCCACGGCGTTGCCGCCGTCGACCACGATGACCTGGCCGTTGACATAGGCCGCGCCGGGGCTGGCCAGCCAGGCGATCGCCGCGGCGACCTCGTCGGGCGTGCCCGAGCGTCCCACCGGCGTGGTGAGACCCTCGGCGACCTCGTGCTCGGCCTGCGACCCCGTGGCGATCCATCCCGGGGCGACGGCGTTGGCGGTGACGCCATGTCGTGCCTCGTCCACGGCCAGCGCCCGGGTGAGCCCGACCAGCCCGGCCTTGGCCGCGGCATACGCCACCTCTGAGCGCATCCCCATGACCGCGCCGGTGACGCTGGCAACCATGACCACGCGTCCATGGCCGCTGCGGCGCAGGTGCGGCAGGGCAGCGCGCGTGACCAGGAACGCCGTGTCCAAGTTCCTGCGCAGCGACTCGCCCCACCGCTCCGGGGTGGTCGCGAGCAGGTCGCCCTCGAGGTAGTCCGGCTGGGAGGTCGAGACCATCCCGGCGTTGTTCACGACGATGTCGACCGCGCCGAAGGCCTCGTGGGCCTCGTGGACCAGCACCTCGGCAGCGTTGGGGTCGGTCAGGTCGCCGACGAAGGCCCGCGCCGCGATGCCGAGGTCGGCCAGCTCCCTGCTGCGGTCCTGTGCCCGGCCGCTCGTCGCGCCCACCACGACGCTCGCGCCGAGGAGGCCGAGGTGGCGCGCAGCGGCGTACCCGATCCCCGTGGGACTGCCCGCGCCGGTCACGAGCGCCACACGTCCGGTCAGGTCGAGGGACTCAGGAAGCCGCATGAGCGCAGTCTCGCAGGGGGCTGGTTGCGACGGGCGGGGTTTGCCCCCGTGGACACGGCTCGAAGGCCTGACACGCACGGACCGGGCCAACTCATACTTGGCCCGGTCAGGTCAGTTGTACCCGCGGCCAGACGCCCTCGTAGTGAACGACACGCGTCGGCGACCCAGCCACCAGGCGAACGGTCTCAGGAGGTCGGCACCCAGTAGCGCAGCTTGACCCCGCGCCGGTCCTCGAAGATGCCGCCGCAGGCCTCGATGACCTTGCGCGAACCCACGTTGTCGTGGTCACAGGTCACCAGGACCCGGTCAAGACCAAACCCCTTGGCCGCCAACGGGAGCAGGGACCGCAGCATCGCGGTGGCGTGCCCCTTGCGCCGGTGCTCTGGCGGCACGTCGTAGCCCACGTGCCCGCCGACATCCGTGAGGAAGGCGTTGAGGCGGTGGCGCAGCTGGATGCGGCCGAGGAACTCATCACCCTCGGTCCACCACAGCGTCGTCGCCGGTACCAGCCCCGCTGGCCTGGGCGTCTCGGGCCGGCTCAGCGCGCGCACCTCGGCGACGTAGTCGGCGAAGGCCGCTGGGTCGTGCCAGCGACCACCCCACTGGCGAAGGTCGCGCCCAATCATCGAGGTGTCTCCTGCCCCGCCCCGGCCCTCGGCCGCGAAGGCCTCCATGGCCCGCAGGAACGACGTATGGCAGCGGACGTCGGGCTCGAGCAGGAGCGGCATGAGCGCGACGCCAGGCGCCTCAGACGCTCTCGGCGAACGCGTTCTCGAGGATGTCCAGGCCCTCGGAGAGCAGGTCGTCGCCGGCCGCCAACGGCGGCAGGAAGCGGAAGACGTTGCCGAACGTGCCGCAGGTCAGGGTGACCAGGCCCTGACTGTGGCAGTACTTGTTGATCCGGCCGGTGAGGTCCGCGTCCGGCGTCTTCTTGTCGAGGTCGCTGACGAGCTCGACGGCGAGCATCGCCCCGCGGCCGCGAATGTCGCCGATGACGCCGTACTTCTCGGCCAGGGCCTCGAGCCGCGGCATGAACAGCGCCTCGACGGCCTTGGCCCGGGCGCACAGGTCGTCCGCCTTCATGGTCTCGATGGCGGCGAGGGCCGACGCGCAGGCCACCGGGTTGCCGCCGTAGGTGCCGCCGAGGCCGCCGGTGTGGATGGCGTCCATCACGTCCGCGCGCCCCGTCAGGGCCGCGAGCGGCATACCGCCGGCGATGCCCTTGGCGGTCGCGATGAGGTCGGGCACGACGTCTTCGTGCTCGGAGGCGAACCAGTCGCCCGTCCGGCAGAAGCCGGTCTGGACCTCGTCGGCGATGAAGAGGATGCCGTGCTCGCGGCACCAGTCGCTCACCTTCTTGACGAAGCCGGGCGCCGGGACGATGAAGCCGCCCTCGCCCTGGATCGGCTCGAGGATCACGGCGGCGGTGTTCTCCTCGCCGACCTGCGCATGCACGTCGGAGACGAAGGTCTCGAACGCCTCGTCGGCGCAGCGCTCGGGCCCCGTGGGCCAGCGGTACGGGTAGGCCATCTGGACGCGGTAGATCTCGCTGGCGAACGGACCGAAGCGGTGCTTGTAGGGCATGCTCTTGGCGGTCAGCGCCATCGTCAGGTTGGTGCGGCCGTGGTAGGCGTGGTCGAACGCGACGACCGCCTGGCGACCGGTGTAGTGGCGGGCGACCTTCACCGCGTTCTCCACGGCCTCGGAGCCGGAGTTGAAGAGGGCCGAGCGCTTCTCGTGGTCGCCGGGCGTGAGCTCGGCCAGCGCCTCGGCCACCAGGATGTACTCCTCGTACGGCGTGACCATGAAGCAGGTGTGCGTGAAGTCCTCGATCTGCCTCTGGACGGCCTCGATGACCCTCGGGTTGCCGTTGCCGACCGTGGTCACCGCGATGCCGGAGCCGAAGTCGATGAGCTGGTTGCCGTCCGCGTCCACGAGGATGCCGCCGGCGGCCTTCTCGACGTAGATCGGAAGACCGGTCCCCACGCCTGCGGAGACCGCCGCCAGCTTGCGCTGGTGCAGGGCCTGCGAGGCCGGCCCGGGGATGGGGGTTTTCAGGACGCGCTTCTGCTCGATCACCGCTCGATCATAGGGTCGGACCTTCGGCCCGCGACAGGGTGCCGTTGCCCGGTGGGCGGGGTCCGGGCGGGGTTCGATCGGCGTTCGGGCGAGGTCCGGACGGTTTCGGGCGAGGTCCGGACGGGTTCGGGCGGGGGTGGCAACCGGCGATCAGGTGCCGCGACGGCATACCCGGTCTAGGTTTGGGCGCATGGCGCCGCCCAAGGCCACGTCACCCGCCGTCGAGATCGAGGTGGGCGACCGTGACGTGCGCATCTCCAACCCCGACCGCGTCTACTTCCCCGCCCGCGGCGAGACCAAGCTCGACCTCGTCAACTACTACCTGTCGGTGGGCGACGGGATCGTCAACGCGCTGCGCGAACGCCCGTGCATGATGCACCGGTTCCCGGAGGGCGTGGCCGGCGAGAAGGTCCACCAGAAGCGGGTCCCCAACGGGGCCCCGCCCTGGCTGGAGACCGTGCGGGTGACGTTCCCCCGCTACAACCGCACCGCGGACGAGCTCTGCGTCACCGAGCTGGCCCACGTGATCTGGGCGGTGCAGATGTCGACCGTCGAGTTCCACCCCTGGAACTCCCGCCGGGCCGACACCGAGAAGCCCGACGAGTGGCGGATCGACCTCGACCCGATGCCCGACTGCCCCTTCGAGCGGGTGCGCAGCGTCGCGCACGTGGCCCATGAGGTGCTCGACGAGCTCGGTGCCGTCGGGTGGCCCAAGACGTCCGGCGGCAACGGGCTGCACATCTACGTGCGCATCGACCCACAGTGGGGCTTCAAGGACGTCAGGCGGGCTGCGCTTGCCTTCGCCCGTGAGGTTGAGCGGCGTGCGCCCGACGACGTGACGACGACCTGGTGGCGCAGGGACCGTGACCCGAGCTCTCTCTTCGTCGACTACAACCAGAACGCTCGCGACCACACGATCGCCAGCGCCTACTCGGTGCGCGGCAACCCCGAGGGCACGGTCTCGACCCCGATCCGTTGGGACGAGGTCGACGACGTCGAACCGCGCGAGCTCACCATCGCGACGGTGCCCGAGCGGTATGCCGCCCTGGGTGACCTTCACGCCGGCATCGACGACGCGGTCTTCTCGATCGACCCCCTGCTGGAGTGGGCGGAGCGGGACGAGCGCGAGGGCGTCGAAGACCCAGGCGGACTCAACGACGGCTGAGCTTCAGCGCGAGGTGGGCTGTCCGGCGCGTGAGTGTGACCCGGCCCGTGGTGGACCGGGTGTGGAGCGGGGTCACGCTCGGCGGCGGTGCCCCCGCTCGGCCAGAAGCGCGTCGTAGCTTCCGCTCGTGAGGTCCCACTCCACGCGCTCCCCCTCGGCGTCGCGGGTGACGACGCCTGCGAGACGGCGGGTGTGCACGATCGTGTGGTGTCGCCGGCAGAGCAGGGCAGCGTTGGACAGGTCGGTAGCGCCACCGTCTGCCCAGTGGACCAGGTGATGTCCCTGCGCCCAGTGCGGTGGTGCGCCGCAACCCGGGTAGGTGCAGCAGCCATCGCGGAGCCAGAGTCGCTTCGTCTGGGCACTGGTGAACAGCCGCTTCGCCGTGCCCCAGTCGAGCACCTGGTTGTCGGCGCCCAGGACGACCGGGATGATCGAGGCGTCGCACGCCAGCCGCCGAACGGTCTCGGGCGCGAGGAGCGTACCCGCGCTCAGCCCACCGACCGTGGAGCCCGCTCCACGCAGCCCGGACGCGAGGGTGTCGTAGTCGACCGTGATGAACAGCTGCGCCTTGGCCGTGGTGGGCACGCTCTCGCCCGCGGCGACCGCTCGATGGACGACCTCGATGAGCGCGTCTGCCCTGCGCTGCTGGAAGGGGCGCAGGTCCGGCTCGGAGGCGCTGGGCCGAGGCGCGGAGAGGGGCCCGATGGCTGCCTCCAACACCTCTTTGGCCTCCACGTCGAGGGTCAGTCGGTACTCGAACAGCTCCAAGCCAGGCGCAGAGCCCTCGGCCGTCACCGGCGCGGAGAGCGCAGCGAAGCGGCGTGCCGCGTCCTGCTGCTCCTGCAGCGCGCCATCCCTGCCGTAGGTGGCGAGCAGAAACGGTCGAACTCTGCGGCACGCCGACGGTCCGTGCTCCGCGGCGGTCCCGATCATGGTCTCGAGCACCGGCGCCTGCGCCTGCTCCCCGAGCAGCGGCTGGAGCCGGTCGTACTCGGCGACGACGACTGCGGCGGCACGCACCGGGAGCACACCCGCGCTCACGGCGGCCTGGACCGGTTCGTTGACAGCCTTGCCGAACGCGGTCGCAACGGCCACCACGGGCCCGGCACCTCCGGCACGCAGTGAGGGCGCCCAGTGCCGAAGCCACTGCGTCACCGTGGCGCACGAGGGACCACCTCCAGTCGCCGCACCGGTCTCGCCGCGGTCCATGGCCTCGCGGACCACCATGACCCGAGCGGCCTCGGCAGCCATCACCAGCCCGTCCAGCTCGCCAAGCACAGGCCCCAGCTCGGCGCCCCCCGCCTGGTAGAGGTCGCCGGACATCCCGCGCATTGCGGTCACCGCAGCGGCGATCGCCTCGCGCCGTGGCGCCAGGCCCCCCATGCTGAGCTCCCCCTCCATGACACCAACCTAGACCCGACCACCGACAGCCCGACGTCACGGGGAGGGCGCAATTACCTTGCAGCACAGCGGAATTGGAGAATCCATGGCCACCTTCACACCTGTGAACGGCGAGACTCCGCGAGGGCGCCTGTGGACCCGCGCAACCCTAGGCTTCTACCGGCAGGCCGGCGGCCCGAGCCAGCAGCACCCCACGCTCCCGCTCGTTGCGCGTCATCCCTGCGGCCCTCTCGAACTCCGCGCGCGCCTCTCCCAACCGCCCGAGCCTCTCCAGAAGGTCAGCTCTGGCGCTCGGCAGCAGGTGGTATCCCCGCAGTGACGGCTCGTCCACCAGCGGCTCGAGGACCCGCAGTCCTGCCTCCGGCCCCTCTGCCATCGACACGGCGACCGCGCGATTCAGCTCCACCACGGGCGAGCTCGTCAAAGCCGCCAGATCCGCGTACAGCGAGGCTATCCGGCCCCAGTCGGTCGCATCGGCGGTCCGCGCCCGCGCGTGGCACGCCGCGATCGCGGCCTGGACGGCATACGGGCCACGGGAGTCCGACAACGACTCTGCCCGCTCGAGGGCTGCGAGTCCTCGCCCAATCTGGCCCCAGTCCCATCGACCCCTGTTCTGGTCCAGCAACAGCACGGGCTCGCCACCAGGCCCGACCCGGGCCCGGCTGCGCGAGGCCTGGATCTCCATGAGCGCCACCAGCCCGTGCACCTCCGGCTCGCGGGGGAGCAGACCCGCCAGGATCCGACCCAGCCGAAGCGCCTCGTGACAGAGCTCCGGGCGCAGCCAGTCCTGTCCCGCGGTGGCTGCGTACCCCTCGTTGAAGATGAGGTAGACGACCTCGAGGACGGACCCCAGCCGCTCCGCGAAGTCTACGGGAGCGGGTACCTCGAAGCCCACGTCGGCGCGGGCAAGCCTCTTCTTCGCACGCACAATGCGCTGCGCCACAGTCGACTCCGGCACCAGGAACGCGCGGGCGATCTCCTCGGTGGTCAGCCCGCCCAGCACCCTGAGGGTGAGCGCCGTTCGCGCCTCAGGCGAGAGCACGGGGTGGCAGGACGTGAAGACCAGCCGCAGCAGGTCGTCCTCGATGTCCTCCTCGACGGTCTCGAGCTCGCTCTCCCCCGATGCCGACCTGCTCTCGAGGTCGTGCCCCAGCTCCACCTGCTTGCGGGCGAGCGTCTCCTGGCGCCGGAAGTAGTCGACGGCGCGACGCCGCCCCACCGACATCAGCCAGGCCCCCGGGTTGTCCGGTACGCCCTGCGCAGGCCATTGCTCCAGGGCTGACACCAGGGCGTCCTGGGCACAGTCCTCCGCCAGCCCGAGGTCCCGCGTCACCCGGGCCAGCCCGGCAGTCAGCCGCGCTGACTCGATGCGCCAGACGGCGTCGATGCTGCGCCGGGTGTCCGAGACCTCCACGACGTCCAATCAACCGCGCAGCGCGCTGGCGCGCAACACGCTGACCCGCAACACACGGACCGCAGCACACCTGCCGGTGCCGCATCCAGGTGGGACGCGGCACCGGCAGGCGACACAGCCGCTAGGGGCGCTGGGCCGATGACTTGGCCCGGAGCTCTGCCTCGAACTCCTTGATGTGCTCCGGCAGCGCGTCCCCGAAGTCCTCGGCCTCGTAGATCCGGCGGATCTCGAGCTCCTCACCGTCGCGCATCGGCGCCCGGCGCATCCACTCGAGGGCCTCCTCCTTGGACTTCACGTCGAGGATCCAGAAGCCGGCGATGAGCTCCTTGGTCTCGGCGAACGGGCCGTCGGTGACGGTCCGCTCCTTGCCGTCGAACCTCACCCTGGCCCCCTGCGAGCTCGGGTGCAGCCCCTCCCCCGCCAGGAGCACCCCCGCCTTGACGAGCTCCTCGTTGAAGGTGTTCATCTCCTCGAACACCTCCGGCTCCGGCATCGTGCCGGCCTCGGACTCGGGGGTTGCCTTGACCAGAACCATGTAGCGCATTTCGATCGTCCTCTCGGATGTGGTGCCAGGACCCTCCGGTCCCAGCCTCTACCCTCACGTCGAACGGCGCAGCCCGCGATCGACACGCACCCGGAACCTTCTTGCGATGTCTTCTCCGGCGACGCTTCAGGCGCTCAGACTGGGCTCATGCAGGCCGTGACACCGCCCGTTCCCGACCGGGACTCCATCCACGCCGAGATGGAGTGGGCGCGCGCAGACCTTGCCCGCCTGCTCACCATCCCCGGTAGCGACGAGCTGGGGCGTCGCTCAGCCGGGACACGGTGGACCAACGAGCAGCTGCTGTTCCACATGGTCTTCGGCTACATGGTGGTGCGTGCGCTGCTGCCGCTGGTGCGCCTGGTCAGCCGGCTGCCGCGGCCCTTCGGCGCCGCCTTCGCCGCCGCCCTGGACCTCGCAACGAGGCCCTTCCACGCCGTCAACTACCTCGGCACCTGCGCTGCGGCCCTGGTCTTCAACCGGCGGCGGATGCTGGCCCAGCTCGACCGGACGCTGGCCTCCCTCCACCGCTCGCTGGGCGCCCGCTCAGACGCGGAGCTTCAACGGGGCATGCCCTTCCCCCAGCGCTGGGACCCGTTCTTCACGTCGTGGATGACCGTCGCGGAGGTCTATCGCTACGCCACGCAGCACTACGAGTTCCACCGCGCGCAGCTGTCCTTCACCGTCCCCGCCCGGTAGAACCTCGGCCTCTCGGGGTCGACCTTCTCCCTCACGCTCCCCCGCCTCACCCAGGCGCCGCGGGCCGTATGCCGCTGGACTGTGAGCCGCGGGGGCCGTGAGCCGCGGGGGCCGTACGCCGCGTGCGGCCGTGCGCCGCGCGGGCGGGTGTGCCGCGTGCGCAACGGGCCGCACGGCATACCGGTCGAGGGTCGGGCGCCGTCGAAAACCGGTGTCGGGCAGCGGTGGTGCACCGTAGGCTTGCGTGGCCTCGGCGCCAACGGCGGCGCCTGCCGGGCCTCCCCTCTCGTTGCTGAAAGGCACCGCCATGCCCCGCCTGACCCTGCCCTCGCGCCGCTCGCCAGCCGTGGTGACGCCGCGACGGGAGATCGCGCGGATCGCGGTGCCGGTGAGCGCGGAGTTCGTGCTGATGCTGGTGCTGAACTTCGTCAACCAGGTGGTCGTCGGGACGCTCGGCGCCACAGCCATTGCCGCCGTCGGCTTTGCCAACAGCCTGTTCTTCATCCTCATCATCACGCTCGGGTGCCTCGGCACCTCCGTGAGCATCCTCATCGCGCGGGCCTTCGGCGCGGGTCGGCGCACCGAGATGGACCACACCGTGACCGCGGCCCTGCTGGTCGCGGCGGCCCTGGGGCTGGTTGCCTCCGCGCTGCCCTTCATGTGCGCCGATGACCTGCTCGGCCGCACGGGCGCCTCCCCGACGGTGGCCGCGGCCGGCACGGACTACTTCCGGCTCATCGCGCTGGCGACCCTGCCGACGATGCTCAGCGCCATCCTCAGCGGCGCGCTGCGGTCGGTGGGCCGGGCCTCCAGCCCCATGGTGGCGACCACCGCAACGGTGCTGGTCAACTCGGCGCTGGCCTACGTCCTGGTCACCGGCGCGGGACCGGCGCCAGCCCTCGGCGCCGCGGGGGCGGGCTGGGCGACGCTGGTGACGGCGGTCGCCAAGCTCGCCATCCTCCTCGTCCAGGCCTACGGGCCCCGTGGGGTCGTGGGCTGGCACCTGCCTGTCGACCGGGCCGAGTGGCGGCGGGTCGTGGTGCCGCTGTTCGTCCTGGCGCTGCCCCTCGGCGTGACCGAGCTCTTCTGGACCGGTGGCACGTTCCTCTACAACGTCGTCTTCCAGCAGCTGGGCGACGAGGCGCTGGCGGCAGCGCAGATCGTCACCACACTGGAGGGTGTGTTCATCGTCGGCAGCATCGGGCTGATGAGCGCGACGACAACCCTGGTCGGGCGCTCTGTCGGGCGAGGCGACCCGGGTGGCGCCGTGGAGTGGGTACGTCGGCTGACCCGGGCCGGGCTCGGCACCGGCGCGGGGTTCGGCTTGCTGTTCGCGGCGAGCGTGCTGCTCCTCGAGCCCCTGTTCGCCGATGCGGGTGCGGACGTACGCGCCATGGCGACGGTGGGCATCGCGGTCAACGCCGCGTTCCAGGTGGTCAAGGTGCGCAACATGATCCTCGGCGCAGGTGTGCTGCCCAGCGGTGACGACGTGCGCGGCGTGATCCTCGGCGACGCGGTGGGCGCCTTCGCTGTCGGGCTGCCCCTGGCCATCGTCCTGGGGCTGCACACCCCGCTGGGCGTGCTCGGGGTGTTCGTCGCCCGCGTCGTCGAGGAGATCGCCAAGCTGGCCATCTTCACGTGGCGGGCCCGCAGGGTGCGCTGGGACGTGCTCACCCGCCGCGGGCAGGCTGGCGAGGGCGTCGCCCTCGCGCCGCCCGCAGAGACCCCAGTCGGCGTCTGAGAGGGAGCAGCCATGGAGTACCGGTTCGTCAACGCGATCCCCACCGTCGACCAGCACGGCTCCTTGGCGGTCGCTGTCGGCTGGGCCGACTCCTTCCGCTGGGAGGCGATGCCGGCGTCCCTGGCCGGATCGGTATGCGGCGTGGTCGCCTTCGCCGAGACGGGCGAGGCTGTGGCGATGGGGCGGGTCGTCGGCGACGGGGCGTTCTACTTCTACATCCAGGACGTGGCCGTCCACCCCGACCACCGACGCCGGGGCCTCGGCCGTGAGGTCATACGGCGACTGCGGGAACAGATCGCCGAGCGGGCCGGGGGCGACTGCTTCGTGGGGCTGTTCTCGACGCCGGAGGCGGTCGCGCTCTACCGGGCCGAGGGGTTCGGCACGGAGACGATGACCGGCATGTGGCAGGTGCTGCGGCCCCGCTGACCGTGGTCAGCGGTCGAGGGGGCGACGTGGACCGAAGCGCTGCGCGAGCCAGGTCTCGTCATCCACGGTCACAATCCTGCGCCCTTCTCCGTCACACCCATGACGCGCAAAACCGCGCGGACGTGACACCGCGAGTGTGAGGAGCTGTCATGACGACAGGCATCAGGACTGTGATCTACCCCGTCCGGGACCTGACCCGGGCGAAGGCGCTGTACTCCGGCCTGACCGGGCTGGAGCCGCACACCGACGAGCCCTACTACGTCGGGTACTCCGTCGGCGACCAGGAAGTCGGGCTGGACCCGAACGGCCACAGCCAGGGCATGACCGGGCCCGTGAGCTACTGGCACGTCGACGACATCGAGATGCGGGTCAAGACCCTCGTGGAGGCTGGCGGCCGGGTGACGCAGGAGGTCAGGGATGTGGGCGGGCGCAAGCTCATCGCCTCTGTCGCCGACGCCGACGGCAACGTCATCGGGCTCCTCCAGCCGCCCGGCTGACCCGCTCGACCGCACCTGCCCAGACCCACGTCTCGAGCACGTGCGGCGGCACACCCCAGCGGACGCGGACAGCCCGCTTGGTCCAGGCCAGGGCCACCCCCTCGACCAGCTCCTCGACCCCGTCCTCCCAGACCACCCAGGCGCGGACGGGGACGGGGCTGGCGCTGGTCGTGACGTCGAGGCTCGCGAGCTGCTCTCGGGCCAGCGAGCGGGGCTGGCGCTGGGCCCTGCGCGGCCGTTCCGTCATCGCACCAGAGTATCGAACATGTGTTCGACTAACGTCACCGGTGGAGGAACTCCAGCACCCCATCCTGGGCGACCTGCACCCGGGCGCCGAGGCCCCGCCCGGCGCGGTCCAGGGCCTCGGCCAGCCAGCGCGCATCTGGAGCACTTGCCCGCTCCAGACTGAGCCGCCGGGCGCGGAACGGGACCATTCGCATCCCGACGAGCTCGCCCGTCCCGGAGTCGAGCGTGACCACGTAGAGCAGGCGGAGGTCGTCGCGGAACTCCTCGTAGCCGCCGATTCCCTCGTAGTCGTTGACCAGGTCGCCACAGCCGTAGAGGACGAGACGGTCTCGGTAGACCTCGCCCGGCCGGGGGTGGTGCGAGGAGTGGCCGTGCACGACATGCACCCCGCCATCGACGAGGCGGTGCGCGAACCGCCGGTGCGCATGGGGGACCCCGTAGCCCCAGTTGCCACCCCAGTGCACCGAGACCACGAGGATGTCCCCCTGCTGGGCGCTCACGCGCATCCGGTCGACCAGCGTGTCCGCCGCAGCGAGACTCAGGTCGGGGAGCAGCGCGACGCCCGGGTGGTCCGGGCCGGCGGCCCACTGTGGCGGGACCCCACTGGAGACGTCGGCCACGGAGGAGACCAGGACCCGGGGCCCCCCACCGCTAGGAGCCGCCACCGCTGGGCGCCAGGCCTCGGAGTCGTCGCGGCCGGCCCCTGACGTGCGCAGTCCCGCGCCACTCATGGTGTCGAGGGTCTCCACGAGGCCGGCGGAGCCGTAGTCGAGGACGTGGTTGTTGGCGAGCGCCCAGATGTCCACCTTGGCGATCGTCAGAACCCCCAGGTTGGCGGGACTCATCCGATAGGTCACGGCCTTGCCCAGTGCCACATCGTCGCTGAGGGTCACGCTGGTCTCTAGGTTCATCACCCGCACCGCGGGGCCGACCGCGTCCATCTCAGCAAGCACATCACCCCATGGCCAGGCGGCATCCACGGGCTTCGGGATGGGGCCGCTGACGCGTTCGGCCAGGTCGACGTAGGTGCGGGCGTCGCGGACGAGGTCCTCGCGCAGGTCGGGCGCGCCCGGGCTGGGCAGCACCTGGTCCACCCCCCTGCCGGTCATCACATCCCCTGCCAGCACCAGACGCGTTCCGTCGCCCACCTCAGCAGGTTAGGGCGGGCACATGGGTGGTCACCATGGTCAGACGTGACCCGCACCGCATGTAGCAGGAGCGCTCAAACTGAACTACTGGAGATCAAGCACCGTCATATGCCTGTTTTGGGAGCCAGCGATATCAAATTGATATAACCGCTAATGCATCTGCATGAGCGTAGGACGATTGACGAGTGCGACCGTCATCCCATGGATTAAGGGGGGTTCCATGGACAAAACAGCAATGTGGATCAGGGCGGGCCTCACTGGACTGCTCTTCCTGACCTCGGCCTACTGGCTGCTCGAAGTGGCCGGCCAGATCCCGGCAGTCCCCACGAGGGACCCGGAGGGCCAGGTGCTCGACACCTACCAGCGGGCCAAGGACATCCTGCTCGTCGTCCTCCCGCTGCTCACGACCGCCCTCGGCTACTGGTTCGGGGCGGCCGGGCGCGAGAACGCGGAGGCCAAGGCCAGGTTCGCGATGGCCGAGGCGAACAAGACGCACCAAAGACTCGAGGGGGTTCTCGGCAGCAGTGCCGACGAGTCGCTGCTCAGCAGGGCTCAGGAGCTGTACCCAGATGCCTTCGGCCTGGCCCAGGTCTCGGCCCGACGCCCAGGAGACGAAGATGAGCACGCGGCTTAAGCACACCGACGACGACGGAGACCTGAGCGTCTTCGTCAGCGGCAACCAGGTGCTGTTCGCCTGCAACCACGGCCATGCGTGGACCGCGCGCCTGGCTGTCGAGCCTGACGTCTGCCCGGCCACGCGCCTCGAGATCGCGGAGGTGGGGATGGACATCACCAGCGGCGCAGCCTGAGCCCGCAGGCTGAGGCCGCAGCCTGCCCGCATCTGCGCTGGCACCGGCGCCGGGGAGAATGCCGACTCTGGACGCGCCGCGGGCGAGCCCTCTCGGTGAAGTCGATGCGCACGAGTGTCGCGCACCCGTACGCTCGCGCGTCGTGACCACTGCTGCCGCCATCGCCACCTGCGTGCTTTTGGGGGCCCTTGCCGTCTTCCAGGCGCTGCTGGCCTGCCGCGCCCCGCTCGGGCGGTTCGCCTGGGGTGGTCAGCACGAAGTTCTTCCAACGCGGCTGCGGGTGGGCAGCGTGGCCGCCATCGTTGCCTACGTCGCCATTGGCTGGGCGGTACTCGCCCGTGCCGGGCAGCTCGGCGGCGGCCACGGCATACTGCGCGTGGCCATCTGGGTCATCGCTGGCTACTTCCTGCTCGGTGCGGCGGGCAACCTGGCGTCGAGGAGCCGCTCCGAGCGCCTCGTGATGGCTCCCCTCAGTGTGGTGCTCTGTGCCCTGACGGTGGTCGTTGCCGCCCAGGGTTGACTGACCGGCCCCGCGTGGCAGTCGCGAAGGCCCAGTAGCCTCCAAGGGCGTTCCCCTTGGGCGCTTCGGTCCCTGATAGATCCAGCCGCGCCGCAGCGAAGCGCCTCCAGCGGCAGGGATACCGATGCAGGACCGGCGCAGCGGGCCTCCCCCGAGCGCCGTCTCGTGCCGCAGAATGCGCGCGCCCCTCGTGCCGGCGTTCGGCGTCACGAGGGGCGGGACGCGACGTGGGGGTTACCGCGTCCTGGCTGCACTCCGTCCCCAGGGGGTGGGACGGCGAGTGGCCTGGTCCCATCGTCACGCCGGCGTCCTCGTTGCGCGTCGAGTCTTCGTCGTAGGCGCCCTGTGCGCCATCTGGTCCTGAAGGGCCATGGCGCGAGGTCCACATGGCGTAGGACCCTTGATGCAGCGCCGCGGACTCTTGACGGGGGTCAGAGTCCGCGGCACCTAGCTGTCCTCGGATGGGCGCGTCCCCACCCCCGCACACTGGAGGGACAGGGGACGGGGGCGTGCTCGGCCGTGAGCCTCGCAAGGCGGTGCAGCCTTGGGCCCGAACGTGGCGCGCGTGGGGTGGTATCGGCTGCGCCAATTGGCTGAGGCCCAACGGCCCCCCAGAGCAGCAGACTTCAGGTCACGACCTCGGGTCGGCGCTTGACCCGCGAGCAGTGAGGGGAGAAGTCCTGTGACGAAACTGCGAGCATCCCTACTCGCCTTGTCGATCGCAGCGCTGGCCGCAGCGGCAATGGCACCCGCCGCCCCGGCAAATGCCATGGGCAAGATCAGGTGTGACCGTACCAACATCGCCGCGGTGGCTCTGGGGAGCTACGACCCCATCGTCAACCACAACGGAACCGGCTCGGCCCACGAGCACCAGTTCTTCGGCAACATCGCGTGGCACTCCCTGCCGAATCCCAACATGGCCAACTACGCGGATCTGGTGGGCAAAGACAACAACTGCCGCAGCGTGCTCGGCCTGGCCTACTCAGCCGACTCGGCGGGCTACTGGGTTCCGACCCTGCGGTACAAGGCCGGGACGCCGTACGCCGGGATGCTCATCCCGGCCAGACAGTTCACGGCCTACTACCGCGGCTTCACCGGGCGGTCCTTCGGCCCCGGCATGGCTTTTCCCGCCGACACCCGGCTCGTGGCCACCGATGACCTCGGCACCGGCGCGCACGGCTGGAACTGCGGCGAGTTCTCCAGGCAGGCGAGGCGAGAGGGCACCGTCGGCCACATCCCGGACTGCTCCGGCGAGCCCGGCGGTGCGGGCCACACCCTGACCGCGCACATCACCTTCCCCAGCTGCTGGGACGGCGTCCGGCCCTACCACCCCGCGAGTGCCGTGGGCGACACCAGCGACACTCGGCACTATCGGTACCCCGCGGCCGGTGGCGTGTGCCCTGCCGGGTTCCCCTACCCGATGACCCAGCTGCGCGAGACCGTCCAGTTCGACTACGTCGGCAACGGCACGGACGTGGAGCTGTCGAGCGACGCCCACGCCGGCTACCACGACGGCGAGTCCATGCACGCCGACTTCTGGAACACCTGGAGGCAGACGGACTTCCAGAACTTCGTGCGTATCTGCACCACCTCCCGAATCACGCACACCCGGGCCAGCTGCCAGCCCTGAGCACCCTCGGCGCACCAACTCATCGTCTGCAAAGACAAGATCACGGGACTTGCGGGGGCGGTGACGTCTCCGGACCGGAAGCAGTCACCGCTCACGGCTGTCGGTCAACCAGTGGATATTGGCGGTCGTGGTGGACAGGTTCAGCGGCGACCGGACTCCATGTGCTCCTTGAGGCCCACCCAGTTCCGGCGCTCCCAGCGGGGACCGACGACGGCAAGTATCGGGGAGAGCACCCTCATTGCTCCCACGAGGCCCATGTCCCAGTCCCACCGCAGCCGCGTCCCACCGTCGACCTCCTCGAAGGTCACCGTGCCCTCAGCCTGCATGTACGACGAGCGCACCACGGTGCGCAGACGATGCGGCCTGTCGTACTGCAGGACCTCAACAGTCATCCTGCCCTTGGCGCCCATGCCCTTGGGCTCGGCGACGAACCGTGCACCCCGGCTGACCGGTCCCTCGCTCAGCTTCTCGGCACGGACCATCCGGGGGTTGTACCTCGGCTCGTTCCGCTCGTCGGCGACCATGTCGAACACGTCGCCGACGGGCGCGTCGATGGTGACCTCTCCAGCGATGTGAGCCATCACGAATACTCTCTCCGGGCCGTTCGGCCCAGCGCACACGAGTATCGCTCCCTAGCAACGGAGGGAACAGGGCCGTAGGTCCGGGCCCTGATCGGGAGGGGGCGACGGTTTGACCGCGGCGCTCGAGGCGGCTGATCCCACGCGGCTCAACATCGAAAGTGATGGCCAAAACGATGGCTTCGGGCATGCACATGACCGCACCTCAGCCATCTCCGCTGGTCAGAGAGCCGACCAGGGGACTCGAACCCCTAACCCCCTGTTTACAAGACAGGTGCGCTACCGATTGCGCCACGCCGGCCAGGCCCACGGCGGGGCCGCGGGACCGGGGCTGATGCTACCGCTGCCCGCGCCCCAGCCGAGACAAGCACATCGAC
>DASULG010000036.1:0-2278 GCA_036278335.1 Pedococcus sp.
CCGTCGAAGTCGGCCTCGACGTAGAGCTCGCGCTCGGCCGGCTCCAGCATGGTCGGGTCCTCGAGGGTGAACCACCGCTCGATCAGGGTCGTCGCCTCCGCGTACCACGAGGCGTGGGAGGGCAGGGCCTCGTCGCCGTCGTCGACCAGGGCCGCGAGGTCCGGCTCGGCGTCCTTCAGCGCGGCCCACTCCGGCGCGACCAGCGCGGCGGCAGCCTCGGGCGTGCGCTCGGGCGCCGGGAGGTCGAAGAGCCGCTCCAGGACCGCGTGGACCAGGGTGCCGCGGGCGGCGGCCGCGCTCGGCGGGGAGGGCAGCCGGTCGATGACCCGGAACCGGTACAGCAGGGGGCACTGCATGAAGTCCGAGGCCCGGCTGGGGGAGAGTGCGGCAACCATGCAGCGCACTCTAGAAGAGGGCGCTGACATAGGGTCATGGCCATGCAGCCTCGCGAGCGCCGTCCCGGTGTGAGGGTCGCCAGCGTGGCTGGTGTTCCGGTCTACATCGGCAGCAGCTGGGCCCTGATCGCCGTGGTCCTGATCGCCCTGATCGGCCCGTCGATCAGCAGGACGCGCCCCGACATCGGGCTGTGGGCCTATGCGGTGGCGGCCCTGATCGCGCTCCAGCTGCTCGTGGCGGTCCTGGTGCACGAGGCCGCCCATGCCGTCGCCGCCAGGGCCTTCGGCCTCCCGGTCCTGCGCATCGTGGCCGACCTCTGGGGCGGACACACCGCCTTCGAGTCCGGGCGCTCCACGCCCGGGTCCGCGGCCGTCATCGCCGTGGTCGGGCCGCTCGCCAACGGCGTCCTCGCCCTCGTCTCCTGGCTCGCCCTCCCCGCCGCGCAGACCGGCATACCGAACACCCTGCTCGGGGGTTTCGCGTTCCTCAACGCCGCCCTGGCCGGCTTCAACCTCCTCCCTGGCCTGCCCCTCGACGGGGGCCAGCTGGTCGAGTCGGGGGTCTGGAAGGCCACCGGCAGCCGCACGCGGGGCATGATCGTCGCCGGCTGGTGCGGCCGGGCCGTGACCGTGCTCGTCGTGCTGTGGTTCCTGGGCCGCCCGGCGGCGCAGGGGCGCGGCATCGACCTCCTGGACGTCGCCTGGGCGCTGTTCATCGCGTCGTTCCTGTGGGCGGGCGCCTCGGCCGCGATCCGCGGCGGGCACGCCCTCGAGGCCGTGAACCAGGTCAGGCTCGTCACCGTGCTGCGTCCCGCCCTGGGTGTGCGCCACGACGAGCACCTCGACGACGTGCTGGCGCGCTGGACCACCGGGCAGGCCATCGTCGTCCTCGACGACCAGGGCCAGCCGGCCGCACTCGTGGACCCCGACGCGGTCGGCCACGTGCCACCGGGCCGCTACGGCCAGACCGGGGTCAGCGCGGTCGCCGCGCCGCAGGCCGCGGGCTGGTCGGTGGAGGCCGGCCCCGAGGACGACATCGTCCCGGTCGTCGTCGCCATGCAGACCGTGGGCGCCCCCCTCGTCGCCGTGACCCACCAGGGGCGCCTGCTCGGCGTCGTGACCGCGGCGGACGTCAACCGGGCGATGGAACGCCTCTGACCCGCAACTAGACTTCCCCGCCATGACCAGCGCAGAGCACCCCGACACCCCTTCCACAGGCCCTGTGGGGGCGCAGCTGCGCCGGGGAGTCTTCACCGTGGGGGAGCGCGTCCAGCTGACCGACCCCAAGGGACGCCTGCACACCATCACGCTCGAGCCCGGGCGGGAGTTCCACACCCACCGGGGCCGGCTGGCCCATGACGACCTCATCGGCGCCCCCGACGGCTCCGTCGTGCGCAACACCGCCGGCGTCGAGTACCTCGCCCTTCGCCCCCTGCTGTCCGACTACGTGATGTCGATGCCTCGAGGGGCCGCCGTGGTCTACCCCAAGGACGCCGGGCAGATCATCACCATGGCCGACGTCTTCCCCGGGGCCCGCGTGGTGGAGGCCGGGGTCGGCTCCGGGGCCCTGTCGATGTCCCTGCTGCGGGCGGTCGGCGAGCACGGCAGCCTGCACTCGTTCGAGCGACGCGAGGACTTCGCGGACATCGCGAAGGGGAACGCTCGGGCCTTCTTCGGCGTCGACCACCCCGCGTGGGAGGTCACGGTCGGCGACCTGGTCGAGGAGCTCCCGAAGGCGGTCGAGAACGGCTCGGTGGACCGGGTCGTCCTGGACATGCTGGCCCCGTGGGAGTGCCTCGACGTCGTCGCCGAGGCACTGGCCCCCGGCGGCGTCATCATCTGTTACGTCGCGACGGCCACCCAGCTGTCCCGGGTCGCCGAGG
>DASULG010000037.1:0-6934 GCA_036278335.1 Pedococcus sp.
GTCAGTCAGCCCGCCCACCCTACGGCGAACCGGGTGACCGGGTCATCCCCACTTGGGCTTGGCTCCCGGCCCTCGCCGCTCAGGCGAGGGCCGCCACGACCTGGTCGGCCGCGGCATACGGGTCGGGCTTGCCGTCCACGACGGCGGCGGCGAGCTCGTCCACGCCGTTGCCGTGCCGCAGGTCGCCCATCCTCGCGCGCAGCTGCTGCAGCGCGATGGACTCGATCTCGTCGCCGGCCCGGCGCACCCGGCGCTGGCGCAGGGTGCCGGTCTTCTCCATCCAGGCCACGTGCTTGTCCAGGGCCTCCATGACCTCCTCGATGCCCTGGCCCTGCGCGGCGACGGTCTTGACGACCGGGGGGCGCCACAGGCCCGGCACGGTGCGGTCGCCGAGGGAGATCATGTGGCGGATGTCACGGACGGTGGCGTCGGCCCCCTCGCGGTCGGCCTTGTTGACGACGAACAGGTCGCCGATCTCGAGGATGCCGGCCTTGGCGGCCTGGATCCCGTCGCCCATCCCGGGGGCGAGCAGCACGATCGTGGTGTCGGCGAGGCTGGCGACCTCGACCTCGGACTGCCCCACGCCGACGGTCTCGACGAGGATGACGTCGCAGCCGGCCGCGTCGAGGACCCGCAGTGCCTGCGGGGTGGTCCAGGACAGGCCGCCGAGGTGGCCGCGCGAGGCCATCGAGCGGATGTAGACCTCGGGGTCGAGGGCGTGGTCCTGCATGCGGACCCGGTCGCCGAGCAGGGCCCCGCCGGAGAACGGCGAGCTGGGGTCGACGGCGAGCACGCCGATCCGCTTGCCGCGCTTGCGGAAGGCGCCGACGAGGGCGTTCGTGGAGGTGGACTTGCCCACGCCGGGCGAGCCGGTGATGCCGATGACGTGGGCGGTGCCGCTGTGCGGCGCCAGGGCGGCCATCACCTCACGCAGGGCGGGGTGCCTGTCCTCGACGAGCGAGATCAGGCGGGCCACCGCCCGGGGCGAGCCTGCCCTGGCCGACTCGACCAGGGCAGGGACGTCGACGGTGCGTGGCCCGATGAAGGTGAGTCCGGTCAGCCCCGCGCGGGGACCTTGACGACGAGGGCATCGCCCTGGCCGCCGCCGCCGCACAGTGCGGCCGCGCCGACGCCGCCGCCGCGGCGCTTCAGCTCGAGCGCGAGGTGCAGGGCGATGCGGGCGCCGGACATGCCGATGGGGTGGCCCACGGCGATGGCGCCGCCGTTGACGTTGACCTTGTCGAGGTCGAGGCCGAGCTCCTTGGCGGAGGCGAGGCCGACGGCGGCGAACGCCTCGTTGATCTCGACGAGGTCGAGGTCAGCGGGGGTGATGCCCTCCTTCGCGCAGGCCTTCTCGATGGCGCGGGCGGGCTGCTGCTGCAGGCAGGAGTCGGGTCCGGCGACGATGCCGTGGGCGCCGATCTCGGCGAGCCAGGTCAGGCCCAGCTCCTCAGCCTTGGCCTTGCTCATGACGACGACCGCGGCGGCCCCGTCGGAGATCTGCGAGGCGGAACCGGCCGTGATCGTGCCGTCCTTGGCGAACGCCGGGCGGAGCTTGCCGAGGGAGTCGGTGGTGGTGTCGGCGCGGATGCCCTCGTCCGCCTTGAACTCGACGGGGTCGCCCTTGCGCTGCGGGATCGAGACCGGCACGACCTCGTCGTCGAACAGGCCGTCCTTCCAGGCCTTGGCGGCGAGCTGGTGGCTGCGGGCGGAGAACTCGTCCTGCTGCTCGCGGGTGAAGGCCAGCTCCCCCGTGTTGGCGTCCTCGGTGAGCAGGCCCATCGCCTGGTCGGTGAAGGCGTCCCAGAGGCCGTCGTAGGCCATGTGGTCGCGGACCGTGACGTCGCCGTACTTGTAGCCCTCGCGCGACTTCTCGAGCAGGTGCGGCGCGTTGGTCATCGACTCCTGGCCGCCGGCGACGACGATGTCGTACTCGCCGGCGCGGATCATCTGGTCGGCCATGGCGATGGCGTTGATGCCGGAGAGACAGACCTTGTTGATGGTCAGGGCCGGGACGGTCATGGGGATGCCGGCCTTGACCGCGGCCTGGCGGGCGGGGATCTGCCCGGCGCCGGCCTGCAGCACCTGGCCCATGATCACGTAGTCGACCTGCTCCGGGCTGACGCCGGCCTTCTCGAGGGCGCCCTTGATGGCGAAGCCGCCGAGGTCGGCGCCCGAGAAGCCCTTGAGCGATCCGAGCAGGCGCCCCATCGGGGTACGCGCCCCCGCGACGATCACAGAGGTGGGACGGTCGGGCTGAGCGGTCATGACAGGTCCTCCAACGCCATTGGTGATGTCCTGCCGGTCACTCTAGTCGGGGCCCTCGGGCGAGTAACCCCCGCTCCCCGTGGTGCTGGCCACACGCCCCCGCCGTGCGCCAGGTATGCCGCCTGTACGGAGCGGTATGCCGCGTGGGCCGAGCGGTGTGCCGCGTGTGCCGGGCGGTATGCCGCGTCGGCCGGACGCCCCGTGCGTCCGACGCCACGCGCGTCGGCTACTGCAGGTCGGAGCGCGCTCTGGACTCCACGGTGATGGTGACCGACCGTCCCAGCCCCCTCAGGACGCCGCCCACGATCGGCAGACGGGCCTCCCCCACCAGCCGGACCACGGCGATCTGCCCATCGGGCGAACCGGTGCCGGCCGCGACCTCCCAGGCGGCCATGCCGACGGGCAGCGGCCGGTCCGCGAGGTAGCGCTCGGCGGTTGCGCGCACGGTGGCGTCACTGACGGCCACAGCGCTGCCGAGACCGTTGCGATAGGCGGTGGCGTCGAGGGAGTCGGCGGCGTCGAGGGCGGCCCCGTCGGCAGCGTCGATGAGGCGTAGCCGCGACAGCTGAGCCGAGGTGACCGCTGCTGTGCCAACGATGAGCATCGCGGCGACGAGGGTGAAGCCGAGGACCAGAAGCGTCACCTGCCCCCGTTCGCCGCCCACTCGGACCCGGCGCATCCGCCTCGCGGCCGCTCTGCGCACGCGGCCAATGCTCGTGGCCATCAGCGTTGCCCCCGGAACCGGTCGACCACGGCGACGTGGGAGGCCGTGACCGGCACCTCCAAGGGCACCACGGCCCGCGCTAACCCCGGCACCAGCGGCAGCGGCACGCTGACGCGGGCGGTGATCTCGATGCGGCCCTCGGGCCGCAGGCACGGCGTCCCGTCGCACACCAGGTCCAGCCGGCCCTCAGAGCCGAAGCCCTGGTCCTCGAAGGCGATCCGGGCTGCGGCGTCCGCCCGCTGCCCAGCGGCGTCTTCGCTGGCGGCGGTGACGTAGGCCCGACCGGCCTCGCGGGCGGCGGCGGTCGCGGCATACGCACCGGCCTGCAAACGGCCGAGCATCATCACGAGGTAGATGAGCGGGATCATCATCAGCACGGCCAGGAAGACGAACTCGACGACGGCGCTGCCGGCCTCTCCCGGCGCGCGGCGCACGAGCTTGATGCGGCCTCGACGCCGCAGCAGCGCCTTGCGCAGGGCGATGAGGCCAGGCGCGCTCACTGGGACTCCAGGAAGGCGCGACCCACGACTCGCAGGCGCCCATCAGGTCCGAGCGGGCCGATGACGGGCAGCGGCGCGAGCACCTCCACGACGACCACCTGGACACCGCCGGTCTCGACCACGTCGGCGGTGACGCCGCGGGCGAACCGCGGGGACAGGGAGTCGCCGATGAGGGCACGCGCCCGCGTGGCGCCGTCCTCAGGCAGGGCGTCGGCTCGGGCCCCGAGCCGGGCCCCCTCGGCAGCGCAGGCGATCAGCGTGTTGCGGATGTGGAGCGCGAGGCCGACCTGGAAGACCGCGAGGAAGAGCACGGCCACGAGTCCCGAGACCATGGCGAAGTCGGCCACCGCGCTTCCCCGTTCGGCGGCCTGGTGGCGGCGCAGGCGGACGCGCTCAGCCATCGTTGGGGTGTCAGTCCGGGTCAGGGTCCCGTGACCGAGTTCATCGCGCGGGTGAAGAGGGTCTGTAGCTGGTCGTCGGCCACCGCCCACAGCACGGTGACGAGACCGGCGGTCATGAGCGTGATCAGGACCCAGCCCGGCACGTCACCCCGCTCGCGGCCGGCGGCGTCGAGAGCAGCCAGTCGCGCGCGGATCAGCGTCCTCGTCATCATCTGCATCTCAGGTCCTCTTTCTCGTCTGGCTGTGTGGGTCTCAGGTGGTCGTGGGCGGTCTCACGGGTTCGGCCTCAGATCGTGAATCGGAGGAGAGTGAAGCCGGGGAAGACGGCGAAGAGGATGGTCACAGGGAGCACCAGAAAGACCACGGGGACCATCATGGCGATCTCCTTCTTGCCGCCCTCCTCCATGACGGCCCGGCGTCCCGCCTCTCGGACGTCTTGGGCCTGGGCGCGGAGCACTTCGGCAAGGGGTGTTCCCCGTTGCACCGCCACGACCATCCCGTCGACGAACCGCGACAGGCTGGGCAGGCCCGTGCGGTCGGCCAGGCCCTGCAGCGCGGTGGGGAGGTTCGCGCCGGCTCGGGCATCGGCCAGGCACCGCCGGAGCTCACCGGCGAGCTCGCCCCTGGACAGGCGACACACCCGCTCGAGGGCGCCGACTGCGCCCTCCCCCGCGCCGACGGCGAGCGCGAGCAGCTCTGCCACAGTGGGGAACTCGGCGAGCATCCGCTGTTCGCGCCGATTCGCCTGGCGTGAGAGCCACTGGTCCTTGGCGACGATCCCGGTGCCGGCGCCGCAGAGCGTCATGATGACGACCGGAACGACGGAGCCGCCCTTGCCCAGCCAGATGGCCATCCCGACTCCGAGGCCGGCCACGGTGCCGGCTGCGCCCCAGAGCACCTGCTCGGCGCGGAAGCGGTCGACGTCGGCGGCCTTCCCCGCCCGGAGCAGGCGGCGTCGTACTGAGGCGGATCCCCCAAGCGTCTTCTCGATGCCGCGGGCAAGGTCCGTGACGACCGGCCTGAGCAACGCCGCGAGTGCGCCGGAACCACCGAGCTGCGGCACCGCGAGCAGTCGGGATGGCCGGGGGGCGTCGCGCAGGTAGGGGTAGAGGCGCTGTTCGAGACCGGGTCGCCGGAATCGCGGCAGGCCCGCCCACACCAGCAGGAGCCCGAGGCCGAGCATGAGCCCGAGGCCCGCTCCGGCTGCGGACAGGTCGAGGCCCGCTCCGCCACCGGACAGGTCGAGACCCGCTCCGGCTGCGGACAGGTCGAGGCCCGGGACGTCGGCGACGGCTCTCACCGCAGAACCCGCTCGTCCTCGGGGAGGCGGCCGATGCGCAGCATGATGCGGTACGCGGCGAGGGACACGGCCGCACCGACGACCAGCACCGCCGTGCCTGTCGCCGTGCTGTAGGCCCGCACCGACTCCCCACGAGTCGCCATGAGCGCCAGCACGAGCCACGGCGCGCCCACTGCGAGCCTGGCCGCGTTGACCGTCCAGCCCTGGCGGGTCTCGAGCTCGGCCCGGGTGCGGGCGTCCTCGCGCAGGAAGGTCGACAGCGTTCGAAGGAGCCGCCCGAGGTCGCTGCCGCCGACCTCCCTGGCGATGCGGAGGGACTCCACCAGGCGGTCGCCGACCGGGTCGCTCAGCCGCTCCTTCAGGCGGTCGAGGCACTCGTGGAAGCGGCCCGTGGTGCGGTAGTCCTCGCCGAAGGCGCGGAAGGCCGGTCGCAGCTCCTCCGGCCCGCGCTGGCCGAGCTGGCTGAGGGCCTCGGGCAGCGCGAGCCCGGCCCGGACGGCGGAGGCGATGTTGTCGACGGCATCGGGCCACAGGTCGCGCATCACCGCACGACGACGGCGCGCCCGCATCCGGACCAGGGCAAGAGGCACGTAGCCGGCCATGACGGCGAAGCACAGTGACACCGGGACGACCCCAGTGCCCGCGACCACGATGAGGAAGGTGAGGACGAAGGCGACGACGCATGCCGACAGCAGGCTTCGTGGGCCCATGCCGTCGTACCCGGCCTGAACAAGGTCGTCCTGAAGCCGATCGATGAGGCCCGGGCGACGCGCGCGAACTGTGGCACCCGCCTCGGGCACCCAGGTCGACCACCAGATGCAGAAGAGGCCCACGCCCAGAAGCAGCCCCAGCAGCGGTCCCCGCATGACTACTCCTGCGCCAGCAGGGCCGTGATGTCGTACCCCGCTCTCTCGAAGCGGTCCAGGTGCGGAGGGAAGCCGTCCGCGCGGCGAAGGACGCCGTCTCGCTGGACGAATAGATCTGCGATCTCTACGACGTCGCCCTCGACCCGTCCTGGCACAGCGGCGATCTCGCGGACTCGGCGAACTCCGTCGTGCTCCAGTGCCGCGTGCACGACCAGGTCGACCGAGCCTGCCACGGTGGGCACGACGAAGCGGCTGCTCACGTTCTCCCCCGCCAGCAGAGGGAGCGTGCACATCTTCGTCACCGCCTCCCGGGCTGTGTTGGCGTGGATCGTGCACATGCCGGGTAAACCGCTGTTCAGGGCGATGAGGAGGTCGAGGCTCTCGGCCTGGCGCACCTCGCCGACGATGATGCGCGAGGGGCGCATCCGCAGCGCCTCCTTCACGAGGCGCCTCAGGGGGACCTCGCCGGTGCCTTCGAGGCTCGGCTGCCGGCACTGCATCGACGCGACGTCGCGCAGGGGGATCTTCAGCTCGAAGACCTCCTCGCACGTGACGACCCGCTCCCGGGACGGGATGGCCGCACTCAGGCAGTTGAGCAGCGTGGTCTTGCCGGCCTGGGTCCCACCGGCAACCAGGATGTTCAGCCCGCTCACCACGGCGGCCTCGAGGAACCGCGCGGCCTGCCGGGTCAGGGTGCCCAGGGCGACCAGGTCCTCGAGGTGGTCGGCCTTGACGACGAACTTGCGGATGTTGACGTGCCAGTGGGCGCGGGTGATGTCCGGGATCACGACGTGCAGCCGCGACCCATCGGGCAGCACGGCATCGACGAACGGGGAGGACAGATCGACCCGGCGCCCCGACGTCTTCAGCATCCG